>DASZVT010000029.1:0-9017 GCA_035546915.1 Mycobacteriales bacterium | reverse complement strand
GGGTCGACTTGCCCGACCCGGACGGTCCCATCACCGCGACGTACTCGCCGGACTCGATCATCAGGTCGATCCCACGCAACGCCTCGAATGTCAGCGTTCCGGTCGCGTAGGTCTTGCGCAAGGCGCGGACGTCGATCACGGGCGTCCGGCCGGTCATCGCCCGCCGCCGAAACCGCTCGACCCGCCGGTGAAGCGCTGCGGGGCGCCGCCGAAGCCGCCCTCGCCCCGCTGGACAAGCCCCCCGCCGCCGGATCCGTTGCGCCGCAGGTCGGGCAGGTTCCCGCCGCTGCGCCGGATCGTCGTCACGACGACCTTGTCCCCGGCGCTCACGCCCTTGACGACCTGCGTCTGCGCGCCGGACGCCGCCCCGGTGGTGACGGTGGTCTTCACGTCCTTGCCGCCGTTGCGCACCGTGACGTAGCTGCTGCCGTCCGTGTCGCGGCCGATGGCCGCGGTGGGTACCAGGGTGACGTCGGTGAGCTGCTTGGTGGTGATCACCATCGAGACCGTCTGGCCGGAGTGCAGGCCGGTCGGGCTGCCGGTGACGTTGACCACCACCGGATAACTGGACGTGGTGGAGTCGCTGCTCGCGACGTTGCTCACCGAGGCGACCGTGCCGAAGATGTTCGACCCGGCGGCGGTGCCGGTCGGGGTGAGCGTCGCCTGGTCACCCACCTTGATCTGGCCGACCTCGGTGTCGTCGAAGGACGCGGTGGCGACGTAGGAGCCGGTGCTGACCACCTCGATGTCGTAGCTGCTGGAGCCGCTGTCCTGGCCGCTGGCCACGCTGCTGCCGCTGCCGGATCCACTGGACGGGCTGCCCGAACCGCCACCGCCGATCTGGTCGCCGACCGCGATATCGACACCGGATACCGTGCCGTCGATGGGAGCGGTGAGGGTAGCCCCGGCCAGTGCCGCCTGGGCGGAGGCGAGCTGTGTCTGAGCGGCGGTGACGGCGGCGGAGTCGGCGTCCAGCTGGGCGGACGAAGCGCCAGCACTGGTGTCAGAGCTCAGTCGGGACTGCGCGCTCACCAGGGTCGAATTGGCCTGCGCGACCGTGCTTTGCAGCGCCGCGGAGTCCATCGTGGCAAGCACCTGGCCCTTGCTGACCTTGCTGCCCTCGGCGACGTTCACCGCGGTGACCGTGCCGGCCGCGGTGAAACTCAGATCGGATGTCGTCTGTGGGGTGAGCGTCGCGGTCGCCGTGACGGACTGCGTGATGGTGCCGGTGGTGACGTCGGCCAACGTGGTTGTGGTGGTGAACCCGGACGAGTCACTACCCCGGGTCGCCGCCCAGGCGCCGGTCCCGGCTGCCACCACCAGTACGAGCGCGAGCGGGACGACCACCTTCGGACGTCGCGCCAGCGCGCGAACGCGAACTGCCACCATTCCTCCTCACCGTTGCGGCAGCAATAGGGGCGCCGCGCAGATCGATGATGAGGGCCGCGGATCAAGGTTCGGCGCGTGAGCCCTGGGAGAACGCTGAGTGCCCGGGCCGTCGGTCGTCGCCGACCTGCGCCGGTACCAGTGCGCGTGAGACGGTGGAGACATGCGAGCGCTGTCCGTCATCCCCGGCCACCCGGAATCCGCCGCGACGGGGGAGTGGCCCGATCCACCGGACTCCGATGGGGCGGTGCTCGTCGAGGGGCTGTTCATGGGCGTGTGCGGCACCGACGTCGAGATCACTCAGGAGGGGTACGGCTGGGCTCCTGACGGCGAGCAGCGGCTGATCCTCGGGCACGAGTCGCTCGGCCGGGTACTCAGTGCGCCGGGCGGGTCCGGCTTCACCGCCGGGGATCTGGTGGCCGGCGTCGTCCGGCGGCCGGACCCGGTGCCGTGCCCGTGGTGCGCGAACCTCGAATGGGACATGTGTTCCAACGGCCAGTACACCGAGCGGGGCATCAAGCAGCGGCACGGTTACGGCTCGTCCCGCTGGCGCGTCGAACCCGAGTTCCTGGTACCGGTCCCCGGTGCACTCGGCGACACCGGGATCCTGCTGGAGCCCACCGCGGTCGTGGCGAAGGCCTGGGAGCAGGTGGAGGCGATCGGGCACCGCGCGACGTACGCGCCGCACCGGGTGCTGGTGACCGGTGCCGGCCCGGTCGGCCTGCTCGCCGCGCTGCTCGGAGTGCAGCGGGGCTTGGAGGTGCACGTGCTGGACCGGGTCGCCGGTGGGATCAAGGCGGACCTGGTCACTGCGGTCGGGGCCACGTACCACCACGATGGCGTGGACGCGCTGGGCTTCGCGCCGGACGTGGTGATCGAGGGGACCGGGGTGGGCGCTCTGATCGCCCAAGTGGTCGGTGTGTTGGCGCCGAACGGGATCGCGGTGCTGATCGGCATCTCCGGCAACACTGCGGCCGACCAGATCACGATGTCGGCGCTGAACAAGCGCATGGTGCTGGGCAACCAGACCATCGTCGGGTCGGTGAACGAGGCCTACCGGCACTACCAGCAGGCGGCTGACGCGTTGGCCAGGGCGGACCTGTCCTGGCTGTCCCGGCTGGTCACCAAGACCGTGACCATGGACGACTGGACCTCCGCGCTGACCAAGGACCCGGACGACGTCAAGGTTGTCATCGACCTGCAGCGCTGAGCGCGCTTGGCGGTCAGTACGCGCGGGCGAACAGCACCCGCGTGCCATAGCCGGAGGGCTGCCCGCAGCGCACGCAGTTCCCTTCCTCCGGCTCGCCCGCGCTGGGGATGCAGCGCGGCGTCGCGGCGGTCTCGGCCTTGATGTCGTCCTCGCACTCCGGCCGGCCGCAGTGCAACACCGAGACCCAGCCGGTCTCGACCGCCGCCGCGAAGCCGTCCCAGTCGTCCGCCGACCGGGTATGCGCGTCGCGAAACGACAGTGCGCGTTCGTACACCTGCTGCTGGATCTCCTGCAGCAGAACGGGAATGGTGACGGCGAGGTCGGTCAGCGGCAGCGTCTGCTTGTCCGTACCGAGCCGCCGTGCCACCGTGACGACGCCGGCGTCGAGGTCCCGCGGGCCTAGTTCCAGCCGCAGCGGTGCGCCCTTCATCTCCCAGTCGTTGAACTTGAACCCCGGTGACGCATCGCGCGTGTCGACGTGTACCCGGACGCCGGCGCCGCGCAGTTGATCGGCCACGCCCTGCGCCGCGGCGACGACGGTCGCGAGCGCATCGCCGCGTCCGATCGGCACCACCACGGCCTGGTACGGCGCGAGGTTGGGCGGCAGCACCAAGCCCTTGTCGTCTCCATGGGCCATGATCACCGCGCCCAGCATCCGGGTGGACATGCCCCACGACGTCGTGTGGCACGGGGTGAGGGTGCCGTCCGCTGCGGCGTAGGTGATGTCGAACGCCTGGGCGAAGTTGGTGCCCATGTAGTGGCTGGTGGCGGACTGCAGGGCACGACCGTCGCGCATCATGCCCTCGATGGAGAAGGTGCGGACCGCCCCGGCGAACCGCTCGCCGGGGGTCTTCTCGCCGGGGACTACCGGGATTGCGGCGATGTCGCGGGCGACCTCGGTGTAGAAATCGAGCGCCGTCATCGTCTCGGCCATCGCGTCGGCCTCGTCGGCGTGGGCCGTGTGCCCCTCCTGCCAGAGGAACTCGGTGGTACGCAGGAACAGCCGGGGCCGTAGTTCCCACCGGACGACGTTCGCCCACTGGTTGAGCAGCAGCGGCAAGTCGCGGTGGCTGGAGATCCAGCGCGACATCGAGCGACCGATGATCGTCTCGGACGTCGGTCGCACCACGAACGGCTCCTCGAGCTCCTTCCCGCCAGCCTGTGTCACCACCGCAAGCTCGGGCGCGAACCCCTCGACGTGCTCGGCCTCGCGGCGCAGGTCGGACTCCGGGATGAACAGCGGGAAGTACGCGTTGTCGTGACCGGTGGCTTTGATCCGGGCGTCGAGCTCGGCTTGCAGCAGCTCCCAGATCCGGTACCCGTACGGCCGGATGATCATCGTCCCCTTGACCGGACCGCGGTCGGCGAGCTCGGCCTTGAGGACCAGTTCGTTGTACCAGGCGGAGAAGTCCTCGGACTGGGGGGTGACCCCCTTGCCTGCGGCCTTGCCGTCGTCGCGCCGCTTGCCCTGGTTGCGGGCGCCGCTGCCGGATGCCGTCTGCTCTGCCACCGGCCAAGGCTACCGACGGCGCACGCGAGTTGGCGCGCGGCCTGGATCTAGCTAGGGGTGGCGCACTTGAGTGGGGTCAGGTTGCAGGCGTCGTTGCTCCACAGGTGGGGGCTGGCCCTGCACAGATCGGCAGGCCTCGCTGGCGCGGACCGTGCGAGCAGCAAGACTGGCGGGATGCCCAGCCGCCTCGGTGCCCGTCGCCGCTCCGTGACGGCGGCGGTGACGCTCGTGGTCGTGCTGGTGGTCACCGTTGTCCTGGTCAGGGCCCGGTCTTCGTCGTCCGGTCCCGCGTACCGGCTGCCGACCGCGGTGGTGCCGGCCGCCACCGGCAATCGCGTGTTCCTCGAGCCGGACGAGCGGGTGCAGAGTGTCTACGCGGTGCTGCGATCGGCGCGAGCGCGGCTGGACATGACCATGTACGAACTCGTCGACGAGCAGGCTGAGCGCATCCTGGCGCAGGACGCGGCGCGCGGCGTCCGGGTCCGGGTGCTGCTCGACCACCGGCTCGAAGCCAAGAACAACGCGGCTGCGTACGCCTACTTGAAATCCCATGGCGTGCAGGTGTTCTGGGCCAGCGATCGGTACGCGGCGACGCACCAGAAGTCGGTGGTCGTCGACGGTTCGCTCGCCGCCATTCTGACGCTCAACCTGACCAGCCGGTACTACCCGACGACGCGCGACTTCGGAGTCGTCACCACAGATCCGGCCGACGTGCGGGCGATCGAGGAAGTTTTCGAGGCCGACATTCACGGCCGCCGGATCGCACCGTCGGCAGGAGAGGATCTGGTGTGGAGTCCCGGTGCGCGCGGGGCGCTCGTCACCCTGATCACGTCGGCACGGACGTCCATCGCGGTCGAGTCGGAGGAACTCAGCGACGGCCCTGTGGTCGCGGCGCTGGTCGCCGCCGCTCGCCGCGGTGTACGGGTCTCGCTGGTGATGACGTACAACCGGCGCTACGCCGCGAACCTCACCCTGCTCGCGCGGGCCGGCGTGGCGGTGCGCTATTACCAGGGCGAACATCCGCTGTATGTGCATGCCAAGGCGCTGGTTGTCGACGCCGGCCAGTCCGGCGCCCGGGCCCTGGTCGGGTCGCAGAACATCGGTCCGCAGTCGCTGCTGCGCGATCGTGAGCTGGGCGTGGTGCTGACCGATCCGGCGCAGGTGGCCGGTGTGGCGACCGTGCTGGGCAAGGATGCGGCGGGTGCATCCCGCTGGACCGGCTGACGGGCAGTTGTACCGCTCTGCCGGTTGCCGGACTGGGGCCAGCCATGGGTCAGGCCGGCGGCTCCGCGTAGCACTGCAGGGTCGTGGCGGGGCGGCCGGCCGCGAGCAGTGTCCCGCGGCCGGGCGGCTGCGGCATGGTGTCGCGGCGTAGCCGGCCGTCGTGGTCGCCGGCGAGGTGCAATTCAGCGGCTGCCACCGCGTGCATCCGGTCGGCGACTGGATCGAACCCGATCCGTCCGGCCCGGGGCGGACGGGCGATCACGAGGTGCACGCCGAGCTCGGCAGACCACGGCAATGCGGCAGCGATCTCGGCGAGCGACGGCGAGTGCATGCCGGGAGTGGCGGAGGGGAGAGAAGGTCGGGAACCGGTGAGGTCGAGCAGGTCGCTGTCATCGACGACCAGGAACAGCGGAGTGGAGCGTCCGCTGTCGGCTGTGCCGCGCTGGTCCAGGAGATCGCGGAGTCGGTGGCAAGCTGCCACGATCTCGTCCGGGGTGCTCGCGTACGTCGCTCCGGAGCGCCGCACCGCGCTGATGAGCGAGCGGCGCGGGTCCAGCACGAACAGTTCCACCGGCGCTGCTGCGACGTGCGCGGCGATCCTGCGCAAGACCGTGCTCCGGCCGGTGCGCGGATCGCCGCTCACCACCAAGTGCGCACCCGGGACCAACAGGTCCAGCACCACCGGTTCGTGCCAGGGGCCCGTCACCCCTAGTGGGAACCCGCCGTCGCCGGCGGCCGGTGGCGCGGTCAGCATCCGCGGCAGTGGCCGCAGCGCCGGTGCTCGGCGGCCCTGCCAACGGCGCTCTCCCTGCACGGTCGCCGCCGCCACGTCCGGCAGCGCGACCTGCAGGTGAGTGCCGTCCGGCAGCCTTCCGCGCCCGGGCAAGGGGGGCGGCAGTGGGGCGGAGCGGCCGAGCAGACTCTCCGTTGCGTCCAGCAGCCGTAGTTCGACCCGGGCGTGGCAGGCGTCCAGCACCGCGGGGCGCAGATCGGCCCACCGGCGGAGACCGAGCAGCAGCGGGATTCCGACTGCCGCGCCGCGGGTAACGAGGTCGGTGAGAGCAGCGTCGGCGGCCTCGTCGTCACGCAGCTGGCGGGGACCGTCGACCACCAGCGGCCAGCACGCGCGGGGCCGGTCCGGGGCGGCGAGTCGGGCCAGCATCTCCTCCTGCACCGCGAGAAGCACCTGGCGTGCTCGGTCCGGATCGGCAGGACCGACGTACGTGCCGACCTGGGGCAACGTCGTGATCGGACGCAATCCGCCGGTGAGGTCAATCACGTGGATCGCGACCTCGCCGACCGGCGCGGCGTCGGCCAGCCCTACCGCCGCCGACTGCAGTGCGGTCGAGACACCGGACCGCGGACCGCCGGCCACCGCCAGGTGACCACCGCCGGACGAAAGGTCGACCAGCAGGGGTTCGTACCGTTGCTGCGTCGGCAGGTCGAGCAGGCCGAGTACGACCTGCTGCGGGCCACCGTCCGCCGGCAACGACGCGCGGGGGAGCCGGTCGGGGAGCGGCGGCAGCCACACCGGCCGGGCTGCGTCGCCGGGGACGACCGGAAGTTCCGGCCCGAGCGGCAGCACGTCCACCCGCCGGCGCTGGCCATCGACCGCGAGCCAACCCGCTCCCGGCCGTGCCGGCAACCGCAGAGCTGCGTCCGTACCGAGAACCGCACGGGAGTCCTCCGCGGTGAAGGTCCGCAAGCACAGCCGCAGTCGCAGGTGTGCGTCCAACTCCCGGAAGCGGCCGTCGTCCCAGCGCTGCGTCGCAAGCAGCAGGTGGATTCCGAGCGACCGCCCGACTCGACCGAGCCGTACCAGGGTGGCGGCCAGCTCCGGATGCGCGGCGAGCAACTCGCCGGCCTCGTCGATCACTACCACCAGGGCAGGGATCGAGGCCGCGGCGTCACGGCGCAGCAGTTGCTGGCGTCGCACGATTTCGGCGTCGAGGGATGCCTGCACCCGGTCGAGCAGAGTGCTGTCGCCGTCGAGGTTCGTCACCGTGCCGGCGACGTGCGGCGCCGAGCCAAACGCGTCGAATGCCGCGCCACCCTTGAAGTCGATCAGCAGCAGGGTGACCGCGGACGGGGGCTGCTGCGCCAACAGGCCGGCGACGACAGCCTGGAGCGCGACGCTCTTGCCCGACCCGGTGGCGCCGACGAGCAAACCGTGCGGACCGTCCCCGCCAGCCGCAGCCTCGCGCAGGTCCAGATACACCGGCGTTCCGGTCGGGTCGAGACCGAGCGGCACGCGCAGCACCTCGCCTGGCTCGGCGAGCAGCTGCGCGAGGCTTGGCCCGCGCGGAAGAGGCACCGGCAGCTGTCGCCGCAGCGCGTGGCAGATCGCCTGCGCTGCAGCCGGTTCGACGGAGTCGAAACGGTCGACCGCGCGCCGCGCTTCGGTGTCGGTCAGCCGCAGCCGCGCGAGATCGAGGTGGGCGCCGACGCGAGCGGGCAGTTCGTCGGCGCAGCACACCACGGCCACCGTGTTCGGTTGTGTCAGCGCGAGATCCAACTGCGGGCAGGCGCCGGGGCGATAGCCGTCCACGACTGCGACCCGGACCCCGTCACCCGGTGTGACGAGCCAGCCGGCGAGCGCGCCGGGTTCGATTCCGGGGCCGGGCGAGCCGGTAGGCCGGACGGTGTGCGGGACCTCGTCCAACCATGACCAGGAGTCGCAGTCGTCGACCGACCAAGCCAGTTCCAGTTCCGCTGGCGCGTGGTGGCAGGCCAGCTGTACGACGATCGCGGCGGCCGTGCGGGTACAGGCCTGGGACGGTCCGGTGAGGGCGATCACGCCCGCCTCGCGCAATCCGACGGTGACCGGAGCCGCAGTGAGCACCGCGGTGCTGTCCACGGCCGCGGCAGCACGTGCCGCGAGCGCCGGGGCGACGTCGGCGAGAGGCGCGGGGGAACGGGTGACCCGCACACGGGCCGGGACCGGCCCCGAACCGACGCAGACGTGGAGCGCATCCGGATCGGTGATCCTGCGCTCGAAGGCGTGCCCGGCCTCGAGCCACGTCCGGAGGGCGGACGGAGGCGGGTACAGCCGGTCGAGGGCGATCCGCTGCTGGTGGGCGGCATCCTCGCAGCGTGCGATGAGCGCGTCGCAATGGGCGTGCCAGCGCTGCTGCGCGCGACGGGTGTCGTGCCGTCGGCGGTGACGTTGTCCGAACGCGATCGCCACGCTGCCGCCGAGGGTCGGGATCATCAGCAGCACCAGCAAGACCGACGTTCCGCCGCCGCCGGCGGCGAAGAAGACGACCGGCAGAATGCCGAGCGCCGGCAGCACCGCCGTGATCCAGCCGGCCGCCGGGCCGGCTTGCGGCGGCGGCTCGGTCAGCGGGAGTTGCTGGACCGGTGGTTGCGGCGGCACCATCCGGGCCGGGCGGTAGGGGACCTGCACCCTGTCAGCGTCGCCGACCCGGCTCACGACCACCCCGGTTCTGCACAGCCGACCGTCTCTTTCCACAGGACGTCCGGGCCGACACCGCTGCCCCGGCGTGCGCGTGCCGGCGGCGTCGGCGACGATGGACCGGCGGATCATCTGGTGCGCCTGCGGCTGTCAGCTACCGTGCCGCCGATACCGAGGACGGAGGGCAGCATGAGCCGCTGGCGGGCCGGCAGTCGTGCCGCCGCCGGGCTGATCGCGGCGCTGCTCGGGTGCGCCGTGCTGGCCGGGTGCGG
>DASZVT010000028.1:0-2989 GCA_035546915.1 Mycobacteriales bacterium | reverse complement strand
CGACGTCGGCATAGACGAGTTCAACGACGGCCTGTGCGGTGACCGCACCGGCCGCGACCGCATCCCGTACTTGGTCCAGCCGCTGGGCGCGGTGTGACCGGTAGTAGGCGATCCACCCGGCCACGTCGGTGACGTCCGGGCCGTGCCCCGGGCGGATCCGGGTGGCCTCGACACCGGCGAGCCGGCGCAAGCTGTCCAGATAGTCGCCGAGCCTGCCGTCCGGGTGCGCGACGACGGTGGTGCCCTCACCCAGCAGGGTGTCGCCGGTGTAGAGGCAGCCCTCGTCCCGATCGAGAAACGTGACGCTGTCGGCGGTGTGCCCCGGCGTGCCGAGGACGTGCAGCGTCAGGCCGTCCACCCGGATGACGTCGCCGTCCGCAACCGGGGTGAGCGGCACCCCGGTACGGGCGCTGAAGCTGGCCAGGCCCTCGGCGTGATCGAGGTGGTGGTGAGTCACCAGGACCGCGCCGACCTCCCGTTCGCCAGCGCGCGCTCGCTCCGCGACGGCGAGCAGGTGGCTCGCGTCGTCCGGCCCGCAGTCGAGCACCACGCTGCGGCCGCCGGGGGCGGCGATCACCCAGCTGTTGGTGCCCTGCAACGTCATCGGACCGGGGTTGGGCGCCAGCACCTTGCTGGCCCGCGCGCCGTCGGCCCCATCCGGGGCGACGGCGGTCTCGCCCGGCGTCACCGGCCTCAGCGCTCCTGCACGACGAAGCGGAAGCCGTCGCCGTCCAGCTCGAATCGGGGCAAGATCGCCCGGAACGACCGCACCCGGCCCAGCGCCACCGCGGTATCCGCGCACTCGGCGAGGTCCTGCAAACTGGCCCGGGTCGGCGGCATCAGGGTGAGCTGTAACCCGGCCTGCGGGCTCACCCACAGGCCGCGGTCGTTCTCCCCGTCGGCCCGGGTCGCCTGCTGGCCGTCCGGTATCGCCGCAATCAGGAATCGGGTGTCGTAGCGCCGCTGCTCCACCTCCGGGGTGATCCAGTGCGCGAACGGCTTCAGCTGCAGCGGGTCGAGCTGGACGCCGGCCTCCTCACACGTCTCCCGGACGGCCGCGCCCACGATCCGGCGCAGCAGCTGAGGGTCACCACCGGCCAGCTGGTCCGCCCAGGCGGTCGGCAACGCGACGGACGGGTCCACCTCGTCGTCCGGCTCCACCTTCCCGCCCGGGAACACGTGCATGCCCGCCCCGAAGGCCATGGTCGCGACGCGACGGAGCAGGAACACCTCGAGCCGGCCGCTGCCATCCGCACGCGGGGTAGCCGCGTCCCGGACGAGCACCACGGTCGCGGCGTCCTTGGTCGTCACCGGTCGGATGTCGCCAGCAAGCATTGCTCGCAGCCGGTCGTGCAGTTCGGGGGATGCCCACTTCGTGCTCACGGCGTCACCATACGGTGCGTCGCGCGCAGTCACCGCGTTCGCGAGACCTGCGTCACACCGCAACGATCACGGACACGGTCCCGCCGACGTACATCGGCGCCGAAACGTCAGCGGACGGATGCGATGACCTCGACCTCGACCGGTGCGTCGAGTGGCAGCGCGGCCACGCCGACCGCGCTGCGCGCGTGTTTCCCCGCGTCCGCGAAGACGGTGCCGAGCAGCTCGCTCGCACCGTTGAGTACGGCCGACTGGGCAGTGAAGCCGGGCGCGCTGGCGACGAAGCCGGTGACCTTCACGATTCCGGTCACCGCGTCGAGGTCACCGACCAGGCCGACGATCGCAGCGAGCGCGCCCAGTGCTGCCAGCCGCGCGCAGTCGCGGGCCTGCTCGGCGCTGACCTGCCCGCCGACAAGACCGGTGCACGGCAGCGTGCCGTCCACCAGCGGCAGCTGGCCCGCGGTGAAGACCAAGTCGCCGTGCCGCCGCGCGGGCAGGTAATGGCCCGCGGGGGGCGGGACCGGCGGCAGGTGCAGACCTAGTGCGGCGAGCCGCTCGGCCGCGGACGGGGAGGCGGTCACGGCCCGCGGTCAGGAGCCGTCCGGCAGCGGGCGCTTGAAGTACGCCACTAGCTGCTCCGGGTTGTTCGGGCCCGGGATCACCTGGACGAGCTCCCAGCCGTCGGCTCCCCAGTTGTCGAGGATCTGCTTGGTCGCGTGCACCAGCACCGGTGCAGTGGCGTACTCCCAGCGCGTCATGGTCGGAACCTTAGAGGCAGCGCGCCGCCGCAGCGCGCGCGGGCTGCCGATTGCTCAGGACGCGGTGCGGCGCCGGAGCAGGCGACGACGCTCGAGCTCGTTCATGCCGCCCCAGATGCCGTACGGCTCTTGCACGTAGAGCGCGTACTCCAGGCACGCCTCGCGCACCTGGCACCGACCGCACAGCTCACGGGCCGCCGATTCGCGCCGCTGCCGTTGCTCCCTCGTCTCGGTCGTGCTCGGGGGATAGAACGCGGCGGCGGTGCTCCCCTGGCACGCCGCCGAGGCGCGCCAAGTGGCGTCGACATGCGCGAGGATGGGCGACACAGTGGACGCGGTTGCAGCGGCAGCCATCGGCAGACCTCCGGGTACAGCGCTCGTGACACAAGCGATCCGCTGCCAGCTTTCCCCTTACGACGCGCCGGGGGAAGTCTTGACTTTCCCGCAAGATCCGCTTATTTAGCGCGATTCGCCCGCGGGGTGCTCTTCGCGGCAGCCTTCGCCGGCGGCGCCACCGCCTCCGCATGCCGTTCGAAGAAGCGGAGCAGCTCCACCGGAACGGGCATCACCAGGGTGGAGTTCTTCTCCGCGGACACCTCGACCACGGTCTGCAGCAGCCGCAACTGCAGTCCGGCCGGGTCCGCGGACAGGGTCCGGGCCGCCGCCGCGAGCTTCTGCGACGCCTGCAGTTCGCCGTCTGCCGTGATGATGCGGGCCTGTCGCTCCCGCTCCGCCTCCGCCTGCCGCGCGATCGCCCGGATCATCTGCTCCGCCAGGTCCACCTGCTTCACTTCCACCATCGTCACCTTCACGCCCCACGGCGACGTGTGCTGGTCCAGGATCGATTGCAG
>DASZVT010000027.1:0-10700 GCA_035546915.1 Mycobacteriales bacterium | reverse complement strand
GACGCTGGACCGAGACGGTGTCGGGGCGCTGGTCGCAACCGCGGTCGAGGCCGGTCGCGCGACCAGGCCGGACTTGCACCTTGGCGTCTGTGGCGAGCACGGCGGCGACCCGGACAGCGTGCACTTCTTCCACCAGGTCGGTCTGGACTACGTATCCTGCTCGCCGTTCCGGGTTCCGGTGGCCCGGCTGGAGGCCGGTCGTGCCGCGCTGGAATCCACCGGCAGCGACACCCGCTGAGCCTGATTCCCCGCCTCCGGTTTTTGTGGCCCGGACGGGCCGTCACGGGGGCCAAAAACCGGAGGCCCGGTGGCAGTGGGGTGCCGCGCGGGAATTGGGGAGCGGGGGTGCTGCCCGACTAACCTGGGGTGGTGAGCATCGAGGCCCCCGAGCGCGTGGACGCCGTCCGCACGCGGTCGTGGCGGAACTGGTGTCCGCGACGCTCCTGGTGGCGCTGGGTACGCCGGATCGGATTCGCCCTGGTCGGGCTCCTGGTCCTCTTGGTGGCGATCACCGCGTTCCGCGTCTGGCAGGTCGGGCGGCAGGACCACCGCCCGCACTCCGACGCAATCCTGGTGCTCGGCGCCGCGCAGTACGACGGGCGCCCGAGCGCGACGCTGAAGGCCCGGCTGGACCATGCGTACGACCTCTACGAGCAGGGGATCGCCCCGCAGATCGTCACCGTAGGCGGCAAGCGCACCGGCGACGTCTACACCGAAGCGCAGTCGGGGCAGATGTACCTGACCGGTAGAGGAGTGCCGGCATCCGCGATCACCGCGGTCGGCGTCGGATCGGACACGCTGCTGTCATTACGTGCGGCCAACACGGTCTTGCGCACCCACGGCTGGCACAGCGTGGTATTGGTCACCGATCCCTGGCACTCGTTGCGCAGCCGGACGATGGCCCGCGATCTGGGATTGACCGCGCAGACGTCGCCGACCCGGACCGGGCCGGCGAGCCACGGCCGCGTCACCGAGGGGCGCTACATCGCGCGTGAGACGGCGGCGTACCTGTACTACCGCGTCTTCCACAGCCCGTGAGCGGCTACGACGCGCACGCGGTCGCCCGGTGGGCGGACGAGCCGCGGAAGGCCTCCGCGCGCCCGGGCCGCGGACCGTTCGCGCGCGACCGGGCGCGGGTGCTGCATGCCGCGGCGTTGCGGCGACTCGCGGGCAAGACCCAGGTGGTGGATGTCGCGGAGAGCGACTTCCCGCGTACCCGGCTCACCCACTCGCTGGAATGCGCGCAGGTCGGCCGGGAGACCGCCGTGGCGCTCGGTGCGGACCCCGACCTGGTGGAGGCGGCCTGTCTGGCTCACGACCTGGGCCACCCGCCGTTCGGCCACAACGGCGAGCTGGCGCTGGACGAACTCGCTGCGGATATCGGCGGGTTCGAAGGCAACGCCCAGTCGCTGCGGCTGCTGACCCGGCTCGAGGTGAAGATCCCGGGCGCCGGGCTGAACCTGACCCGGGCGACGCTGGATGCCGCCTGCAAGTACCCGTGGCCGCGACCCGCGAGCGGCGGGAAGTTCGGCGTCTATACCGACGATCTCGAGATCTTCCACTGGCTCCGCGAGCGGGCCCCCGAGGGACGGCGCGGGCTGGAAACGCAGATCATGGACTGGGCGGACGACGTGGCGTACTCGGTGCACGATTACGAGGACGGGGTGCAATCCCGGCGTATCGACCCGGCCGTGCTGGACGCCGACGCCGTCCTATCGGTCGCGGCCCAGACCTACCTGCCGGAGGTCGAACCGGCGGTGCTGCGGGCCCGGCTCACCGGGCTGCAGGCCCAGCCCTGGTGGGTTACCCGGTACGACGGCGGCCCGGCCAGCACCGCGGCGCTGAAGGCGATGACCAGCGAGCTGATCGGGCGTTTCAGCGGTGCGGCGATCGACGCGACCCGGGCGGTCGCCGGCCCTGGTCCGCTGCGCCGGTACGACGCCGGTCTGGTGGTCCCGGACGAGGTGCGGCAGGAGTCGGCGCTGCTCAAGGCGGTCGCGATGCACTACGTGATGCGGCCGCGACAGGCGCACCAGCAGCGGCAGCGGGCGATGGTGCAGGAACTGGTCGACGCGCTGATGCGCCGCGGCGTGACTGCGTTGGACCCGTTGCTACAACCCGCCTTCGAGACGTCGACAACCGAAGGCCAGCGGCTGCGGGTGGTGATCGACCAGGTGGCAAGCTTGACCGACGCGAGCGCGGTGCGCCGGCACGCCGAGCTGACCGGTGCCTGATCCGGCACACGGCACCGGCCGGCACGGTCGCCCGGCCGGTTAGGCTGAGGTCCTTCCCCGCCCACCTGTCCGCCCGCACGCCGGGGAGGTCCCTGCCCGATGGCCCGCATCCGGGACACCGACGTCGCGCTGGTCCGGGAACGGTCGCCCATCGAGCGGGTCATCGGCGAGACGGTCACGCTGCGCAGCGCGGGCGGCGGGCGACTCAAGGGCCTGTGCCCGTTCCATGATGAGAAGACTCCGTCTTTCAGCGTCAACCCGCAGAACGGCTTCTACCACTGCTTCGGCTGTGGCCAGTCCGGCGACGTAATCACCTTCGTCCAGCAGACCGAGGCGCTCAGCTTCGTCGAGGCCGTGGAGCGGCTCGCCCAGCGCGCCGGCGTGACGCTCACCTACGAGCAGGGCAGCGCGGCTGCCGGGCGCCAGACCGGCGAGCGGCAGCGGTTGATCGCCGCCCACGCCGAAGCCGCCGCGTTCTACCGCGAGCAACTCGGCGGTGCAGACGCCTCGGTGGCGCGCGCGTTCCTCACCGACCGTGGGTTCGACGAGGCCGCCTGGGAACGCTTCGGCGTCGGCTACGCGCCGCAGTCCTGGGACACGCTGACCGGGCACCTCACCGGCAAGGGCTTCACCCGCGCCGAACTGCTCAGGGGCGGTCTGGTCAAGCAGGGTCAACGCGGTGTGTACGACGCGTTCCGGGGTCGGCTGCTGTGGCCGATCCGGGACCGGGCCGGGGACACCATCGGCTTCGGTGCCCGCAAGCTGCACGAGGCGGACACCGGGCCGAAGTACCTGAACACCGGAGAGACCCCGCTGTACCGCAAGTCGCAGGTGCTCTACGGACTTGACCTGGCTCGCAAGGAGATCGCGCTGCGCCACCAGGCGGTCGTGGTTGAGGGCTACACGGACGTGATGGCGGCGCACCTCGCCGGCGTGCCGACCGCGGTGGCGACCTGCGGCACGGCGTTCGGGGCCGAGCACGTCGACGTCCTGCGCAGGCTGCTGCTCGACGATTCGGTCCGCGGCGAGGTGATCTTCACCTTCGACGGCGACGCGGCCGGGCAGAAGGCAGCGCTGCGCGCCTTCGAGTTGGACCAGCGGTTCGTCACCCAGACGTTCGTCGCGGTCGGACCGGACAACATGGACCCCTGTGACCTGCGGTTGGCCAAGGGCGACGCTGCGGTGCGCGACCTGATCGCGAGTCGGGTCCCACTGTTCACCTTCGTCATCCGCTCCGCACTGGACCGGTACGACCTGGAGACGCCGGACGGACGAGTGCGTGCGCTTGCCGCCGCAGCGCCCATCGTGGCCGGCATCCGGGACCGCGCGCTTCGGCCGGAGTACGGCCGCAGCCTGGCCGGCTGGCTCGGGATGGACGTGGACGCGGTGCTGGCGGAGGTCAACCGTGCCGGCCGGTCCGGGAACGCGGCATCGGAGCAGGCCGGCGTGCCGTCCCGGCGGGGCAACGGTGCGACGCACGGCGGTGATGTGCGCAGCGGTGGCCCGCCGACGACCGGTGCGCGCGGGCCGGGGCCCACACGGGAGCAGGCGACCACGGCTGCGGTGGAGCGGGAGGCGCTCAAGCTCGCGATTCAGCGGCCGTTGCTCGCCGGTCCGCAGTTCGACGGGCTGTCGCCGGAGCTGTTCACGGTGCCGGAGCACCGAGTGCTGCGCGAGACGGTCCAGACGGCAGGCGGGGCCGCCACCGCGACCGGAGACGCGACCTGGGTCCAGGCGTTGCTGGCTGCCTGTCCGGACGATCCGGCCCGCACCCTGGTGCATGCGCTCGCGGTGGAGCCGGTGCGGTACGCGGGCGAAGACGAAAACCGTTACGTAGCAGCTGTTCTGGCACGGGTCCAGGAGTTGCAGGTGGGCCGGCAGCTGCTGGAGGCCAAGGGGCGGCTGGAACGGACCAATCCGGAGGAGGCGGGCGAGGCCTATGCCCGCCTGTTCGGTCGGGTGGTCGAGCTCGAGGCGCTCAAGCGGACGCTCCGCGCGCAGGCCGCGGGCGCGGACTGATGGCGGGGCGGTTGCGGCGGGCGTGGGATGCGCAGCGACCCGGGCCGGACGTGCGCGCGGTACTCGCCCGGACCGAGCGGGAACGGATGCTGGCCTGGGGCCGGACTGAGCGGGGCGAGCCGGTGGTCGCGACTGACCGCGGGCTCTGGGCATACGGCGAGCAGCTGGCCTGGACCGAGATCGACCAGGTGCGTTGGGACGAGCCGGACCTGGCGATCACCGCGATGGACGGCGAGACGCGCCGGCTCCGGCTCGGACAGGAGCGCGACCTGCCGGCGGTGATTCGCGCCCAGGTCGACGCGAGCGTGATCGCCTCGCGCGCGCTCCGATTGCTGCCGGACGGGCGGGGTGCCACCGTGGCGGCGCGGCGGGGGGTGACGGGGCAGCTGACCTGGCAGGTCCGTTACGACGCGGGGGTGCCATCGCAGGACCCGGCGGTGGTGCAGCGGGTCGAGGAGTTAATCGCCGGGTTGCGGGTTGAGCTGGGAATCTGACGCCGCAGGCCGGTTCCGGGCGTGTCAGCCGACCGTGCCCGTGGTGCGTCCGGGGACGATCGCGGTGACCACTCCGCCGACGCGGGCGCGCAGGATTCCCGCGACACCCTGCACCTCCGGACGGTCCGCCACGCTACGGGCGGTCCGCGCGATGGTCTCGTAGCGCTGCCTGCCCGCTCGCGTACCGAGGACGTAGCCGAAGGCGATCCCGGTCAGGAACACGATGCGCTTCATGGTCGCCTCTCCCGGTCTGTGCGGTGTGGCCGGCGCTCGATCCGGCCCCGTCACGGTAACGTCAACAGCTTGCTGGGGACGAGACGAGGAGTCTGTGTGCGCATTCTGATCGCGCTACCGATCGCCGCGGCGGTGCTGCTGGCCGGTTGTGGCTCGGGCGGCAGCGGCGCGGCCCCCACGCCCTCCGGCAGCCCGTCGGTGAGCGCGGTATCGACCACCTCGCCGGCGGCGCCGTCGACGGCCGCCAGCACGACGACGCCGGTGAGCGTGCCACCGGGCCCGCCGGGGCTGTCTCGGATCACCACCATCAGCGGTCACATCTCGCCGAAGTCCGTGGTGGCGTCGGGCGACGGCTTGGTGTTCGCGAACAACATGATTTATACCCACACGATCACCGTGTACGACCGCAACTACCAGCTGATCGCCACCATCCCGGACACGGTGAACCTGGCCGACTTCGGGATCGCCGGTCATCCGGGCACGGTTCGGGGCGGTCCGGTCGAGGGCGCTTTCACCCCCGACCGCAAGCACTACTACGTATCGAACTACTCGATGTACGGCAGCGGCTTCACCCGGGAAGGGCACGACACCTGCAGCCCGTCGTCCGGGTACGACGACAGCACGGTCTACCGCATCGACGTAGCTACCAAGAAGATCGACCAGGTAATCATGGTCGGCTCCACCCCGAAGTTCCTGGAGGTCACGCCGGACGGCAGCAAGCTGCTGGTATCCGACTGGTGCTCGTATGACGTGGCGGTCATCTCCACCGCGACCGGTGCTGTGCTCAAGCGGATCCCGGTCGGCGCCTACCCACGCGGGATCGCGATCACGCCGGACTCGGCGACGGCGTACATCGCGGTGATGGGCAGCACCCACATCGCGGCGTTGTCGCTCGGCTCGTACGCGCTGAGCACGATCAGCGGGGTCGGTAGCGGCCCTCGGCACCTGGTGATGGACCCCGCCGGTCACTACCTGTACGCGACGGTGAACGGTGCCGGCGATGTGGTGAAGATCGACCTGGCGAGCCGGACCGTGGTCGCGCGGCGGGCAACCGGCAACAACCCCCGCTCGATGGCGCTGTCTGCTGACGGCCAGTACCTGTACGTCGTCAACTACTTCTCCAACACCATGAGCAAGCTGCGGGTGAGCGACTGGAGCGTGGTGCAGAGCGTGCGCACCAACCCGCACCCGATCGGCATCACCGTGGACACCGGGACCGGACAGGTTTGGGTGGCTGATTACGGCGGCACGATCGAGGTGTTCCAGGATCGGTGACCAGTGCAGGGCTGCCGGAGCTGTGCGGTAGTCTGCTCGGGCGCCGGGAGGTCCGGCCGCGTGATCCCGCGTAGCTCAATTGGCAGAGCATGCGACTGTTAATCGCAGGGTTGCTGGTTCAAGTCCAGCCGCGGGAGCAACCTCGAACCGGCCTCTGACCTGCGGAAACGCAGAGATCAGAGGCCTTCGCTTTGTGCCGCGTGCAACATACGTGCAACTGGCGATGGCCTCCCGATGCCGAGGAGGCACAGCGATGACGACTACCAGCAAGCTGCCCACGATGAACGAGTTGCTCGACATGACGAAGGAGCAACTGCAGGGGTTGCCTGCGGTGCAGGGCACGGATTGGGTGGAGATGACCGCGGAGTACCGCGACATGAAGTCGAAGCTCCCCGAGCCGGGGCCGTGCCCATCGTGGTGCGCCCTTCCGGCCGGGCACCCATACGAACTGCGCGGCTTGGACGGCGATCCTGCGTTCTATCGCCACCACTCCCCAGCGCTGTCGCCGGAAGTGCGCGGCTGGATCGAGCAGCAGGAACGGAACCAGGACGGGGTCGTCACCCTGTCGCGGCCAGTGATCCGACTGGACTGCGGCGGCGTACCCACCGGGGTGGACCTCACCGGTCAGACAGCTACCTGGTGGAGTGAAGATCTCGCCGAGCTCGGGAAGGCCATGCTCGAAGTTGAGCGGGCCGAAGCAGCGAACTCGACTGCGCCCCCGGTTCGCCACCTGCCTTGGTGCGATCCGCAGCGTTGCTATGAGGACGATTCCGAGCTGGGGTACTGGATCCACCGCAGCGCCGAAGAGCCGATCTCAATGAACAAGTGGAACGCTGTCATCCAGCTGGTGAGATCGAGCGACGAACCGACGGCAGTGGTGCTCGATGACACCTGGCTGACCCCGGAGGAGGCACGTCGGCTCGCCTCCACGCTGACCCGATTCGCAGAGACCGCCGAGGCGGATCCTGCGACCGGCGCCGGCTGATGTCCACCGTGGTGAACGCGGCACCCGTGTCTCCTACAGGAGACGGTCGCTCGATGTCCCGGATCCGGGACGCCGTCGCGTTGGCCGGGCTCGGCAGGTGTCAGTCCGATACCGCGCCGCCGTCGCCCCGGTTGACGTCAGGTGGCCGGTGCCGCCGGGGCGCGACAGTGCGGGTGGTGTCCCCGTCCGGCGTCGAGGGGCTGCTGTGCCGACAGCACGCCGATAGCCTGCTACGTGGTGACCACCGCTGGCGGGTGGTCGAGTGACGGCCCGCTGCACTGGGGTGGGGATGTCTCCGTTCAGCCGATACGACCCGTATCGACACGCGGAGCACCTTGGCGTCCACGTCCGCTATGAGGAGCTGCCTCCCGGGATTTTCGGCGGCGCCCGTCCCGCGCGACAATCCGCTACCGGAACGCAATCAGCTCGGCGGATGCATTCAGACGCACGTACTCGTTGCGAACCTTCGCCGGCGAGGTGCCGCACGACGCATCGGCTCACGTCTACCAAACGTCAAGTCCAGGAAGTGCGGGCGTTCTCGTCGGTGAGGTGCCGTACCAAGGCGTTCCGCTTGCGGAACCTCGCCGATGACGAGCGCGATTACGTTGACACACGACTGCGACAGCTTGGATCACAGAGCGTCAAGGCGCCCGCTTTCATCGCTGCCAGGAAGCGCCCCAGACACCTTTAGCACCTGGCGCCGACGGAACCGCCCCGTACCTAGGGCTTCAGGTACGGGGCGGTTGCGTCGTGCCCGAGATCGGACACGTAGCTAGCTGCGGTGAATATCCCCAAGTCGGCGCTCGAAGCGGTGAACGCTTCATGACTACCTCGCCGCTCGCGGAAGCCAAGTAACGCGAGAAGGCCGGTAGGCACGACCCTCGTCCAACTTGAGCGAGGGTCAAAGGACAGTCGCGGCTGGCGAACCTCGTTCCGCAAAGTTGCGGGACAAGCGACGGGCGAGGCGCGTAAGGCCACGTCGACCGGCACGGGCTACTCACCACAACGATCGAGAAGGTCCGCCGGACTTGTCAGCAGGGCGAGGACGAGACCCGTCCCCGAAAACGCCGCAAAATTTGCGCCATTAGGTGAGGTCGGGTCGGTTCCTAGACCGGTGCGCGTTCGGCTCGTCAGCGCTGAAATCTCTGTCGACACCCGTCAGCTTTGTGCCGACACTCGTGACGTGAAGGAAAGGTCGGCTCAGCGCGCACGAACCATGCCGGAGGCACTAGCCGAGTACGACCGCTCAACCACTGTCGGCCGAGCGCTGGAACGGCTGGCCCGGAAGTTACCCGTGCGCGTGCACTGCTGCTTCTTCGACCGGTCGTGCCGGTACGCAGGTGCACCGCGACGCGTCTACTTCTTCGTCCCACGACGTACCTACCTCCTGGATTTCTTCGAGGGTGCCGGTCGGCTTGGCTGGCCATGGCTGTCGTTTGGCCAGCACTCGACTTACCCCGACGACGGTGACTAGATCGAGCGAGACGGGGCGCGATTCGGTGCAGGCGGTGGTGTCGGCGGCCCGGTCTACGGTCTCGGCCATGGAGTCCAGGACGCTCACTTACCGGGGGCCGGCCGCGTTCGTCGGAGCGCTGGCGCAAGTGCTGCGGGAGGACGGGCTCGAGGTCACCTACCAGCCGCCAGAGGAATACCGCAGCGCGGGCGAGGTGGAACAGCAGGCGGTCGTCGCGCTGGTCGTGATGTACGGCAAGGACGGGATCGACGCCCTGCTGCGGGCATCGGTCGAGAAGTACCGGCAGAGGTTCAAGGACCGGGGCACGGTCACGCTCGATGACTGGCAACCCGACGACGATTGACATAACCGCACCCGGGGGAACAGTGACAGAACAGCAGAGCACACGGACGCTTGATCAGATTGGAATGTCGATCGTACGACTGATCGAAGTCCCGCGTGCGTCGAGCCCGAACTACCCGATGTCGATGTATCGCCGGCTCGCGGCGCTACTCGGCGACGATCCAGTCGTATACGCCGACCACAACCTGATCGACGACCTGGACACGGTCAAGGGGAGAGTAGTGCTGCTCACCGCACGACGCGTGATCATGGCGGATGCGGACGGACTCCCCAGCACGGCCGCGAGGGTGAACAACAGGACGACGTGCGGGCTGAGGGTGAAGACCTGGGCACGCTCGACGCTTCAGGGCATCGCGCTGGAAGGCGCTAAGGATGGCCCGAACAGCGACGATGACTGGGAGTACGCGTCGGATTCTTGGCCCCGTAAGGCGTCGGTAACGCTCACCTATGCGGACGAGGAACTGACCCTGCCTCTCGGGAACAGCAGGCTTTTACGGCAGACCACTGTCTTCTCCGCATTCCTGCCTGGGCTGCTCGCCGATCTCGAACGCCCCGCCTCCTGATGCGGCTGCACTGGCGCCCGTGGCCCCGGCTCCTACCCCGCCGGGCACGGGTCCACGTCGGTCCGGTCTACCGGCACGGCGTCAGGCTCGGCGGCGGACTGTTCCTGTCCACGGGACGACAGAAGGGCCTGCGACGGTCGGCGCAGGGGTCTAGCGTGCGCTCGTAGCCTGGGGTCTTTGGGGGTTGTGATGGCTTGTCGCGTTCGGTCGTTCGTGGCCGGGGTTGCTGCGCTGATGTTGGTGCCGTTCGTGCTCGTTTTCACCGGCTCGAGCGCATCCGCCGCTAGTTGTGGTGCGGCGCCGTTCCCTGACGTGGGAGCGTCGAGTCCGTTCTGCAGCGATGTGCAGTTCCTCAGTTCGCGCGGGATCACCGGTGGTTACGCTGACGGTGGATTCCATCCGACGGCTGCGGTATCGCGTCAGGCGATGGCGTCCTTCCTGTACAAGCTGACCAACCCTGGTAAGGCGCCGATCGCTTGCGGAACGGCGTCGTTCCCCGACGTTCCCCAGGGCAGCACCTTCTGCGGTGTGATCGGCTGGCTCGATGGTGAGGCCGTCACCGGTGGTTACGCTGACGGTGGATTCCATCCGACGGCCGCCGTGTCCCGTCAGGCCATGGCCGCGTTTCTGTACAAGCTGGTTAACCCGACCACGCCAGCGCCGGCGTGCCCAAGCGCCCCCTTCGCTGACGTGCCGACGACGAGCCAGTTCTGCGGGGCGATCACCTGGCTTGTCGGGCGTGGTGTCACGGGCGGGTATACAGACGGTGGCTTTCACCCCGCAGCGGCGGTGTCCCGTCAGGCCATGGCGGCGTTCCTGCACCGACTCGATCCTGATCTCACGCTGCGGGCCGGCTATGTCGTGTTCGGTGCTGGCACTTTCCGTATCGGAACGGATATCACCGCCGGCACTTACCGGACGCGGCACGCCTCGCCCGAGGTCTGTTACTGGGAGCGACTCAAGGGCTTCTCCGGGAGCCTTGATGACATCATCGCGAACAACCTGACCACCGCCCCGGATGTCGTCACGATCGGTGGCTCCGACGTGGGCTTCAAGGCGGACGACTGCGCGGTGTGGACC
>DASZVT010000026.1:0-1674 GCA_035546915.1 Mycobacteriales bacterium | reverse complement strand
CGCTCGCACAGGCGGTGGACGTCCCACCGCGACCGTTCGCATACGCCACCGTCTGGCTCGCCAACGGCGCCAGCCTGCTGCTGCCGATCTCCAACCTCACCAACCTGCTGGCTGCGCGCCGGTTGGGGTCGCTAGGCAGCGCCGGCTTCGCCGCCCGGATGCTGCTGCCGGAGATCGTCGCGGTGGCGGTCATCGTTGCCGCTCTGTTCTGGCTGTTCAGAGCCGACCTGCGCGGCCGGCATCGACGCGCCACGCCGTACGTCGCGCCTGACCGCGTCCTGCTCTGGCTCGCCGGCGTGTGCTGCCTCGCGGTCGCACCGGCATCGATCGCCGGCGTCACACCGTGGCAGGTGGCCACTCCCGCCGCAGCCGTGCTCGCTGCGGGCTGCTGGATGCGCGGGCATCGGCCCGACCTGCGTACCGCCCTGCCCTGGCGCATCCTGCTCCTCACCGAGGGACTGTTCCTGCTCGTCGCGGCTCTCGGCCGACATGGGCTGGATGCCGTCCTGCGGCACCTGACCGGTCATGGTTCCTTGCTGGTGGAGGCGATCGGAGCCGTGACCGGGAACCTGGTGAACAACCTGCCGTCCTACGTCGCGTTGGAACGAGCGGTTCCGACCGGCCACCACCGCGACCTGCTCGCGCTGCTGCTCGGCACCAACGCGGGGCCGATGCTGCTAGTGAGCGGATCGCTCGCCACGATGCTCTGGCGGCAGCGTTGCGCGGCCCGCGGTGTGCAGGTCAGCGCGCTCGAGTTTGCCCGCTACGGCGCCCTGCTCGTGCCTCCGTTGCTGCTCCTGACATACCTCGCCTTGATTACGGGCCCCGCCTGAGTCAAGTTTCTGACCCGGCGTGTCGAAGGCTTTTGGGAACGTCTGTCGCTTCCGCCTCACCCGTCACACCGGAGGTTCTGGCCGTATGCACTCCCGCACCGCCCGCCGTACCCCGGGTCGGCACCGCGCACCGACCCCGCCGCGGGCGCTGCGCCGCACCGTCCAAGGCGTCGGTATCGGCGCTGCCGTGACGCTCGCGATCCCGCTCACCGCGGCCGCCTCGTTCGGTGCGGGCAACACCTCCACGCCGATCACCTCCTCGTGCGCCACCATCGGGGTGGGGGCCAAGGGCCCAGCGGTCGCCGCGATCCAACGGCTGGTCGGCGCGAGCGCCGACGGCGCGTACGGACCGGTCACCGCGGCAGCGGTCAGGACGTGGCAGGCGCAGCATCGGGTGCCAGTCACCGGTTCCTTCGACGCGGCGACGTGGGCAGCAGTGTCTGCCGGCGACGCGGCCAACGGCTGCGGCCTGCCGGTGCAGTTCCCGGCCGGTTCTCGACCGGTGTGCACGACGCTCGGTCAGGGGACCGTGGGCGCGGCCGTCGCACCGCTGCAGCGCAAGCTCGGCGTTGGCGTGGACCGCGACTTCGGACCCGTTACCCGCGGTGCACTGGTCGCGTTCCAGAAGGCCAAGGGGGTGCCGACGACCGGCACCACGACGGTAGCGACGTGGGCCGCGCTCGGTCTGACCGGGACGGCCGCATGCGGGACCATCCCCGGTGGCGGCGCCATCACGACAGCCTCCACCGGCCCGGTCACCCCCACCTCACCGAGCGGTACGAGCGCACAGCAGGCCATCGCCGCCACCGTGCGCGCACAGGTCGCGACCCTGGAAAAGCAG
>DASZVT010000025.1:0-1786 GCA_035546915.1 Mycobacteriales bacterium | reverse complement strand
GTCGTCGATGTTGGGGGGCCGGATCTCGGCGACGGCCCCGTCCCGCCAGTACGGCAGGACGTGCTTGGCGGCGCGCATGTCGTCGGTGTAGCCGCGGGTGGCGCTGATGCGCCGGGTGGCGTGCCAGCGCTGGTAGTACTCGCCGAAGTTGACCCGCCGCTCCTCAACCGCGACGTATGTCCCCCGGCGGAGGTCGCGCTCGACTTGGGCCTTGCGCTCGAGCACCACGTCTGGAGCGCGGCGAGTCTGCGGAGCCTTGAACCGCTCGCAGTGCTGTTTGCCGTGCCGGTCGCGGTAGCGCAGCTCCCAACCGCCGCGACGCCAGCTCACTGCTTCCATCTGGACCGCCTTCCGCGGGCTTCCCGCACTCTTCCCGCACTCGGGGCCGGACTCCCACGGTCACGGACGGTCGGTCGGAGACCGTCTCGGACACTAAACGTGCAGGTCAGAGGCCCTTTTCGCCTTCCAGAACATCACGGCCGATGCGGCCATGCAATGCTCTCCGGAGGCGGGGGCGCAGGTTCGAATCCTGCCGGGGGCACTCATTGCGATGTCGCGGGACACCGTTCACAGGTGTCCTGGGACATCGTTCACGTTCTTGGCTGGGGTTGGTAGTTCCGGCTGGGGTCGAGGACGAGTTCGCGGATGAGTTCGCCGGTGTCGGTGAGCACGCGGATGTTGAGGTCGTGGGCGAGGACGAGGACGTCGGTGCCGGCCCAGCGGCGGCCGAGTCCGATGTGGCGGAGCTGGCTGTCGTAGCGCAGGCTGATCGCGCCGTTGTCGTGGACGCGGTCGTGGCGGATGCGCCAGTGCCCGGCGTGGATCGGGGTGCCGGTCGGCTGTGCTTTCGGGCGGGCGAGGTAGGCCTGCGCGGGTGTGATCCGCGGTAGGGCGCGGTGCGGGCGGACCTCGTTGTAGTAGCCGCGGAAGCGGTCGAGCTGGGTTTGCAGGCCGCGCAGGCTGCGGGCGGGGTTCTGGTGGGCGAGCCACTTCTTCTGGGTCTGGTGGAAGCGTTCGACCTTGCCGCAGGTCTGCGGGTGATACGGGCGGGAGTGCCGGCTGGCGATGCCACGTTCGTGCAGGGTGACCTCGAGCGCGACCCGTCCGTGGCCGCGGGATCGGCCGGTGAAGATCGCACCGTTGTCGGTGAGCAGGGTCGCGGGATCACCGTGTGTGGCAGTGATCTCGCGGAAGATCCGGTCGACGTCGGTGCCTTTGAAGGTGCGCTGGCAGCGGCTGGACAGGTTGAGCCGGGAGTGGTCATCGATCCAGTTCAGGACCTCGACGTCGGTGCCGTCGGCGAGCGCCCAGTGCGTGGTGTCGGTCTGCCAGCGTTCGTTGGGCAGGTCCGCGACGAAGCGCAGGTAGGAGGACTTGGGGCGCTTGTGCGGCTGCGGGGTGACGAAGCCGCGGGCGGAAAGGATCCGCCAGATCGTGCTCACCGACGGGCTGGATCCGGTCCGCTGGGTGAGGTGGAAGGCGATGGTGGCGGCCCCGGCCTCGTGTCCGGCCCGGTCGAGCTCCTTGCGGATCAGCACGATCTCGTCCTCGACCGAGCTCGGGGTCTGGTGCGGGCTCGCGTGCGGCCGGCGCGACCGCGGCTGCAGGCCGGCCTCCCCTTCGGCCAGGTAGCGCTGCACGAGCGTGATCACCCACCGCCGCGAGACCCCGTACTGCTGGGCGACGGCGCTCTTGGAGCGCCCCTCGACCAGAACCGCCGTCACGATCAGCCGGGCCATCCCCATCGCTCACCCCCGAAGTCAGGTGTGAACGATGTCCCGAGACA
>DASZVT010000024.1:0-5601 GCA_035546915.1 Mycobacteriales bacterium | reverse complement strand
TTGAGCGACTCGGGCAGCGCCACGTCCTTGATCTCGACCCGCTCGATCTTCACTCCCCAGGGCCCCTCGGTGGGACCGTCGATGATCTGCTGCAGCTCGGCGCTGACCTGCTCGCGCTCCTGCAGCAGGTCCTGCAGCGAGGTCTTGCCGATGGTCGAGCGCAGCGAGGTCTGCGAGATCTGCGAGACCGCGAACAGGTAGTCCTGCACGTTGACCACCGCCTTGGTGGGGTCGATGACGCGGTAGAAGACAACCGCATCGACGGTGACCGTCACGTTGTCGCGGGTGATGCCCTCCTGCGCCGGCACGCTCATGGTGCCGATCTGCATGTTGACCTTCGCCATCCGATCGATGAACGGGACGATCAAGCGCAGCCCCGGCTCCCGGATCCCGCCACTGATCTTGCCGAGCCGGAACACGACGCCCCTCTCGTACTGCTGCACGACCCGCAGGCCGAACAGCACCCAGATGAGCAGCAGCACGACGACGACAACGATGACGATGATCGCGGCGACCATGCAGGCGAGCATAGGCTCGGCCGGTGCCCGCAGCGCCACCCGTCGAAGCCCGCCGGCGGCTGCATGTCGTCACCGGGAAGGGCGGCACCGGGAAGACCACGGTCGCGGCCGCGCTGGCGATCGCGCTCGCCTCGGGGGGCCGCAGGGTGCTCCTGATGGAGGTCGAGGACCGGCAGGGGATCGCGCAGCTCTTCGATACCCCACCACTGCCGTACGAGGAACGGCCGGTGGCGGTTGCCCCGGGGCACGGACAGGTCGTCGCCCTGGCCGTCGACGCGGAGGAGGCGCTGCTCGACTACCTGGACATGTTCTACAACATGCGTCGCGCCGGCCGGATGCTCAAGCGGATGGGCGCGATCGACTTCGCCACCACGATCGCCCCCGGGGTCCGCGACGTGCTGCTCACCGGGAAGCTCAAGGAGGCGGTGGACCGGGGCGCGAAGACCGGGCGCCGGGTGTACGACGCGGTAGTGCTGGACGCACCGCCGACCGGCCGTATCGCCCGCTTCCTGAACGTCACCGCGGAGGTCGGCACGCTGACCCGGGCCGGGCCGATCAAGACCCAGTCGGACAGCGTCACCCGGGTAATCCGGTCGCCGCAGACCGCGGTACACCTGGTCACGGTGCTGGAGGAGATGCCGGTGCAAGAGACCGTCGACGGCGTCGCCGAGTTGCGCGCCGCCGACATCCCGGTCGGCCACGTGATCGTGAATATGCACCGGCAGCCGTACCCGATCCCGGCCCGGCTCGGCCGCACCACAGTGCGTGCCGGCCTGCGCGCCGCGGGTCTGCCGGCGGACAAGCCGGTGCTGGACGCGCTGCTCGCGGAGGCGGCCGACCTGCGGTCCCGGATCGCGCTGCAGGAGCGGGAACGGATCGAGCTCGACCGGCTCGGGCTGCCAATCGCGGCGTTGCCGATGCTGACCGGCGCGGTCGACCTCGGCGGGCTGTACCGCCTGGCGGAAACCCTTGCCGCACAGGGTGTATCGCGGAGTGTCGGGTGAGCACTCAGCAGTCGGCGCGGCTGGACGTGGACGCGGCGCTGAGGAACGCGCGGGTGATCGTGTGCTGCGGCAGCGGAGGCGTGGGCAAGACGACGACGGCCGCCGCGCTCGCACTGCGGGCCGCCGAACAGGGGCGCCGCACAGTCGTACTCACGATCGACCCGGCACGCCGACTGGCACAGTCGATGGGCCTGGCGGAGCTGGACAATCTCCCGTCCCGGGTGGCCGGTGTGGACGGCGAACTGGACGCGATGATGCTGGACATGAAGCGCACCTTCGACGAGATCGTGCTCGCGCACAGCGACCCCGAGCGGGCGCGACAGATTTTCGCGAACCCCTTCTACCAGTCACTGTCGTCCTCGTTCGCCGGAACGCAGGAGTACATGGCGATGGAGAAGCTCGGCCAGCTCGTCGCCGAGCGGCGCTGGGATCTGGTGGTGGTCGACACCCCGCCGACCCGCTCCGCGTTGGACTTCCTGGACGCGCCCAAGCACCTCGGAAAGTTCCTCGACGGACGGGTGATCAAGGTGCTGGTCGCGCCGGCACGCGCCGGGGGACGGGCGTACCTGAAGGTGGTGAACGCAGGGCTCGCCGCGGTGACCCGGGTGATGACCCGGATCATCGGCGCGCAGGTGCTCACCGACGTGCAGCAGTTCGTCGCGTCGCTGGAGACGATGTTCGGTGGATTCCGCGATCGGGCCGACCAGACGTACCAGATGCTGGCCGCGCCGGGGACGGCGTTCGTGGTGGTGGCGACCCCGGAGGCGGCGGCGCTGCGCGAGGCGTCCTTCTTCACCGAACGGCTCGCGTCCGAGGGAATGCCGCTCGCCGGAGTGGTCGTCAACCGCTTGCACCCAGTGGACGGCGTGTTCGCCGACGACGGCGTCGGCGCGGCGCGGACCATCGCCGCGGCCGAGGAGTTGGAGGCCGCCGGGACCCACCCCGAGACCGCGGCGCTGCTGCGGCTGCATGCGGAACGAGCCACCCTGGCCAGGCGGGAGGCTGCGCTGGTGGAGCGCTTCAGCCGCGCGCATCCGGGGACGCCGATCACCCCCGTGCCGGCGTTCCCCGAGGACATCCACGACTTGGACGGCCTGCGCGCGATCGGCGCCGCCCTAGCCGGCTGACGCGTCGCTCAGGCAGCTGCACTCACCGAAGGATCGCCATCCGCGGCCCGACCCTTCGGACAGATGCGGACGGGTGACGGCACGCGGTGTCAGCCGGCTTGGGCGAGGTGGTCCCGCCGAGCCTGCTCGAGCAGCTTGCGCCAGGAGACCACGTCCGGCCGGCGGCGCAGCAGGGCGCGGCGCTCGCGCTCGGTCATGCCACCCCAGACGCCGAACTCGACCCGGCTGTCGAGCGCGTCGGCCAGGCACTCCATCCGTACCACGCAGGTCCGGCAGTGCACCTTCACCCGGTTCTGCTCGGCCCCGCGGACGAACAGTTCGTCCGGATCGAGCTTCAGGCAGGCGGCCCGAGCGGTCCAACCAGCATCCGCCGCGGCGTGTTGCGGCTCGGTGTCTGCTGCGGCGTCCGTCAACAGGCGGCCTCCCCGCCGCGCTACGGAGCGAGGCGCGGGGTGCGCCACATCCGTCGTCATGTCCATCTCAATCCTCAGCACCGGGGTCGGGGTGGGGGTGCTGCCCTCCGAGACCGTACGAATACGGACAGTTGTGGCACATGGCCCAACGGGGGCATATCCGTTAGTCCATCCGAACCACCACTGTTGTCCGCACTCAGACGATCGACGGTGTTGCGGCCGAGCCGAAGGGCCATTCGGCGCAGTGCCCCCGGTACGCTCCTGCGGTGAGGATTCCTCGGCGGGACGTGCCGCACCAGGTAGGACTGCTGGTGGGGCTGTCCCTGTTGGCCGGGCTGTTGGTCGCCGGACTCGCGCTTCCCGCGGTCGGCGCGCTCGGCTGGGCGGCCAAGTCCACCCAGGATGCGCTGGACAAGATGCCGACCTCGCTGGACGAGGTCCCGCTGGCCCAGCACTCGATCCTGCGCGCCGCCGACGGCAGCGTGATCGCCACCCTGGCCGGACCCGAGGACCGGGTGATCGTGCCGCTCTCGTCGGTCCCCGAGGTGATGCAGAAGTCGATCATCGCGATCGAGGACAACCGGTTCTACGAGCACAACGGTGTCGACCTGCGCAGCCTGGCCCGGGCGGTCCGGCACGACTCGGGCACCGGCGAGTTCTCCCAGGGTGCCTCCACCATCACGCAGCAATACGTGAAGCAGATGCTGCTGGAAGCCGCGAACAACTCCAACGCCACCGCGGAGGAGAAGAAGGAGGCGCAGAAGGAGGCGACCGAGAAGTCGATCAGTCGCAAGCTGCGGGAGGCCCGGTACGCGATCGCGCTGGAGAAGAAGCTCACCAAGGCGCAGATCCTCGAGCGCTACCTCAACATCGCCTACTTCGGCGAGGGCGTGTACGGCGTCGGCCGCGCCGCCGAGCACTACTTCGGGGTCCCGGTCCAGAAGCTGACGCTGGCCCAGTCCGCGCTGCTCGCCGGGCTGGTGAACAGCCCGAGCGCCTTCGACCCGGTACAGCACCCACAGGCATCCCTGCAGCGCCGCAACACGGTGCTCGACGCGGTGGAGAAGTACGGCTTCATGCCGGCGGCGCAGGTGGAGGCGGCCAAGAAGGAGAAGCTCGTCGTGCACCCGTCGACCAAGGCGGTCGACCCCTGCGCGGTGTCGTCGGCGCCGGTGTTCTGCCGGTACGCGCTGGACAACCTGTTGCAGGACAAGGCTTTCGGCGCGAGCCAGGAGCAGCGCAACCAGACCATCTTCGAGGGCGGTCTGAACATCTACACGACCTACGATGCGAAGACGCAGCAGGCGCTGGACGCAGGCATCCGCAAGAACGTGCCGATGGGCACCCGGCAGGTCACCGCCGCGGTGGCGATCCAGCCCGGGACCGGCCGGGTACTGGCCATCGGACAGAACCGTGACTACGGCGACAAGCCGGGCCAGTCGAAGGCCGTCTACGCCACCCAGAACCGCTACAACGTGGGGTCCACGTTCAAGGCGGTCACCCTCACCACCGCGCTGGCACAGGGCTTACCGCTGTCCACCAGCTTCTACAGCCCGGCCTGCCTCCCCGACCCGCACTACAAGGGACAGGGGACCAAGGGCTGCCCGAACGGGGTCCGCAATGCCGGTGACAGCGAGCAGGGCACCTTCAACCTCGTCAACGGCACCTGGTACTCGGTGAACACCTATTTCGTCCAGTTGATCGAGAAGGTGGGCGTGCTCGCGGTCCGGGACATGGCCCAGAACCTGGGCGACAAGGCACCCGGGCTGGACGACGACTCCCGCCTCGGCCCGTCACTCACGCTGGGCGCGGCGAACGGCACCTCCGCGATGAGCATGGCGACGATGTACGCCACCCTCGCCGCGCACGGCAAGGAGTGCGATCCGCGGTTCATCGACAAGATCACCACGCTGAAAGGCGCCCCGGTGAAGTTCACCCAGGCGCCGGCCTGCCGGCAGGCGGTCTCGGCGGGCGTCGCGGACACCGCTACGTCGATCATGCAGGGCGTGCTGAACCAGCCCGGGGCGACGGCCGCCGGCAAGGGGATCGGCCGGCCGGCCGCGGGCAAGACCGGCACCGTGGACGACTTCACCGGCGCCTGGTTCGTCGGCTACGTCCCCCAGCTGGTCACCGCGGTGGGCATGTTCGACCCGCAGAACCCGAGCGGCTCGATCCTGCCGTTCAGCTCGTTGCGCTTCGGGACGTACCACAGCTCGATTTACGGCGGTGACGTGCCGGCCTCGACCTGGCAGTCGATCATGGAGGGGGCGCTGCAGGGCGTTCCGGTGCAGTCGTTCAGCAAGGGGCAGCTGTCTGCGCCAGTGGTCCACCCGACCCCGCCGGCGAGCCCCTCGACATCGGCCACCCCGGGTACGCCGTCCACCGGCACCACGAGCACGCCGCAGCCGGTGACGTCCGGACCGAGCGCGACCGTGCCGGGCAAGCCGGACAAGACCCTGCCACCGCTGCCCCCGGGCAACGGCCCGCACGCGGACTAGCTTCCCCGCCTCGGTCTCCGGTTTGTTCGCGGCTTGCGCTA
>DASZVT010000023.1:0-8896 GCA_035546915.1 Mycobacteriales bacterium | reverse complement strand
CCATCGGCACTGCGGCCGCGAGCAGGCCGACTGCGACGTCACCGTGACCCAGCTGGCGTGCGTACGCCACCGCCAGGCCCTCGGTGGCGATGATCAGCCCGAGCCCGATCGTGGAGACGCCGACGAGGTTGCGCAGCAGCGGCGAGTGCAGCACCAGCCTGGCGCCTTCGGCGCTGTCGTGCCAGTACGACCCGCTTCCCCGGCGGGCCGGTGCCGGACGGGGCCGGACGAAGGCCACGACCAGAGCCGCGGACACCAGGAAGGTGGCGACATCGACGGCCAGCGCTCCGCGCGCGGAGATCAGCCCGACCACGACCCCACCGACGGCGAACCCGATGATCTGACCGACCTGTTCGGTGACCTGGCCGAGCGACTGCGCCAGTGGGTACGAGCGGCCGTCGAGGATGTCGGGCACCAACGCGGAGCGAGCTGCCGCAAACGGTGACTCCACCGAACTGACCACCAGCAGCAGGATGAGCAGGACGTATACCGGCAATCCGGGCAGGCACATCAACGCGACCACTCCGGCCCGGGCCAGATCGCAGGCGATCAGGACTCGCCGCCGCGGCAGCACGTCCGCGAGCAGCCCGGACGCCGGACCCGCCAGCAGCGCCGGCAGGTAGGCCACCGCGTACGCCAGCGACGACAGCAGCGCGCTGTCGGTCCGGTGGAAGATCAGGATCGCCAGCGCGAGCTTCGCCAGCTGGTCCCCGACCAGGCTCGCGATCTGCGCGAGCCACAGCCCGCGGAACTCCGGCACCCGGAGCACCCCGACGAAGGTGGGCTCGGCCGCGCCCAGCGGACTGGCGCCGGGCGCGAGGGGGCGCGGGGTGAGCGACGCGACGCGCGTCATCGCACCTCCCACGGTCCCGGGCACCCCTCGGGGATGTACCCTCCTGCGCGGCTGTTGGGAAGATTGTGACGCAGGAGGCGGCCCGGGGGGTGCGTTCCCGGACGATCACCCCCGGCGTGGCGCTCGCTCAGCCGGAGGCGGCCTTGAGCGCGTTCCCCAGCTCGACGGCCTCGTCGGCATTGAGTTCGACGACGAGGCGGCCACCGCCCTCGAGCGGAACGCGCATCACGATCCCGCGCCCCTCCTTGGTGACCTCCATCGGGCCGTCTCCGGTCCGTGGCTTCATGGCCGCCATCGCAGCACTCCTCCCTTGCATCCGGACAGGCCGGATGTGGCCGACCGGCATCGCTGCCGGTTGTTGTCCTGTGCGCCGGGGCGCGGCGCGCGGCACCATCATCCCAGATATTGGCGCCGTCGCGGCACGAGCCACTCGCTAGGGGGTCGAACCGGCATGAACGCCCCGGATGTGGCAGCCGACGAGATGGTCGTCGACCACGCCGCAGGCCTGCATCAGCGCGTATGCCGTGGTCGGCCCCACGAAGCGGAATCCCAGGCCGCGCAACCGCTTCGCGAGAGCGGTCGAAGCGGGCGTCACCGCGGGGACGTCGGCCAGCCGCAGCGGTGCCGGCGGCAGAACCTGCGGGGCCGCGGACCAGACCAGCTCGGTCAGCGAGCCGGGCGGGAGCCCGACCAACACCCGCGCGTTCGCGACAGCCGCATCGATCTTGGCCCGGTTGCGGACGATCCCGCTGTCGCCGAGCAACCGGGCGACGTCCACATCGTCGAAGGCCGCGACCCGGTCCGGTGCGAAGCCGGCGAACGCAGCCCGGAAGTTCTCCCGCTTGCGCAGGATGGTCAGCCAGGACAGGCCGGACTGGAACGCCTCGAGGGTCAATCGTTCGTACAGCCCGGCGTCGTCACGTACCGGCCGCGCCCATTCCTCGTCGTGGTAGCGCAGGTAGTCAGGTGCCGCCAGCGCCCACGGGCAGCGGTGCAGCCCATCCGGGCCTGGTCGTGTGTCGCCGGCTCGGTCCTGCAGCTCAGCCATCCGAGCCTTCGTCGTCGCCAGCTGTCGCGGACTGCCGCAACCGCGCCAGCTCTGCCGCGTCGGCCTGCATCTGGTCGCGCAGCCGGTCGAGGACCGCGTCCACCTCCCCCATCCGGTAGCCGCGGAACGCGAGGCCGAAGCGGGCCCGGTCGAGATCAGCGCCCGCCAGCCGGTCCGGCGGCAGCCCGTCGTCGGTCGCATCCGGGGTGACGGCGCTCATTCCGGTGAACCGCCCGGCCAGCAGCGCGGCGACAGCGAAGATCACGACCGCGACGACCACGATCTCCACGAACAGCACCATGACCGCATCGTGCCACGCTGCACGGGTGGATCTCGTACTCGGAGCACGCAGGTTCGGCCCCACCGACCGGGTCGTGATGGGCGTGGTGAACCGGACGCCGGACTCGTTTTACGACAAGGGGGCCGCGTACGCCACCGCGGCCGCGCTCGACCTGGTCGACCGCTACGTCCACGAGGGTGCGGCGGTGATCGACGTCGGCGGGGTCAAGGCGGGGCCCGGTCAGGACGTCGACGAGGCCGAGGAGTTGCGCCGCACCGCGGCATTCGTCGCCGAGGTGCGCGGCCGCTACCCGCAGGTGGTGATCAGCGTGGACACCTGGCGCGCGCCGGTGGCTCGCGAGCTGCTGGCCTGCGGAGCAGATCTGGTGAACGACACCTGGGCGGGGCACGACCCGCAACTCGCGCTCGAAGCCGCGCAGGCCGGCGCCGGCCTGGTCTGCGCGCACACCGGCGGGTCGACCCCCCGCACCCGGCCGCATCGAGTCGGCTACGAGGATGTGGTGGCAGACGTGCTCGCGACCACCACCCGGCTAGCCGAGACCGCCGTCGCCTGCGGCGTGCGCCGTGACGGAATCCTGATCGATCCGACCCACGACTTCGGGAAGAACACCCGGCACTCGCTCGAACTCACCCGGCGGCTCGGTGAGCTGGTCGCGACCGACTGGCCGGTGCTAGTAGCGCTCTCGCGCAAGGACTTCGTCGGGGAGGCGCTCGAGCTCCCGCCGGATGAACGGCTGGAGGGAACGCTCGCGGTCACCGCGATCAGCGCCTGGCTCGGCGCCCGGATGTTCCGGGCGCACGACGTGGCCGCGACCCGCCGAGTACTGGACATGGTGGCCTCGGTGCAGGGCGAGCGTCCCCCGTCGATCAGCCGGCGCGGGCTGGCCTGACCGGCCGGCCCAGCTGCCCATGATCAACACGGAGAGATGGTGGGGGGCGGGGCGCAGGCGTCGAGAGCATCGCCGACGGTGCTCGTCCAGGCGATTGCTGCGAGACCGCTGGCGCGGACGAAACCGGATTGCGCCAGCTCGCCGACCAAGTGTTGCAGCGTCGCGAATACGCCGGCCGGGTCCAGTACCACGACCGGTTTGGCGTGCATGCCCAGCGCGCGTGACGTCCAGACCTCGAGCAGTTCCTCCAGGGTCCCGATACCGCCGGGCAAGGCCAGGAACGCGTCGGCCCGGACATCCATCTCGGCCTTGCGGCGCCGCATGTCCTCGACCACGAGCAGGTCGTCGGCGGCGTCATCCGCAACCTCATAGCCAGTCAGCGCATTCGGTATCACCCCGGTGGTCCGGCCACCGCCGCGACGTACCGCCCGAGCGACCGCCCCCATCATCGACACCCGGCCCCCGCCGGTGACCAGATCCCAACCACGCGCGGCGATCGCGGCCCCGACCTGGTCGGCGAGGTCGATGTAGGCCGAGTCGATCGAGACGGACGACGAGCAGAACACGCAGACACACCACCGCGGTCCCGGCGGGGCCGCGCTCACGCGTCCGCCACGACCCGGTTCGCCTCGACGATGATCTGGACCACCTCGGACACCGAGTCGGTCACGTGCAAGAGCGCCAAGTCCCGTTCGTTGATCGTCCCGACCGCGAGCGCAGCAGTACGCAGCCATTCCACCAGGCCGCCCCAGTAGGCAGAGCCGAACAGAACCACGGGGAACTGGTTGACCTTGCCCGTCTGTACCAGCGTCAACGCTTCGAACAGCTCGTCCATGGTGCCGAACCCGCCCGGCAGGATGACGAACGCCTGCGCGTATTTGACGAACATCGTCTTGCGGGCGAAGAAGTAGCGGAAGTTGATGCCGAGGTCCACCCAGTCGTTGAGCCCCTGCTCGAACGGTAGCTCGATCCCGAGACCGATCGAGAGCCCGCCGGCCTCCTGCGCGCCCCGGTTCGCCGACTCCATCACTCCCGGCCCGCCACCGGTGATCACGGCGAAACCGGCTGCGGCCAGTGCCGCACCGAGTTCCCGGCCCCGCGCGTACTCCGCCGAGTCGCGGCTGATCCGGGCCGAACCGAACACCGAGACCGCGCGCGGCACTTCAGCCAGCAGGCCGAACCCCTCGACGAACTCGGACTGGATCCGCAGCACCCGCCACGGGTCGGTGTGCACCCAGTCGCTCGGTCCCCGGGTGTCCAGCAAGCGCTGGTCAGTCGTCGAGGGTTGCACCTGTCCGCGGCGGAGCACCACTGGCCCGCGGTAGCGCTCCGGGTGTGGATGGGAGCGATCGGGATCGATCGATCCCGCGCCGGTTGCAGCCATGCGCTCACCGTAGCGACCGGCAACGGATCCGGCGCCGCAGGCCCGCGGGAACTCCTGGTAGCCCCCGCGACCTGGTTGCCGTATACTTATCCTGTCGGCAACTAGACTTGAAACCGACTGTGGCACAGGTAGTTTCGTGGATGCGACGCCGGAGAACCACCGGTTGGGCGCCCTGTCCTGCACTGGCCTCACGTACGCCACCCGGTCCGGTTCCGCTGCATCCGGGCCGGGTGGCCTGCAGCGACGCCCGTAAGGTCGTGCCGTGACCGAACTGCGCACAGAACCCGCCTGGTATGACCTCGAAGGCACCGCGAACACCCGGGATCTGGGCGGCCTGCCGACGCCGCGCGGCCCGGTCCGGCCGGGCGTGCTGATCCGTAGCGACAACCTGCAGGGGCTGTCGGCGACCGACGTACGCACCCTGGTCGACCGCGTCGGCGTCCGGACCGTCCTCGACCTGCGCACCGACAGCGAACGGGCGAAGGAGGGCCCCGGGCCGCTGCGGGAGGTGGACGCGGTACGGCACGTGGACGTCTCGTTCATCCCGGACACCGCAGCCGTCGAGCAGGACGCGGGAACCGTGTTGCCGGACCGCTGGGCGCACGGACCGGTGCACGTATACCTGCAGTACCTGCGAGACCGGCCTGCGTCGTTCGCGCAGGGGGCACGCGCGCTGCTCCGGCCTGGCGGGATGATCGTGCACTGCGCGGCCGGCAAGGACCGCACCGGCGTATTCGTCGCCCTGATGCTGGACAGCATCGGGACACCCCGGGAGGCCATCGTGGCCGATTACGCGCTCAGCAACGAGCGGATCGAGCGGGTGGTGGGACGACTGCGCGCGACTGGTACGTACGCAGCGGACGTGGAGCGCATCGGCCTGGACGCGCACCGGGTCAATCCGGACACCATGGTCGACGTGCTGGCCACCGTGGACAGCGAGTTCGGCGGGAGCGTCGGGTATCTGCGGGCCAGCGGCCTGCAGCAGGCAGAGATCGACGGCCTGCGGAGTCGGTTGGTCGGCGCCGACTAACCGACGCGGCGGGCGCCGTCAGCGCCGCGCGGCTCCGGTGATGTAGTCCCGCAGTACCGCAGTGCACTGCCGGATGAGTCGGATCTCCACGCTCTCCTCGCGGGTGTGTGCCAGCGCCGGGTCCCCCGGACCGTAGTTCAGCGCGGGCACCCCGAGCGCGGCAAACCGGGCGACGTCGGTCCAGCCGTACTTGGCGACGGGTGGCTCGGCCACGGCGGCTACGAAGGCGGCTGCGGCCGGCTCCGCGAGCCGCGGCAACGCGCCGGCCGCGCTATCGGTCACCACCAGGTCACAGCCCGGAAACACCTCATGCAGGTGCGCGAGTGCCTGCTCGGGCGAACGGTCCGGTGCGAACCGGAAGTTCACCGTGATCGACGCCGCGTCCGGGATCACGTTCCCGGCAACTCCCCCGTCGATCCCGACCGCGTTCAGGCCTTCCCGGTAGTGGCATCCGTCCAGCGTGACGGCGCGTGGGATGTAGTCGGCGAGCACCCCGAGCACCGGGGCGAGTCGATGGATCGCGTTGTCACCCAGCCAGGATCGGGCGCTGTGCGCGCGACGTCCCGCGGTGGTGATCCGGACCCGAAGGGTGCCCTGGCACCCGGCCTCGACCAGTGCACTGGTCGGTTCCATCAGGATCGCGAGATCGGTACGCAGCCAGTCCGGGTGCTCGCGCATCAGCCGACCGAGGCCGTTGCGGGACGCCTCGACCTCCTCCTGGTCGTAACACACGAGGGTGAGGTCGAAGGCCGGCGCCGGCACCGTCGCGGCGAGGTGCAGCGCTACCGCGACCGCCGCCTTCATGTCCGTCGTCCCGCAGCCGTACAGCCGGTCGGCGTCGCGACGCACCGGAAGGTTGTCGGCGACCGGCACCGTGTCCAGGTGTCCGGCGAGCAGCACCCGTTGTGGCCGGCCGAGGTCGGTGCGGGCGACAACCGCGTCGCCGTCCCGGTCGACGCGCAGGTGCGGGATCGCACGAAGCGCGGACTGCACCGCGTCCGCGAGCGGCCGCTCCATACCCGACTCGGTCGGAACGTCAGCCAATGCGACCGCGAGCTCGACCGGGTCCGCTGTCAGGTCGAGCGCCGGGATCCGCTGTGCCGCAGTCACACTCACTCCCGTCAGGTAGACACGCCGTGTTCGCGTAGCGCGTCGTTCAGCGCGAGCTTGTCGTGGATCTCATCCTCGGCCAGGGTACGGAGGACAAGCACTACGGGCATGCCGAAATCGCCACCGGGGAAGGACTTCACCCGCGTCGACCCGACGCAGACGCTGCGCGCCGGCGCCTCCCCCTGCGGATACTCCTCGCCGGTGTTCGCGTCGACGACGTGAGTGGACGCGGTCAGGATCACCCCGGCTCCGAGCTTGGCGCCGCGGCGGACCCGCGCCCCGTCGACGACGATGCTGCGGCTCCCCACGAACGCGTCGTCCTCGATCACGACCGGCACGGCGTTCGGCGGCTCCAGCACGCCGCCGAGCCCGACGCCGCCAGACAGGTGCACCCGCTTGCCGACCTGGGCACACGAGCCGACAGTGGCCCAGGTGTCCACCATGCTGCCGGAGTCGACGTACCCGCCGACGTTGACGTAGCTCGGCATGCAGACGACGCCGGGAGCCAGGTACGCGCCGAACCGGACGATCGCGCCCGGCACCGCGCGGACCCCGTCGAGCCGGGTCTTCAGTGGCATCCGGTCCCGGTACGCGAAGTCGCCGGCCCGACTATCGGTCATCGGGAAGGTCTTGAAGGACAGCAGGATCGCGCGCTTCGCCCGCTCGTCCACCACGACCGCGTCCGTCACCGGGTCGACCCAGGCAACCCGGGCCGCACCGGCGTCCAGCGCGTCCAGCGCGTCGTGCACCAGGGCGCCCGCGTCGGCGTCGTCCGGGGTCAGCGAGTCGCGACGCTCCCAGAGCGCGTCGAGAGCCGGGTCGAGCGAACTGGTCGCTGTCTCCCTCATGAGTCCGCCTCGAAGCGAGGACCCGAGCCACAGGCGAGGCCCGCAGCGGAGAGACGGACGGGATATTCAGTCATGACCGGGAGGCTATCGGGCTGGCAGACGGGGCCGTCAGGCCGCGAGCCGGCGCGCGGCGGCGGCCACCCGCTCGTCGGTCGCGGTGAGCGCGACCCGGACGTAGCGGGCACCGGCGGGACCGTAGAAGTCCCCTGGTGCGACCAGGATGCCGCGCTCCGCGAGCCAGCGGACACTGTCCATGCACGGCTCGTCCCGGGTGACCCAGAAGTAGAGCCCGGCGTTGCTGTGCTCGATCCGGAAGCCTGCGGTTTCCAGTGCCGGGCGCAACGCCCGGCGGCGAGCGGCGTACCGCTCTCGCTGCTGACGAACGTGCGCGTCGTCGCGCAACGCCGCCACCGCGGCGGCCTGGACCGGGCCGGACACCAGCAGTCCGGTGTGCCGGCGCAGCTCGCGCAGAGCCCGCACGACGTCCGGGTCACCAGCCACTGATCCAGACCGATAGCCGGCGAGATTGGAACGCTTGGACAACGAGTGCAGCGCCACCACGCCGTCGTACCGGCCGCCGCACACCTCCGGATGCAGCACACTCACCGGCGCCGGCCCGTCGAAGCCGAACTCGAGGTAGCACTCATCGCTGACGACGAGTGCGCCGGCATCCCGGCAGCGCGCCACGAGTGCCGCGAGTTCGTCCCGGCCCTGCACCGCGCCGGTCGGGTTGCTGGGCGAGTTCACCCAGACCAGCGTCGCGTCGGGGTGCCACCCGACACTGACCTGCGCGCCGACCATCGCCGCTCCGACCGCGTAGGTCGGGTAGGCCAGCTCCGGGATGACCACGACGTCGTCCGGACCGAGCCGTAGCAACGCGGCGAGCAGGCCCACCGCCTCCTTGGACCCGATGGTCGGCACCACCTCGATGCCCGGATCCGCACCGCAGGTGCGGGCGAGCCATTCGCGGGTGGCGCCCTGCAGCGCGGCGGTTCCGACCGCGACCGGGTAGCCGGGACTGTCCGCGGCGGCACACAGCGCGTCCTGTGCGCACCTCGGCGTCGGATCGACCGGCGCACCCACGGACAGATCCACGATGCCGTCCGGGTGCGCCCGCGCCTGTGCGGCGAACGGCAGCAACCGGTCCCAGGGGAAGTCCGGAAGTGCCGGCAGCCCGGCCGCCCAGCGCGGTACGGCTGCCGTCCGGCCGGTCAGGTCAGTCCTCGTCGTGTTCTTGCGGCGGCAGCGCGGCGACCAGCGGGTGGTCGGTGTCGAGCGCGCCCGTCTTCGCCGCACCGCCGGGCGAGCCGAGGTCGTCGAAGAAGTGCACGTTCGCGTCGTAGTACGGCTTCCACTGCTCCGGGACGTCGTCCTCGTAGTAGATCGCCTCGACCGGGCAGACCGGCTCGCAGGCGCCGCAGTCGACGCACTCG
>DASZVT010000022.1:0-10654 GCA_035546915.1 Mycobacteriales bacterium | reverse complement strand
GCGTCCGTCAACTTTCCCGGACGACGTCGTCGGTGTCCTTGTCCGGCCGCAGGCCGCGCCAGGTCGGGTGCCGCAGCCGGCCGTCCTGGGTCCATTCGCCGAACGCGACCTCGCCGACCAGGCTCGGCCGCACCCAGTGCGCGCCGCGTGCTTCCCCGGCCGCAAGCCGCTGCGCGAACGGTGAGGTGGGACTGGCCAGCGTGTCGAGCTGGTCCTGCAGGGCGACGAGTGCGTGCTCGCTGAATCCGGTGCCGACACGGCCGACGTACACCAGGCCACCGGGTGCGGGCAGGCCGAGCAGCAACGATCCCAGCCCTCCGTACCGCTCACCCAGACCTTCCTTCCAGCCACCGATGACGACCTCCTGGGTACGCACATGCTTGATCTTCACCCAGTGAGCGCTGCGGTGGCCTGGACGGTACGGGGAATCCCGGCGCTTGGCGATCACGCCTTCCAGCTTGCGCCGCCGACTGGCCCGGACCGCCTCCGCTCCCGACCCGGCGAATGCAGACGGGGTCCGCCATGCCGGACCGTCGAGTTCCAGCCGCTGCAGTAGGTCCCGGCGGGTGTCGTAGCGAAGGTCGAGCAGCGACCGGCCGTCGAGGTAGAGCAAGTCGAATACCAGGTAGACCACCGGAACCTGGGTCGCCGCCCGCCGAGCCCGGTCCGCGCCGGTGATGTGCATCCGCGTCTGCAACCGACCGAAGCTCGGCTGCACTCCGTCGAAGGCGACGATCTCGCCGTCGAGGACCGCCGGTAGCGATCCGAGTTGGGCAGCCAGCGGAGCGATTTCGGGGAAGGACACCGTACTGTCCCGGCCGTTGCGAGTACGAACGGTCAGCGCACCGGCTGTGATCTCGCCGAGGGCGCGCATTCCGTCCCACTTCATCTCGTACGCCCAGGCTGCGTCGTCCTCGACCGGCGGCAGCGCGCCGGCCCGGGCCAGCATCGGCGCCAGGCCGCGAGGCAGCTCGTCGGCGCCAGCGGTTGCCACCGCTGCGCTATGCCCGCCCGGCTGGCTCGCGACACCGCGTCAGGCTCGCGCCGCGCAGATTCGTCCGGGACGTCACGGCTGATCAGGTGCCCGGCTGGGTACATCCGGCGCATGCCACCACGGTCAATCTGGTCCGGTGTGATCAGCTTCGGGCTGGTCAACATCCCGGTACGCGCGCACTCGGCAGTGCGCGAGCACACCGTCCACTTCCACCAGCTCGACGACAGCGGCGCGCGGGTCCGCTACCAGAAGGTCTCCGAGCGCACCGGCAAGGCGGTGGAGCGAACCCAGCTCGGCTACGAGACCGACGGCGGCGACTACGTCACGTTCGACCCGGACGAGCTGGCCAGGCTGCGCCCGGTGTCGTCCAAGAGCGTCGACGTGAACGACTTCGTCGACCTGGCGCAGATTGATCCGGTCTACTACGACGCGACGTACTGGCTGGCGCCGGACGGGGATGCTGCGCAACGCGCGTACGTGTTGCTGGCAGCGGCGATGCAGGAGCAGCAGAAAGTCGGGATCGGCACCGTGGTGATGCGCAACAAGGAGCACCTCGCCGCGATCCGGCCGATGGACGGCGCGCTCGCGATGTCGACGATGCACTTCGCCGACGAGGTGGTCCGGCGCGATTCCGTCGCCGGCATCCCCGCAGCGCGGGTGAAGGCCGCACCGAAGGAGATGAAGCTGGCCGAACAGATCATCGACTCGCTCAGCGGTGAATGGGAACCGGAGCGCTACCACGACGCGTACACCGAGATGCTGCGGGATCTGATCGCCCGCAAGGGCCGCGGGGAGGAGATCCCGGCGGCAGCGGAGGCAGAACCGGAGGGTCGGGTGCTCGACTTGGTCGCGGCGCTGCAGGCCAGTGTCGACGCCGCGCGGGACCAGCGCGACGAGGACGGTGCGGGCGCGCGGCCGAAGCGTCCGCGCAAGGCCACCGGCAAAGCACGCAAGAGCGCCTGAGCCTGCTCAGCCTGCCTGCCGCCCGGCTGTGCGACATGGAGGTTGCCCGGGCAACGCGCATGTCGCACAAGCCCCGGGTCGCTGTCGGAATGCGGCGGACGCAGCGGGGCGAAATCCGCGCGCGACGGGTGCGTCTTGACCGTAGGGTGGACGCTTCCTAGAACGAGGAGACCAGCTGTGACGGCGATTGCCGACCCTGCTCCACCGCTTCGTGCCGTGAGCGGGAACGAGCCCGCCATCCGGGCCGAGGGCCTGGTCAAGACCTTCGGGGACGTTCGGGCGCTGGACGGCGTGAGCCTGCAGGCCCCCGCGGGGATCGTGCTCGGCCTGCTGGGCCCGAACGGCGCCGGCAAGACGACGACGGTGCGGATCCTCACCACGTTGCTGAAGCCGGATGCCGGCACGGCCCGCATCGCCGGCCTGGACGTCGTTCGGGACGCGGCTGCGTTGCGGCAGCGGATCGGCCTGGCGGGCCAGTACGCGGCTGTGGACGAGAACCTCACCGGGCTGGAGAACCTGGTGATGGTCGGCCGGCTGTACGGCGCGCGGCGGGGCGAAGCGCAGCGGAGGGGCAGGGAACTGCTGGAGCGGTTCGACCTGCTCGACGCGCACAAGCGGCCTGCGCGTACCTACTCGGGCGGCATGCGGCGCCGGCTGGACCTGGCTGCTGCGCTGGTCGCCAAGCCGCCGGTGCTGTTCCTCGACGAGCCGACCACCGGGCTGGACCCGCGCAGCCGTCTGGACGTCTGGTCGACGGTCGAGGAACTCGTCGCGGACGGCACCACCGTGTTGCTGACGACGCAGTACTTGGAGGAGGCGGACCGGCTGGCGGACACCATCGTGGTGATTGACCACGGTCGGGTCATCGCCGAAGGCACTCCGGACACTTTGAAGGACAGCACTGGCGGCGAACGGCTGGAGGTGCTGCTGCTCGACCCGACCGCAGCGCCCGCTGCAGTGCGTGCACTCGCGCCGATGTCCGACCAACCGCCCACGGCTGACGGCAATACCGTCCATCTGGCGGTTCGCACCCGTACCGGTGCGATCGTGGAGGCGGTGCGACGGCTGGACGATGCCAGCGTGCAGGTGGACGACATCGCGTTGCGCCGCCCCACCCTGGACGACGTGTTCCTGTCGCTCACCGGCCACACCAGCGTCGGACCCGAGGACGCGGAGGACATCGCATGAGGCGGCTGGTCACCGACACACTGGTGATCGCGGAGCGCAACTTGGTTCGCTTCCCGCGCTCGCCCGACCTGCTGCTGGCGTTCACCGTGCAGCCGGTGATGTTCGTCTTGCTGTTCGTGTACGTCTTCGGTGGCGCGCTCGAGAGCCCGGGCGGGTTCAACTACGCGACGTTCTTGATCCCTGGGATCATGGTGCAGAACATCGCGTTCGGCGGCTTCGTCACCGCGGTCGGCCTGAACGAAGACATGAACAAGGGCCTGATCGACCGGTTCCGGACGCTGCCGATGGCCCGTCCCGCGGTGCTCGCCGGCCGGACGCTGGCGGACGTCGTCACGAACCTGCTCTCGATCGCCGTGCTGTTGGTGACCGGTCTCATCATCGGGTTCTCGTTCCACACCGGCGCACCGAAGGTGCTCGCCGGACTCGGCTTGCTGTTGCTGTTCGGGTACGCGTTCTCGTGGGTGTTCGCGCTACTCGGGTTGCTGGTCACGTCGGTGGAGGCGGCGAACTCGGTGGGGTTCATCGCGGTGTTCCCGTTGACGTTCATCTCGTCCGCTTTCGTGCCGGTGCAGACGATGCCGACCGTGTTGCGGGCGTTCGCGGACGTGAACCCGTTCACGGTGACCGTCGACGCGATGCGCGCGCTGTGGCTGGGTGCGCCCGCCGGCAACAGCGTCTGGGGCGCGTTCGTCTGGGCGCTCGTGATTATGGCGATCTTTGCGCCGCTCGCGGTGATGCGCTACCGCCGTATCGCCGCCCGCTGAGGTGCGGGAGTTCGGTACGGTCCCACGAACAAGGCGGTCATCGGGGCGTGCGCCGGCGGTGGTCGAGGACATCTATCGGGCAACCACCCGACGTCGTGGCCGAAGGTAGATGTCGTCCGGGTCGTCGCACCGGCACCGGCACCGGCAGGGAAGTGAGCACAGCGATGGAAGATCGCGTGGACAGCGGTACGGAGGGAATCGGCATCGGGATGCTGAACGGCCCGCGTCGAACCCGGCCGTCGATGACCCAAGACGCCGCATTCTGGTGGGAGGGCCTGTCGGCGCGCCAGCTGCGGCTGCAGCGGTGCACTGCCTGCGGGACCCACCGGCACCCGCCACAACCTCGGTGCGTCGAATGCGGCGACATGACCTGGGATTGGTTCGTGTGGGCAGGCACCGGGACGCTGCACAGCTTCGTGGTCTACCGCTATCCGGAGCTGCCGGCGACGACGTATCCGTACTGCGTCGGCACGGTCGAACTCGATGACGGCATTCGGGTGGTCGTGCCGCTGGTCCCCAACGACGGCGAGGGCCTGGCGATCGGAGCGGCCGTGACGTTGGCCTGGGCCACCGATGAGGACGGTGGCGGCTGGCCCGTCTTCCGGCTCGCGGCGGCGTCATGACAGCGGGGACTGGACCCGCGGTGATCGCCGGGATCGGGCACACCGACTATTCGCGCAACTCCGGGCGCAGCGAGGCGCATCTCGCGGTCGAGGCGGTGGTCGCAGCGATCGGCGACTCGGGAATACCCGCTCACCTGGTCGACGGATTCGTCACGTACACGATGGATTCGACGGACGAGATCGTATTGCAGCGCAATCTCGGGTTGGAAAGGTTGAATTACACCGGACGTGCGCCCTATGGCGGCACCTCCTTGTGCTCGACTTTCCTGCAGGCGAAGCTGGCGGTGGAAAGCGGCGTCGCCGAGGTGGTGGTGTGCTACCGCGCCTTGAACGAGCGTTCGGGTGGCCGGTTCGGCCATGGGGTGGGCCACGGATTCGGGGCGTCGACGTTCGGCTTGTCGGCCGAAACGGACCATTACGGGCTCTACCTTCCCTTCGGCTTGCGGAATGCCGCCGGTTGGATCGCCATGCAGGCGCGCAGGTATATGCATCGTTACGGAATCGCCAGTACGGATCTTGCCGAGGTGACGGTGGCGGCGCGCCGATTTGCGGCGACCAACCCGCAGGCTCGCTTCTTTCAGCGCCCGGTCACGGTTGCCGATCACCAGGCTTCGCGGTTCGTGGTCGAACCACTTCGGCTGCTGGACTGTTGCATGGAGTCGGATGGCGGCGTCGCTGTTTTGGTGACGTCGCGTGCGCGAGCCGTTGAGCACGGCGCGGATTACGTCGACATCTCCTCGATCGCGACGGGGAGCGGCACTCGCCAGCAGTTGATGACCTCGTACGACCGCAGCGACGCCCGCCTGTTCGACGAACTCGCGGTGATGGCCGAGAACCTATGGTCCAGGACCGACCTGCGGCCGGACGACGTCGACGTGGCGATCTGTTACGACCACTTCACCCCGATGGTGATGGCACAGCTGGAAGGTCACGGCTTCTGTGGCCCCGGTGAGGCGAAGGACTTCATCGCGGGCGGGCGGATCGGCCCGGGCGGCACACTGCCGGTGAACCCGCATGGGGGTCAACTCGGTGAGGCGTACCTGCACGGCTTCAACGGGGTGGTGGAGGCGGTGCGTCAGCTGCGGGGCACCGCCGTCAACCAGGTGGAGAACGCACAGGTCGCACTCGTCTCCGCGCCGCCGGGGTGCCCGACCAGTGGCATGTTGCTGACCCGCCGGTAGGGCCGGACGGATGTCCGCGCAGGGCGGACGGCATCGCGGGTGAGAGCCGTTCAGTCCACCAGTAACACCGCGGCACCCCGGACCCGGCCGTGAGCGAGGTCTCGCAGCGCCTCCGGCGCCGCCTCCAGCGAGTACCGCTCCGTCGCCACCTCCAGTTGGTATCGCTGCGCCAGGGTGAGGAGCTCCTCGCCGTCGCGCCGGGTGTTGGCGGTGACGCTGCGGATGCTGCGTTCCTGGAACAGGTGCTGCTGGTAGTTCAGCGCAGGGATGTCGGACAGGTGGATGCCCGCCACCGCGAGGGTCGCGCCGCGGTCGAGCGCGGCGAGCGCGGGCGGGACCAGGTCGCCGACGGGAGCGAACAGCACGGCCGCATCCAGCCGCTCGGGCGGCGCCGCCGGGCCGGCTGAGGCCGCGCCGAGGTCTCGGGCCAGCTGTTGCGCGGCCTCGGAACGGGTGACCACGTGCACCACCGCGCCCTCGTGCACCGCGATCTGGGCGGCCAGGTGCGCCGACCCGCCGAAACCGTAGATGCCGAGCCGTCCACCCGGCGGCAACGCGCTCGCGCGCAGCGCTCGGTAGCCGATGATCCCCGCGCACAGCAGCGGCGCAACGTGCTCGTCGTCAAATCCGTCGGGCAGCCGGTAGCCGTACTCTTCGTCCACCACGGCGTACTGCGCGTATCCACCGTCGCGGTCCCAGCCGGTGAACTCCGGTGTGGCACAGAGGTTCTCCCGGCCGTGACGGCACCACCGGCAGCGGCCGCAGGTATGCCGGAGCCAGGCGATCCCGATCCGGTCGCCGACCGCGAACCGGCGTGCGCCGGCGCCGATGGCGTCGACGCGGCCGACGATCTCGTGCCCGGGGATCACCGCCGGGCGGCGGGGGGACAGGTCGCCCTCGACCAGGTGCAGGTCGGTCCGGCACACCCCGCAGGCGGATATCCGAACCCGGACCTGGCCGACGGCGGGCTCGGGATCGGGCCGCTCGCCGCGCTCCAACGGCAGTTCGTCGACGGGACCCGGTTTCGCGACCCACCACGCCCGCACCCGGCCTCCTCAGCGGCGAGGGCGCCACACCGGCAGGGTCACCTCGTCCGTCTGCCGATTGAATACCACCTCGAGCGGCATCCCGACCTGGACGTCGGACAGCTCGCACTCGACCAGGTTGCTCATCATCTTCGGACCCTCGTCGAGCGCGACGATCGCGGCGACGTACGGCAGCCGGTCCCGGAACGGGGGCAGGTCGTTCGCGTACACGATCGAGTACGTGTAGAGCGTCCCGGTGCCGTTCGCCTGTTCCCAGTGGACCTGGTCGCTCCAGCAGTACGGGCAGAACGGGCGCGGGTAGAAGTGCTTGCGGCCGCAGGCGTCGCAGTGCCGGATCAGCAGGGCACTGCGCTGTGTGCCCTCCCAGAACGGGGCGGTCGCGGCATCGATGACCGGGAGGTCGACGCGGGCAGGCGCTGCTGTCATGGTGGAGCCCTTCGTGTCAGTCGACGCCGAGGATCGCGGTACTGGTCGAGCTGAAGAAGCCGCCCGTTCCGTTGACGCAGGCCAGCTTCGCGTCCGGGACCTGCCGGTCACCGCATTCGCCGCGCAGTTGCCGGGCCGCCTCCACCAGCAGGAACATGCCGCGCATGCCGGGGTGAGCGCAGGACAATCCACCGCCGTCGGTGTTGGTCGGCAGCGCGCCGCCCACCCGCAGCTTCCCGTCCTCGACGAAGGAGCCGCCCTCGCCCTTCTTGCAGAAGCCGAGTCCCTCCAGCGTCAACAGCAGTGTCGAGGTGAACGAGTCGTACAGTTCGAGCACGTCCATGTCCTGCGGGGTGAGCCCGGCTCGCTCGAACGCGGTCTTGCCGGAACGGACGCATGGTGACTCGGTGAAGTCGTCCCACTCGCTCATCACGTAGTGCCCGGTCGCCTCGCCAGTGCCCAGAACCCACACCGGCTGCCGCTGCAGGTCCTTCGCTCGCTCCTCGCTGGCGAGCACGACCGCTCCGCCCCCGTCCGAACGGATGCAGCAGTGCAGCGTGGTGAACGGATCCGCCACCATCGGCGCGGCGTTGACCTCTTCGATCGTGAGCGGCTTGCGATAGAACGCATCCGGGTTTAGTGATGCATTGTACCGGGCCGAGACCGAGATCTCCGCCAGCTGCTCGATCGTGGTCCCGAACTCGTGCATGTGCCGCCGGGCCACCATCGCGTGCTTGGCGATCAAGGTGTGGCCCCAGGGCATGTCGAACTGTCCTGGTCCGCTGGCCGACCAACTCAGGTTCGCCGGCCGCAGCCCCTTCTTCAAATCGGCGCGCGTCGTCGACCCGTAGGAGAGCACGACGATATCGGTCAGGCCGGCGCTGATCGCAGCAAGCGCGTGCTCGACCATTACCTCCCAACTGCTGCCGCCCACCTGGGTCGAGTCGAACCAGGTGGGCTGGATCCCCAGGTACTCGCAGATCTCGACCGGTGGCAGGATGCCGGTCCCGCAGGACATGAAGCCGCCGATGTCCTCCTTGGCCAGGCCGGCATCGGCCAGAGCGCGGGACGTCCCCTGGTGGTGCAGTTCGTAGACGTCCTTGTCGTCGACCCGGCCGCAATCGGAGAGCGCCGCCCCGACGATCGCGACCCGCTTCGGTGCCGTCACGATCGCCCTTCCCCGTCCCGGATCCCTTCCAGCCACGCGCGCAATGCGGGCCGGTCGACCTTGAGCGCGGCGTTGCGCGGCAGTGCGTCGGTGAGGCGCAGTTCGTCGGGCGCCTTGTAGTCGGCGAGGTAGCCCTTCGACCACGCCCGCAGTTCCTCGAGGGTCGGCGGATCGGCCGCGTCGGCCGGAACGACGACAGCCACCCCGATCTCGCCGATGACGGGTGTCTGCGCGCCGAGCACCGCGACCTGCTCCACCTTGGGGTGGATGCTCAGCACGTTCTCCACCTCCAGCGGATACACGTTGTACCCGCCACGGATGTACATGTCGCTCTTGCGCCCGGCCAGCACCAGGTTCCCGTTCTCGTCGATCCGGCCGAGGTCGCCGGTAATCACCCAGCCGTCCGGCGTGATCGTCTCGGCGGTACGAACCGGATCTTTCCAATACCCGTTCATGCAGGCGTCGTGCCGGATCCGGACGCGACCGACCTCTCCCTCGGCTGCGGGCCCGCCGTCGTCAGCCACGACCGAGACTTCGACGCCTTCCTGCGGCCGGCCGACCGTGCGGAACGCCACCTCCGGCGGGTCGTCGACCCGGGTCCCGGTGCCGGTAGCGATCTCGGTCGACGCGTACCGGCAGATCACCGGCACGCCGAACCGGCGCTGGATCTCCTCGATCAGCTCGGGTGAGGCGGGGGCGGTCGAGGTGGTCGCGACCCGCAGGGTCGACAGGTCGAGCGTGTCCAGCTCGGGCAGCTGCAGCAGCTTGACCCACTGCGTCGGTACCCCGCCGGCCGAGGTGATGCGCTGGGTGCTCAGCGTCTGCAGCACCTTCCGCGCGTCCCACGGCTCGGGCGTGACGGTGAGCGCGAGCACGAATCCGAACTGTTCCCACAGCCGGGTCATGAAGCCCGCGTGGACGAACGGCGTGCTCGACAGCCGCCGGTCGAAGGCGCGGGCCATGTCGCCCGCCTTGGTGGCGACCCCCTTGAGCCGCCGGTGGCTGAACCAGGCTCCCTTGGGCAGCCCGGTGGTCCCGCTGGTCCAGACGATCACCGCCGGGTCGTCGGGACTGACATCGGGTAGTGCCGGATCCCCGCCGCGGCCGGCCCGTTCCGCCAGCTCGGCTCGCGTGACCACTCCGGTCGGGGCCGGATCCGGGAGCTTCTCGGCGAGTTTCGGGTCCACCACGATGATCGCCGGCTTCGCGTGGTCGATGATGCCCGAGATCTCACCCTTGCCCAGCCGGGTGTTGAGTCCGGTCGGAATGGCACCGGCCCGGATCGCGCCAGCGGTCGCGATGGCGTAGTCCACCGAGGTCGGCAACAGGAACATCACGACGTCCCCCGGCGTGACGCCGCGCTCGGCGAACAGCTCGGCGGCCCCGCCCGCCGCCCGCCACCACATCCCGAAGGTGAGGGTCTCGTCCTGGGTGATCAACGCGTCGTTGTCGGGGAACTGCTCGGCCACCGCATGCATCAGATCGGCCAGCCGCTCGAAGTGACCGGAGAGCGGGCTTCCCGCGACGTCGGCGGGCAGCGTGGAGGTCACGAACGGACTCCCTTCGGGGATGTTCTCGCTTCGGTCGCTCACCGGCTCCCGACGATTTGACATTTTCGTCAAGGGCCGAGGGGGTTGTCAATGGCGTCGCCGCGGCAACTTGACACATTCGTCAACTCGACGCGACGATGATGCGGTGGAACTTCCCAAGATCATCAGCGTCGATGACCACGTCGTCGAGCCGCCGCATGTCTGGCGCGACTGGCTTCCGGCCAAGTACCGGGATCGCGGCCCGCGCGTCGAGCGACGCGGGATCGGGCAGCTGGCCTATCGCGGCGGCGGTGTTTACGACCAGCAGTTCGATCCGGACGGACCGCCGGCGGACTGCTGGATCTACGAGGACCTCGTCTACATCAACAAGCGGCACGTCGCGGCGGTCGGTTTCAGCCGGGACGAGATGGAACTCAAGCCGATCACGTACGACGAGATGCGGCCGGGTTGCTACGAGGTCAAGGCGCGGGTTGCCGACATGGAGGCGAACTGGGTCGACGGCTCGCTGTCGTTCCCGACCTTCCCCCGGTTCTGCGGTCAGACCTTCCTGGAGGCGAAGGACCGGGAGCTGGCGATGGCCTGCGTCGTTGCCTACAACGACTGGATGGTCGAGGAGTGGTGCGGCGAATCCGGGGGCATGCTGATCCCGCTCATCATCATCCCGCTGTGGGATCCGCAGGCGGCCGCGGACGAGGTGCGTCGCAACGCCGCCCGGGGAGTGCGAGCCCTGGCCTTCAGCGAGATCCCGCCG
>DASZVT010000021.1:0-22138 GCA_035546915.1 Mycobacteriales bacterium | reverse complement strand
ATCGACGACTGTGTCCGGCACGCCGACGAGGTGGTGCGTTACGACATGACAGGTCTGCACGAGTTCGAACGCAACGACGAACGAGACTTCCTTCAACATCTCGCCGACGCGGGAAGGCACCTTCGTGCCGGTAAACGGGTGGAAAAGTGTTCCCGAGCCGAAAAGGGTATGGATCATGGTCAGCCTGTCTGACGAGGACTACCAGCCACCGTTCAAAAGGATACGCGGCCGCTGTGAGCGACTGCAGATGCCATTCGCATCAGCCGCTACATCGTGCGCGACGAGCTGATCGACTTCCACGTCTTCGACTCGGACGACGAGACAGACATCCTGAACCATCTTGCCGCGCGGCGGCGCACCTTCGTGCCGGCAAACGGGTTCTCTCCAATTTCGCGACAGACCTGGATGGGGCGGTGAAAGCCCAGAAGATTGTTCCCGCGGAAACCGGTCGCGAGGAGGAGTGCGGGTCATTCTCGCCGCTCGACCCGTACCTGCGAGTCGGTGAAATCGAACCGCCTCCTCATCGGGGACTGTAAGACGATCTTGTTGCAGACCCCAGGTCACTGTCTCCGTCAGCGCGCTGGGCGCAAGTCGACGTCAAGGCCGATGTGGTGGCTTGTATGACCCAGCCGCTGGACGGCCATCGATGGCCGGACCCGAGTCCTTTCGGTGGCCGGGCGGGTTGGCAAGCTGATCAAGCTCGTTGGTTGAGGGTGCCAGTGGTCCCAGGCTTCGAAACTTGGGGCGTCGTCACGGGTGTCTTCGTCGGGTTGCTTCTGCTCGCTGCCGTACGTCTGTTCAGTGAAAGGTCCATCCGGGTCCGTCGGAACAGCAGGTGGGGAAGGAAGTGGTTCAAGTTGGGAACTGAGAACAAGGTCGACAACATCGAGGGCAGCAGGTCCAGGTCGTTCGCCCAGTACATTCTGGAGACGGTGTGGACGTGCGGCGCTGGGGTAATGGCAGCCCACTGGCCACCCTGAGCCAACGAGTATTCACCGCAGCACCTCGCGCCCGCTCCCGGCCGCGTCAGCAGGCCGCGCGAGGGCTTTGGTCCCTCCGAATGGGGCCGACCGCCAATCGTGAGCCGGGGTGGTGGGCCGGGACTCTGGCGGGCATGCCGAGTGAAGGGGTATCCCATGACCGGAGTCGTCGAGGCGCCGCCGGAGAGCGGGCCCGATCCGACCGAGCGGATCGAATTGCTGTTCAGGGACCTGCGCAGCTCACGGTCCGGGCTGACGGAGCGGGAAGCGGCCCGCCGGCTGGTGGCGGCGGGGCCCAACGAGTTGAGTCGGCGTGGTGGTCGTGCGTGGCCGCGGGAGTTGTTGCGGCAGTTCACCCATCCGCTGGCCTTGCTGCTGTGGGCGGCGACGGGGCTGGCGTGGGCGGTGGGCATCGAGCAGGTGGCCATCGCGATCGTGGTGGTGATCGTGATCAACGCGGTGTTCGCGTTCGTGCAGGAGCAGCATGCGGAGCGGGCCGTCGAAGCGCTCGCGGCGTTCCTGCCGATGCGCGCGAAAGTGTTGCGTGACGGGCGGATCCGGGAGGTGGAGGCCGTCGCGCTGGTGCCGGGCGACATCCTGGTCGTCGAGGAAGGCGATCGTATTTCGGCGGACGCGCGGCTGGTCGACGGTGCGCTGGAGGTGGACCTGTCCGCGCTGACGGGGGAGTCCGTCCCGGTGTCGAGATCGGCGGATCTGCTGGACACGCACGTCGCGCTGGAGCAGGCGCGTGATCTGGTTTTCAGCGGCACGACCTGCACCGAGGGGCAGGCGCGGGCGGTCGTGTTCGCGACCGGGATGCGCACGGAGCTGGGCCGGATCGCGGCACTGTCCGAGCGGGTGAAACAGGACGAAAGCCCGTTGGAGCACCAGGTCCGGCGGGTGGCCTGGCTGATCGCGCTGATCTCGGTGCTGCTCGGGGTGGCGTTCATCCCGATCGCGACCTTCGGGGCGGGGCTGTCGTTCCTCAACGCCGTGATCTTCGCCGTCGGCCTGCTGGTCGGCAACGTGCCCGAGGGGCTGTTGCCGGTGATCACGCTCGCGCTGGGGATCGGTGTCCGGGAACTCGCGCGGCGGGGCGCGGTGGTCAAGCGGCTCAGCTCGGTGGAAACGCTCGGGTGCACCGACATCGTCTGCACAGACAAGACCGGCACCCTGACCGAGAACCGGATGCGGGTCGCCAGGATGACGGCCACCGGTGAGCGCCTAGCGGGGGTGATGGCGCGCTGCAACAACGCGCGCGGCGAAGGCATCGGCGATCCGATGGAGATCGCCTTGCTGGCGGCCGCGGTCGGATTGGGGGTGCGGATCGAACCCGAAGAGCGCGAGCGCGGCCGGGTCCGGCAGTTCCATTTCGACCCGCTCCGCAAGCGTATGTCCACTGTGGACCGCGTCGGCGGCGGGCTCCGGTTGTCGGTCAAGGGAGCGCCGGAGTCGGTGATCCCGTTGTGCAGTAACGAACTCGGCGCAGGAGAAGAGACGGTGGCCATCACTGCGCAGCGGCGCTCCGAGCTCGCCGCGCTGGTCGATGCGCAGGCGCGTGAGGGATTACGGGTGCTCGCCGTGGCGGACCGGTCCTTGCCGGAGCCGCCCGCGGACCGGGACGACGCGGAGCGTGAGCTGACCTTGCTGGGGCTGGTGGGCCTGGTCGATCCACCACGGGCGGAGGTCGCGCAGGCAGTCACCGACTGCCACGGCGCGGGTATCCGGGTCATCGTGATCACCGGCGATCACGGGCTGACGGCCGCGGCGATCGCCCGGCAGGTGGGCATCGTCGGCGAGGCCCCGACCGTGGTGACCGGGGAACAACTCGACGGGATGAGCGAAGACGAACTGGACGCGCTCCTCGCGTCCGACGCCGAACTCATCTTCGCCCGCTCGTCGCCGGAAGCGAAGCTGCGGATCGCCGATGCCCTGCAGGCGACCGGTCACGTCGTGGCGATGACCGGGGACGGGGTGAACGACGCGCCCGCCTTGCGCCGCGCGGACATCGGAGTGGCGATGGGGCGCTCGGGCACCGATGTGGCCCGCGAAGCGTCGACCATGGTGCTCACCGACGACAACTTCGCGACGATCACGGTGGCGGTCGAGGCGGGGCGGCGGGTCTACGACAACATCCGCAAGTTCATTCTCTACATCTTCGCGCACGCCACCCCGGAAGTGGTGCCGTTCCTGGTGTTCGCGCTGTCGGGCGGAACGGTTCCGTTGCCGTTGACGGTGTTGCTCCTGCTGTCTTTCGACGTGGGGACCGAGACCCTGCCCGCACTCGCGCTGGGCCGGGAGCCCGCGGAACCGGGCCTGATGCGCAAACCGCCACGCCGGCGCGGTGAGCCCGTGATCCGGGGCGGGATGCTGATCCGGGCCTGGCTCTTCCTCGGCCTGATCTCCGCGGCGCTGGCGATGTCGGGCTTCTTCTATGTCCTGGTGCGCGCGGGCTGGCATCCCGGTGACGCGGTCGGCGCCGGCACGCCGTTGCACCACGCTTACCTGCAGGCCACGACGATGACGTTCCTGGGGATGGTCGCGGGCCAGATCGGTACCGCTTTCGCCGCCCGGACCGAGCGGGCTTCGCTGCGCTCGATCGGGTTCTGGTCGAATCCGTTGCTGCTGTGGGGAATCGCGTTCGAGCTGGTGCTGTCCGCGGCCGTCATCTACGTCCCGTTCCTGCAGGACGCGCTGGGCACCGCGGCGCTGTCGCCGGACATGCTCGCCCTGGTAGTGCCGTTCCCGGTGATCGTGTGGGGCGCCGACGAGGTGCGCCGCTGGCTGGTCCGGCGGTGGGAGGCGCGGGCCGCGTAGTCGATGTCCGATGTGGACAGACGAGTCAGCCGGTGGCCAGCCGCGGCCGGGATCCGCCGGCGGGCAGGCGCAGGAGCCGTCCGCTGATGATGTCGATCGGGATGCGCAGGAACCGTGGCCGTTCGCCCGGCGCCCACGGCCGGCGGCCGGGATCGGCGAGCGCGACGAGTTCGTCGATGTCGGTGACCGGATGGACCTTGCCGATGGCGACCACGCTCCAGCCGGTGTGGGTCTCGCGGTCGATCCGGTCGACTTCGAGCGCGACCACTTCTTCGGTCAGCCTGCCGAGAGCGCCGGTACGGGCCGTGCGCAGGATGATGTCGCCGGCGCTGAGGAAGAAGTTCACCGGGCGGATGGTGGGCAGCGCGTGCTCGGAGAACGCGAGCCTGCCGATCGCTTCGGTGGCCATCAGCTCGACGCATTCCTTCGGTGCCAGCGGGCGGATTTCGGGCATGGCCCCTCTTCTGCTACGGAAACCTGTCGTTGTGCGCAGCCTGCCCAGGGTGCCGCCCGCCGGTCAGGGCACGAAGTCCTCAACTTCCGGGACGCTCGGCCACTGACCTGCGGCTCCGCGATCCCTAGCGTTCGGGGTAACCGATTCGAGGAGCAGTGATGCGGGCACAGGACATCATGAGCCGGCCGGTGGTCACCGCGCGGCCGGAGATGCCGGCCAAACGGGCCGCCGAACTTCTGACCGAGCACGGGTTCACCGCCCTGCCCGTCGTGGACGAGGACGAGCGGCTGGTGGGGATCGTGACCGAGGCCGACCTGATCGGCGACCGGTTCCACCACGACCCGCGGTACCGCACCGGCCGCCCGGTGCGGCCGGGCGCGACCGTCGGCGAGGTGATGACGACGCCGTGCACCGGCACGAGCCCCGGCTGCGATCTCGTGGAGCTGACCAAGGCGCTGCTCGACGCCCGCATCCGCTCGATGCCGGTCGTCGAAGGCTCGCGCCTGGTGGGAATCGTGACCAGGGGCGACATCGTGCGCACCTTCGCTCGCTCGGACGGCGACATCGCCAAGGACGTCCGGCACCACCTGTCCGTCTACGGCGGACCGGAACGGTGGCGGGTCGAGGTGCACGACGGGATCGTGCGCGTGCTCGACGAGTTCGACGACGAGACCGACCGGCACGTCGCCACGGTGCTGGCCGAAGCCGTGCCCGGCGTGGTGAGCGCGTCGGTGACTTCCGACCACGAGGAGAAGGTCCGATGAGCGGGGTGGCGGACGCGATCGTCGTCGGGGTGGACGGTTCGGCGCAGGCGCTGGACGCGGTCGGCTGGGCCGCGGCCGAGGCCGGGCGCCGCAATCTGCGGCTGCATCTGGTTTCCGGGTTCGATTCCTCGCTCGGCTTCTACGGTGCGGGCCTGCCCATCCCGCCGGATTCCTTTGACGCGGTGGAAAATCTCGCGCTGACGCAGCTCGCCGACGCCGCGCGCGCGGCGCGGGACGTGGCGCCCGGTGTCGAGGTCACGACCGAACGGGGACGGTTGTCGCCGATCCCGTTGCTGCTGGACTATTCGTCCTCGGCGCGAATGATCGTGCTCGGCGCGTCCGGGCGCGGCGGGTTCACCGGGATGCTCGTCGGTTCGACGGCGGTCTCGGTGGCGGCGCGCAGTTCCTGCCCGGTGGTGGTCGTGCGCCCGGACCGGGACGGGCCGGTCGTCGCGGGCGTCGATGGCAGCCCGAACAGCACGGCGGCGCTCGCGGCCGCGTTCGACGAGGCCTCGTGGCGGGGAGTGCCGCTCGTCGCTGTCCACTCATGGAGCGACGCCGACTACGTCACCGACGCACCGATCGCCGCGGCCCTGCTCGAAACCGAGCCGACGGAGGAGGAACAGACCCGGGTGCTCGCGGAGAGCCTGGCCGGCTGGCAGGAGAAGTACCCCGATGTGCGGGTGGAGCGGGTGGTGGTCAAGGACCGGCCGCGGCATCAGTTGCTCGGCTGGAGCGCCAAGGCCTGCCTGATCGTGGTCGGCAGCCGTGGGCGCGGCGGGTTCCAGGGGCTGCTGCTGGGCTCGACGAGTCAGGCGCTGATCCACCACGCGCAGTGCCCCGTGATGATCATCCGGCCGCGGGAGCACGGATGACCACGATCGCCGATGCCCCGGCGCCGGTGCTGAGCGACCGCGAACTGGCCCGGGTGGACGCCCTCTGGCGGGCGGCGAACTACCTCGCCGCCGGCCAGATCTACCTGATGGGCAACCCGTTGCTGGCCGAGCCGTTGCGGCCGGAGCACATCAAGCCGCGGCTGCTCGGGCACTGGGGCACCACCCCGGGCCTGAACTTCCTGTACGCGCACCTGAACCGGCTGATCCGCGAGCACGACGTGAACATGATGTTCGTGACCGGGCCCGGCCACGGCGGCCCGGCCCTGCTCGCGAACACCTGGCTGGAGGGCAGTTATCCGGAGATCTCCCCGGAGGCGGCGCAGGACGCCGACGGCATGCACACCCTGTTCCGCCAGTTCTCCTTCCCCGGCGGCGTGCCCAGCCATGTCGCTCCCGAGGTGCCCGGTTCGATTCACGAAGGCGGCGAGCTGGGGTACTCCCTGGCGCACGCGTTCGGCGCCGCTTTCGACAACCCGGACCTCGTTGTCGCGTGCGTGATCGGCGACGGTGAAGCGGAAACCGGGCCGCTGGCGACCGGCTGGCATGGCAATAAGTTCCTCGACCCCGCGCGTGACGGCGCGGTACTTCCGATCCTGCATCTCAACGGCTACAAGATCGCCAACCCCGCCCTGCTGGCCCGCATTCCGCAAGCCGAGCTGGACGAGCTGCTCCGCGGCTACGGCTACGCCCCGTACTACGTTTCCGGCAGCGATCCGGTGCCGATGCACCAGGCGATGGCGGCCGTGCTGGAGGACGTGCTGGCCGACATCCGGCGGATCCAGGCCGAGGCCCGCGCCGGTGCCCCGGACCGGCCGCGGTGGCCGATGATCGTGCTGCGCAGCCCGAAGGGCTGGACCGGTCCGTCCGAAGTGGACGGAAAGCCGGTGGAGGGCACGTGGCGGGCGCATCAGGTGCCACTGGCCGCCGTGCGCGAAAACCCGGCCCATCTGCGGGCGCTCGAGGCATGGCTGCGCTCCTACCGGCCGGAAGAGCTGTTCGACCCTGCCGGCAAGCCGGTTCCGGAGGTCACGGCGCTGATCCCGCGAGGCGAACGCCGCATGGGCGCGAACCCGCATGCCAACGGCGGATCGCTGCTGCGGCCGCTGAAACTACCCGAAGCGGGCGTGCACGCCGTGCCGGTCGAGGCGCCGGGCGCGTCCGGCACGGAGCCGACCCGGGCGCTCGGGCGCTACCTGCGGGATGTCTTCGCCGCCAACGCATCCGCCCGCAACTTCCGGCTCTTCGGTCCGGACGAGACCGCGTCCAACCGGCTCGACGCGGTGTACGAGGTGACCGCGAAGGCGTGGCAGGAGGAAACCGAGCCGGTGGACGAGCACCTGGCGCGCGACGGACGCGTGCTGGAGGTGCTCTCCGAGCACCAGTGCCAGGGCTGGCTGGAGGGCTACCTGCTCACCGGGCGGCACGGCCTGTTCTCCTGCTACGAGGCTTTCGTGCACATCGTGGACTCCATGGTCAACCAGCACATCAAATGGCTGCGGGTGTCCCGCCGGATTCCCTGGCGGCGCCCGGTCGCCTCCCTGAACTACCTGCTGACCTCGCACGTGTGGCGGCAGGACCACAACGGTTTTTCCCACCAGGACCCGGGATTCATCGACCACGTCGCGAACAAGAGCTCCGAGGTGGTCCGGGTCTACCTGCCGCCGGACACGAACACGCTGCTGACCGTGGCGGAGCACTGCCTGCGCAGCCGGGATTACGTCAACGTGATCGTGGCGGGCAAGAACGAGAGCCCGGACTGGCTCGACCCGCAGGAGGCGGCGCTGCACTGCGCGCGCGGCGCCGGGATCTGGGAGTGGGCGGGTTCCTGCGGCGACCGTGAGCCGGACGTCGTGCTCGCCTGCGCCGGCGACGCGCCGACGCTGGAAGTTCTCGCGGCTGTTTCCCTGCTGCGGCGGCATCTTCCGGAACTCGCCGTACGCGTGGTCAACGTGGTCGACCTGATGCGGCTGCAACCGGATTCCGAGCATCCGCACGGGATGAACGATCGCGAGTTCGACGCGCTGTTCACCCCCGACCGTCCGGTGATCTTCGCCTACCACGGTTACCCATGGCTGATTCACCGGTTCGTCTACCGCCGCGCGAACCACGGGAACTTCCATGTGCGCGGCTACAAGGAGCACGGCACGACGACCACCCCCTTCGACATGCTCGTGCTCAACGACATGGATCGCTTCCAGCTGGTGATCGACGTGATCGACCGGGTGCCGGGCCTGGTCCGCACCGCGGGCGTGGTGCGGCAGGAGATGACCGCGGCCCGCGAGCGGCACCGCCGCTGGATCCGCGAGTACGGCGAGGACCTGCCCGAGGTACGGGACTGGACATGGGCGTGACCGGGTCGAAGGCGCCGGGCACCGAAGGGCGGAAGCCGATGCCGGGGTCGAACGCGGTACTCGCCGACGGCGAGGTGGTGCTGGTCCGCCCGCTGGGGCTCGGCGACGCGGACGCGGTGCTGCGATTGCACGATTCGCTCGACGAGCGCGACCGGTACTTCCGGTTCTTCGGCGTGCCGGCCGGACTGCCCGCTCTCGCGCGAAGGATCTCGGCCGAACCCGGGCCAGGGCACGGCGCGGTCGGTGCCTTCCGGCAGGACCGGTTGGTCGGTGTCGCGCACTACGAGGTGGGGCACGACCCCGTGGAGGCCGAGGTGGCGCTGGCCGTGGACGGACGGGCGCAGGCACACGGCGTCGGAACGCTGTTGCTGGAGCACCTCGGGTCGATGGCGCGGGCGGCGGGGATCCACCGGTTCACCGGCGAGGTGCTCGCCGAGAACTCGGGGATCATCCGTGTCCTGTCGGATCTGGGCCTGCCCTTCGAGATGTCCGCCGGGGGCCCCGAACGAGACTTCGTGCTCGCGCTGGAACCCGGTGAGGGTTACTGGAACGCGCTGGCCGAACGGGAACGCGTCGCCGATGTGGCGAGTCTCCGTGCCGTGCTGCGCCCGGTGTCGGTCGCGGTGGCCGGTGCGAGCAGGCACACGGGTTCGGTCGGGCACGCGGTGCTGGCCAACCTGATCGAAGGCGAATACCGGGGACGGCTCAGCGCGGTCAACCCGTATGCCACCGAGATCGAAGGAATCCCTTGCGCACCTTCGGTTCTCGAACTGCCCGACTGCCCCGAACTGGTCGTGGTCTGCGTGCCGGCGGCGGCCGTCCCGGAGGTGGTCGAGCAGAGCGGGCAACGCGGTGCGCGCGCGGTCCTGGTGATCTCGGCCGGCCTCACCGGCACCGGACTCGGCGAGCGGGTACTGGCCGCCGCCCGGAAATACGGTCTGCGGCTGGTCGGCCCGAACTGCGTCGGGGTCGCCAACGCCGATCCCGCGGTCCGGCTCAACGCGACGTTCGTGCCCGGCACGGTGCCGCCGGGCACGGTGGGTGTGGTCACCCAGTCCGGCGGGTTCGGCATCGCCGTGCTGGAGGAGCTGCGCGAGCTGGGCATCGGCCTGTCCGGCCTGGTCTCGACCGGCGACAAGTACGACGTCAGCGGCAACGACCTGCTGCTGTGGTGGCAGCGTGACCGCGGGACCCGGATCGCCGTGCTGTACCTGGAGTCGTTCGGCAATCCGCGGAAGTTCGGGCGGCTGGCCCGGGGGCTGGCCAGGGCCAAGCCGGTGGTCGCGATCCGCACCGGGGACACGGAGGTCGCCCGCCGGGCCGCCGCTTCGCACACCGCCGCCGCGGCCACGCCCGCGGTCACCAGGGACGCGCTCTACCGGCAGGCGGGCGTCATCGCGGTGGACACGGTCAGCGATCTCGTCGGCACCGTCGCCGCCCTGTCGTGGCAACCACTTCCGGGCGGGAACCGGGTCGCGGTCGTGAGCAACGCCGGCGGTGCCGGGGTGCTCGCCGCGGATGCCTGCGCGCGGCACGGGCTGCTGTTGCCCGAGTTGTCCGGCGCGACCACCGAGGCGTTGCGGGAAACGTTGCCCGGCCAGGCTTCCCTGCGTAATCCGGTGGATACGACGGCGGGCGTGAACGCGGAGGTGTTCGGTCGCTGCCTGGAGATCGTCCTGGCCGATCCCGGCATCGACGCCGTGCTCGCGGCCGCCGTGCCGACGGCCCTGGGCGACCCGATCACGGCCGTTGCCGCGAAGGCCCGCGACGGCGGGAAGCCGGTTTTGGCCGTCCGGCTCGGACAGCTCGGCCATGTCGCGCCTCTCGGTGACGGACACGGCCCCGCGACGGCGAGTTACTCGGACCCGGCCGGCGCGGCGGAAGTACTGGGGCATCTTGCACGGTACGCCGCCTGGCGGGCCAGGCCGGGGGACACCGCGGCGCCGCTGTCCAATGTGGACGAAAACAAGGCGCGGATGCTCGTCCGGGCCTGCCTGTCCGCCGGACGGCGATGGCTGAACCCGACCGAGGTGACGGAGCTGTTGGCCTGCTTCGGGATCCCGACGGTCGAAACCCTGCATGCCGCGAACGAGCACGCCGCGGCCGCGGCGTTCGCCAGGTTGCCGAAGCCGGTCGTGCTGAAGGCGGACGTGGAGGGACTGGTGCACAAGAGCGCGGCCGGCGGGGTCGTGCTCGGCGTCCGGACCAAGGCGGAGGTCCGTGACGTCGTCACCGGATGGCGCCGGAGCTTCGGGAACCGGTGGCGTGGCGTCGTGCTGCAGACGACGGCGGAGCCCGGTCGGGAACTGCTGGCCGGCATCAGCTCCGACGACGTGTTCGGCCCGCTGCTGGTGTTCGGCCTCGGGGGCACCGACACCGACCTGATCGCCGACCGGGCCGCGCGGCTGGCGCCGCTGACGGAGACGGACGCCGACGAGTTGCTGGACAGCCTGCGCTCGTCGCGGAAGCTGTTCGAGTCCGCGGAGCTCGACCGGTCCGCGGTCCGCGATGTCCTGGTCCGGCTGGGAAAACTGGCGGGGGCGCTGCCCGAGGTCGCCGAACTCGACCTGAACCCGCTCGTCGTCCGGTCGCGTGGCTGCGTGGTGCTCGACGCGCGGGTCCGGCTCGAACCGCGCCCGCCGGCCGATCCGTACCTGCGCCGGCTGCGCACCTGAGGAGGACCGATGCGAATCCTGACCCTCAACCCCGGCTCCTCCAGTCTCAAGGCCGCGATCGTCGCCGACGGCGCGGTCGTGCGAGCCGAGAACTGGGACGTCACCGACGTCGCCACCGATCACGACGCGGTCCGTGCGGCGCTCGGGCGGCTGGGTACACCGGACGCGGTCTCGGTGCGGTTCGTGCACGGCGGCTCGCGGCTCGGGCCCGTGCTGCTCGACGAGGAAACGTTGCGACAGCTGGAGAAACTGGGCGAGCTGGCTCCGTTGCACCAGCCGCTGTCGGCCGACGCGGTGCGGCTGGCGCGGAGCTGGATGCCGGAGCTACCGATCGTGGCGTGTTTCGACACGTCGTTCCACAGTGGACTTCCGGCCGCGGCGGCCCGGTACGCGCTGCCCCGGTCGTGGACGGCGCAGAACCGCTTGCGCCGCTACGGTTTCCACGGGCTGTCCTGTCAGTACGCCGCCCGCCGCTGCGCGGAGTCGCTCGGTATCGCGCGAGCACGGTTGCTCTGCTGCCACATCGGGTCCGGCGTCTCCGTGACCGCGATCCGCGGCGCACAGAGCCTCGACACGTCGATGGGCTTCACCCCGCTGGAAGGTGCCGTGATGGCGACCCGCTCGGGCTCGGTCGATCCGGGGCTGCTGCTGCACGTGCTGGCCACCGGCGAGGTCGACCTCGCCGGCCTGACCGACACGCTCTACCACCGCTCGGGGCTGGCGGGCATGACGGGTACCAGCGGTGACCTACGGGAGATCCTGGCCGCCCGGGCCGCCAGTGACGACGAGGCGGCCGCGGCCGTCGAGGTGTTCCTACACCGGCTGCGCCGCGAGATCGGCGCCGCGGCCATGAGCCTGGACCGGCTCGACGCGATCGTGTTCACCGGCGGGGTCGCCGAACACCAGCCCGGGCTTATCGGCGAACTGGCGGGCCTGCTCGGACTGCTCGGCGCGAGCGTCGATCCGGCGCGGCTGCGCGGCGACGGGGATCGCGTGATCAGCCCGGACAGCGCGCCCGTCCGGCTGTTGTGCCTGCGTGCCAGGGAAGAACTCGAACTGGCGCGGGGCGCGGAAATCCTGCTGGGAGCGCCGGGCAGGCTGCCGGTCTGAGGCCGCGCGGGACCTTCGGCCCTGGCCCGCGCGGGGTCGTGTGGCCGACGCTGGGCCGATGAGCCCGTCCAGCAGGGTGGCCGGTGCGCTGCCGGGCCTGGCACAATTCCACGGCTACCGGCGCGGCTGGGTGCGCGGAGATCTGCTGGCGGGCGTCACCGTCGCCGCGTATCTGGTGCCCCAGGTCATGGCCTACGCGCAGATCGCCGGGCTGAAGCCGGTGGCAGGCCTGTGGGCGGCACTCGGGCCGCTCGCGCTCTACGCGGTGTTCGGCTCATCGCGGCTGGTTTCGGTGGGACCGGAGTCCACGACGGCCCTGCTGACCGCGGGTGCGCTCGCCCCGGTCGCGGCCGGGGAACCCGCCCGGTACGCGGCGCTCGCCGCCCTGCTCGCGGTGCTGGTCGGCGTGCTGTGCCTGGCGGGCAGCTACGTCCGGGCCGGAGTCCTCGCCGATCTGTTGTCCAAACCGGTGCTCGTCGGCTATCTCGCCGGAATCGGCGTGACCATGATCGTGAGCCAGCTCGGCACGTTCACCGGCGTGCCGGTGCACGGCGACGGGATCGCGGCGGAGCTGCGGTCCTGGGCCGGGCAGCTGTCCGCGCTGCATTGGCCCACCTTGGTGTTGAGCACCTCGGTGCTGTGCCTCCTGCTCGCGATCGCCCGCTGGCTCCCGGCGTGGCCCGGTCCGCTGCTGGGCCTGGCCGGCGCGACCGTCGCGGTGGCCGTGTTCGGCCTTGACGCGCACGGGATCCAGGTCATCGGTGCGGTCCCGGCCGGGCTCCCGGTGCCGCAGTGGCCGCCGGTGCACGCGGGCGAGGTCCCGGGACTGATCCTGCCCGCGCTGGGCGTCGCGCTCGTCGGGTTCTCCGACGTCATGCTGACCGGCCGGGCGTTCGCCGCGCGCGAAGGTCAGACGGTCGACGCGGATCGTGAGCTGCGTGCGCTGGGGGTGGCGAACCTGTCCGCCGGATTCCTGCAGGGTTTCCCGGTCAGCGCGAGCGGCAGCCGCACCGTGATCGCGTCGGCCGCGGGCGGGCGGACGCAGGTGTATTCACTGGTCACGCTCGCGGCGGTGCTGCTCGTGCTGTTCGCGGCAGGGCCGGTGCTCGCCCTGCTCCCGATGGGCGCGCTCGCCGCCATCGTCGTCTACGCGGCCGTGCGACTGGTGAACCTGCGCGAATTCCGGCGGCTCGCGGCCTTCCGGCGCAGCGAGCTCCTGCTGGCGCTGGCCACCACCGCGGGCGTGCTGGGGCTCGGCGTGCTCTACGGGGTGCTGGTGGCGGTCGCACTGTCCATTCTGGACCTGCTGCGCAGGGTGGCGCGCCCGCACGCCGCCGTGCTGGGGTACGCCCCGGGCGTGCCCGGGATGCACGACATCGAGGACTACCCGGACGCGGAGCGGGTGCCGGGGCTGGTGGTCTACCGGTACGACGCGCCGTTGTGCTTCGCCAACGCCGAGGATTTCCGGCACCGCGCGCTGCGGGCGGTGACTCCCGGCACCGAATGGTTCGTCCTGAACGTCGAAGCCGCGATCGAGGTGGACCTGACGGGCCTCGACGCGCTGGAAGCGGTGCGCCAGGAGCTCACCGGGCGTGGCATCACGCTCGCGCTGGCGCGGGTGAAACGGGAACTGCTCGACCAGCTGGCCGCCGACGGCCTGGCCGACAGGATCGGCCTCGACAGGTGCTACCCGACACTGCCGGCCGCGGTGTCGGCCTACGTGCACGAATACCAGGCCGAACACGGCAGGATGCCCGAAGGCGTCCGGGCGCCGGTGCTTCCGCCGAACCCCATGGCGTCGTGACCTTCAGTCCCCGGCAAAGGTGACGAACGCCCCTTAGGCACTTGGCGCGGAACGGGAACGCTGGGCGGGCAACGCACCCACGCGCGTCAGGAGGAATGCCATGAACGCCCGCATCGTGGTCGGTGTCGACGGATCGCCGGGAGCACTGCGGGCGGTCCGCTGGGGCGCCGCGGAAGCCGCGCACCGGCGGGCGCCGCTGCTGCTGGTGAACGGGTTCGGGATACCCGATGCCTTCTACGGCGAGGCGGTGCCCCCACGCGACTGGCTGGACGTCCACCGGGAGCGGTCACTGGCCTGGCTGCGGGAAGCGGCGCATGCGGCGGCCGACGAGCACCCGGCTCTCGACATCGACACCGAGTCCAGTCTGGACTCACCGATTCCCTTGCTGCTCCGGCGTTCCGAGGACGCCGCCATGATGGTGCTCGGCTCGGCCGGCCGCGGTGTGCTGGGGGACCTGGTGGTCGGTTCGTGCGCGACCGCGCTGAGCGCGCACTCGCGCTGCCCGGTCGCGGTCGTCCGGGGCCGGGTGCCCGTGCCGTCCGGCGACGGCCCGGTGGTCGTCGGCGTGGACGGTGGCCCGGCGAACGAGCCCGCGCTGCTGCTGGCATTCGAGGAGGCTTCCTGGCGCGGTGCTTCGCTGGTGGCCGTGCACGCGACCGCCGGCGCGCCGGAGACGCTCGAACTGGCCGAAGCGCTGGGGGAGTGGGAAAAGAAGTTCCCCGAGACCACCGTCCGGTGGGTCGTCGAGGACGCGCACGCACGGCAGCAGTTGCTGGCGTGGAGCGCCACGGCCCGGCTGCTGGTGGTCGGCACGCGGGGACGCGGCGGATTCCCGGGATTGCGGCTGGGCTCGACGAGTCATGCCCTGCTGCACCACGCCGAATGCCCGGTGCTCTTCGTGCCCGGGCCGGACGAGCACTGACGGAAGGAATACGAAATGCACGCGCTGGTCGTGTACGAATCGATGTTCGGCAACACGGAGCGGGTGGCCAAGGCCATCGCCGCGGGACTGGGCCCGAAGTCGGAAGTGGACGTCGTGAACGTCGACGACGCGCCCCGGGACCTGTCCGGGATCGATCTGCTCGTCGTGGGCGGGCCCACCCACATACACGGGATGAGCCGCCCGGCGACCCGCAAAGGCGCCGCCGATCAGGCCGGCGGGGACACGCGTTCCCGCGTCACCGGGATGCGCGAATGGATCGGCTCGCTCGGGGCTGTGCCCACGGGCACCCGCGCGGCCGTCTTCGACACGCGGCTGAAGAAACCACGCTGGATCACCGGATCCGCCGCGGGCGGCGCGCGGAAACTGCTGCGGCGCGGGCATTTCGTGATGTCGGGCGGGCCGGAGAGCTTCTTCGTCACCGGGGGCACGCCCGCCGAGCTGCTACCCGGGGAATCCGCCCGTGCCGAGGAATGGGGCAGGACGCTCGCCTCCGTGGGCTGAGGTCATTCCAGGTACGCCAGCGCCTGGGTGAGCGACTCTTCTTCGGTGCCGGCGGTGAAGACGGTGTGCGCGTCGGCCCAGTCGGGCACGGTCGCGGCCATCCGGTGCGCGAGGGCCGGTGTCGCGTCGGAGACCGACGGGCCGCGTGCCGCCAGCCGGGTGCTGGTGATGGTTTCCGGTGCCCAGCAGAGCAGGGGGACGACCTGGCTGTTCGCCGCGGTGCCCAGGCCGACGGCCGCGTTCCGGTACTCCGGTGCGCGCCAGGATGCGTCCAGCACGACGGTTTCCCCGAGTGCCAGCAGCGCGGCGGCCCGCCGGTTGAGTTCGGCGTAGGTGCGGGCGGTGTGCGCGGCGTCGTAGATGCCCTGCTCGTATCCGGCGCCGGCGTCCTGTTCCGGCGACATGCCGGCCTGCTCCTTGCGGATCCGGTCGCTGCTCAGGAGGGTGGCGCCGAGCCGGTCGGCGATGGCACCGGCCAAAGTGGACTTTCCCGAGCCGGGCAGCCCGCCGACGAGCACCAGGCGGACCCGGGCGAGCCGCAGGTGCCGCAGGGTGATTCCGGCGTAATGGCGCGCCAGTGCGGCGGACTCGGTGTCGCCCTGCGCCGAGCGCAGGCACGCGACCTTCGTCCGGACGAAAGCGCGGTAGGCGAGGTAGTGGTGCCGTAACGCCGGTGGCGCGGGATCGCCCGCGAATTCGAGGTACCGGTCCAGGAGGTGCTCGCCGAGCGCTTCCGCGCCGAGCCGTTCGAGGTCCATCGCGAGGAACGCGACGTCGTCCAGCCCGTCCACCCAGCGCAGCCGGTCGTCGAACTCGAGGCAGTCGAGGATCCGCGGCCCGTCGTCGAGGCAGAAGATGTCGTCGGCCAGCAGGTCGCCGTGCCCGTCCACGATGTGCCCCGCCGCGATGCGGTGCTCGAACAGGGCTTCCCGGCCCGCCAGGAACTCCTCGGCCAGCCGCTCGGTCTCCGCCGTGGCCGCCGGATCGAGCAGCGTGCCCGCGAACTCCCGCACCTGGGCGAAACTGTCCCGCCACCGGCCGCGCAGTGCGTCGCGGGTGCCTGCGGCGGAGATTTTGGTGCTCCGGTCGGCCCCGGCGTGGAAGCGGGTCATGATCCGGGCCAGCCCGGTGATCGTGCCGGTGAGCTCGCCGCCGTGGCGGACGAGCGTCGCGAGCCGGCGTTCGCCGGGCATCCGGCGCATGACGATCAGGTGATCGCAGACCTCGCCGTCCGGGCCGGTCACGTCCGCCACGCCGAGATAGACGTCCGGGGCGAGCCGGCGGTTGAGCTCGACCTCCCGGTGACAGATCTCGCGCCGGGTCTCGCGCCGGGTGAAGTCCAGGAATCCGAAGTCGACCGGTTTCTTGAGCTTGTAGGCCAGATCGCCGGCGAAGAAGACCACGCCGATATGGGTTTCCAGGACTCCGGCCCAGTCCCGGTGCACGGGCGACGCCGTATCGGTGCCCACCGCGGCCGGCCTCATTCGGAGTCCGTGCGCCGGTCGTGCTCGTCCCGGAGCTTGGTGGCCAGCACCGCGGCCTGCGTGCGGCGTTCCAGGTTGAGCTTGGTGAGCATCCGGGACACGTAGTTCTTGACCGTCTTCTCGGCGAGGAACATCCGCTGCGCGATCTGCCGGTTGGTGAGCCCTTCCCCGATCAGGTCGAGCAGTTCGCGCTCGCGGTCGTTGAGACCGCCCAGCGGGCCCTTGTCGGCCGCGTCGGCCCGCAGTTTGGCCATCAGCATCGCGGCGGCCCGGTTGTCCAGCAGGGACCGGCCGGCACCGACCTCGTGCACGGCCGAAATCAGGCGCAGCCCTTCGATGTCCTTGATCACGTATCCGGCCGCCCCGGCCAGTATCGCGTTGAGCATGGCCTGCTCGTCAGTGAACGAGGTCAGCATGATCACCTTCAGGTCGGGCAGCTTGGACCGCAGGTCGCGGCACAACTCGACGCCGTTGCCGTCGGGCAGGCGGACGTCGAGCAGGGCGACGTCGGGGCGAAGCGCGGGAATCCGGGCCAGCGCCTGTGCGACACTGCCCGCCTCGCCGATGACGGTGACGCCGGGATCGGACCCGAGGAGATCGGCCACCCCGCGCCGGACGATCTCGTGGTCGTCGACCAGGAACACCTTGATGGTCAAAGGAACTCACCTCCGCTGATGCCCTTACGGTAGGGCCGTGATCATCGCCGCGGATGCAGCGTTGGTCCCCGGCCGGAGGGCCGAAAGTCCTCAGTCGGCGGGGCGCGTGCGGCCGCCGGGGGTCTTTCGGCCCAGTGGGCCGGGACGGCGGACTCTCGCCGGGGTGGGGGCGAGCGAGGCAGCCTTGGCGCATGGTGGATACGGCAGCACATCATTCGATCCTCGTCGGTGTCGACGGTTCCAATTCGGCCTTGCACGCCGTGAAATGGGCGGCGGAGGAAGGGGTCGCGCGGCATGTCCCGTTGCGCCTGTTCCACGCCTGCATGCTGCCGCCCATGGGCCCGCACGTCACCACCGTGACCACGGCGGCGATGATCGAGTCGCTCGTGGAGCAGGGGCATCACTGGCTGCGGCTGGCGAGGGAGGCGGCGCTGGCCGCCGTCCCGGATCTCGAGGTCCACACGGATCTGCGAGTGGGGCCCGCGGCCGGTGAGATCATCGACGAGTCGGCGAAATCCCGGCTGGTGGTGCTCGGTTCCCGCGGGCTTGGCGGCTTCAAGGGCCTGCTGGTCGGTTCGGTTTCGGTCGCGCTCGCCGGCCACGGGCACTGCCCGGTGGTCGTGGTGCGCGGGCGCATGCCGGACGACCCGCCACCCGCGGGCGGGCCGATCCTGGTCGGGGTCGACGGCTCGCCGGTGAGCGACGCGGCCGTGGAGTTCGCTTTCGAAGAGGCGAGTTTCCGGCAGACCGCGCTGGTGGCCGTGCACACCTGGCTGGACGTGTCGGTCGGGGACACCTGGGCCGCGCTGCCGTCCGACATCGACTGGGATTCGGTGGCCGGGGACGAAAGCAGGCTGCTCGCGGAGCGGCTCGCGGGCTGGCGCGAGAAGTACCCGGACGTCGAACTGCACCCGCGGGTCCTGCGCGACCGGCCGGTGCGGGGGCTGCTGAGCGAGGCCGAAGGGGCGCAGCTGATCGTGGTCGGGTCGCGGGGACGGGGCGGGCTCGCGGGCATGGGCCTCGGCTCCACCAGCCAGACTCTGCTGCACCACAGCGAATGCCCGGTGGCGGTCGTGCGCCCGGTGGACGGCTGATGGGCGATCGGGTGCCCCGCGGGACCTACGAGCGCGAACTGCGGCGGCAGCAGGCCGAACTGGTCAAACTGCAGGAATGGGTCCGCGCCGAGGGGCAGCGCCTGCTCGTGATCTTCGAAGGCTGCGACGCCGCGGGCAAGGGCAGCACGATCAAGCGCATCTCCGAGTACCTCAACCCGCGCGTCGCCAGGATCGTCGCGCTGTCCAAGCCGGACGAGCGGGAGCGGGGGCAGTGGTACTTCCAGCGTTACTAATCCGACCAAAAGCAGGACGAACCCCGGCCAGCAGGTAACCGTTGCCGCGCAAGCCATGCGGCCGTGGCTGTGGTCGGATTGGTAACGACCGGCACGGTACGTGGAGCAGCTGCCTTCGGCGGGGGAGATCGTGCTCATGGACCGAAGCTGGTACAACCGGGCCGGCGTCGAATGGGTCATGGGGTACTGCACCGGCGACGAGCACCGGCGGTTCCTGCATCAGTGCCCGATTTTCGAGCGGCTGCTGGTGGAGGACGGGATGCTGCTGCGCAAGTACTGGTTCTCCGTCAGCGCCCGCGAGCAGGAACGCCGGATCCGCGGCAGGCTCGACGACCCCGCCCGGCGCCGGAAACTGTCCACTGTGGACCTCGAATCGATCCGGCGGTGGGACGACTACTCCCGGGCCAAGGACGAGATGATCCTCTACACCGACATCCCGGAAGCCAGCTGGTCCATAGTGGACAGTGATGACAAACGTCGCGCCCGGCTCAACACGATCGCGCACCTGCTCTCCGGCGTGCCCTACCGCGAGGTCCCGCCGCCCGTGCTCCGGCTTCCGGAGCTGCCCGAGGGCACCGGGTACCGGCGGCCGGAACGCAACCCGGGCAGTTATGTGCCCGACCACGCCGCCACGCTCTGAACCGGCGTTCCAAGAAAACTCCCAGAGCCGATCGTCAGGCTGTGCCGTGCCTGTGTCCGCCGAAGTGGGGAGTTCCATGCCCGTGTTCGTTTCCGGACTGCCGCTGCACGTGCTCGTCGTGCATGCCGTGGTGGTGCTGGTTCCGCTGTCGGTACTAGCGGCCCTGGTCGTGGCGCTGTGGCCGGCCGCCCGCCGCCGGTACGGCTGGCTCGCGGTCGGCCTGACCGCCGTCGCGACGCTCTGCGTCCCGGTCGCGACGAGCAGCGGTGAGGATCTGCGGGACCGGCTCGTGTCCACCGACCTGATCCGCGAGCACGCGCACCTCGGCGACCAGCTGTTGATCTTCGTGGCGGGCCTGCTGGTGGTGCTGGCCGCATTGGTCTGGCTGGGACGGCAGAGCAAGGTGCCCACGAAGGTCCTGACTCCGGTGCTGCTCGTGCTGACCGTGGTGGCGGCGGCCGTGTCGGCGGTACAGGTCGTGCGGATCGGCGACTCCGGGGCGCGCGCCGCGTGGAGCGGAGTGCAGTACACCGCGGTGCAACAGCATCAGCCCGGAGACGGCTGAAATCTTTGTTCCCTGTCGCCGCGCACCGGCCAGGCAGCACGCTGTGCCGCATCGCGACAGGCCAACAGGCGTCCCACCGGGTCGACCGCTGCCTCTACCGGGGTGGCCGCCCCAACAGCCTGGGCCGCGGCCTCAACCGGGTCGCGGCGGTGCTCGCGCCCGCGCGCCTGCCGCCCGCCCGGATGGTCACCCTGGAGGTTCCGAGCCGCAGCGGCCGGACGATCGCGTTCCCGCTCGTCGCCGCCGAGCACGACGGCGGGCGGTATCTCGTGGCGATGCTGGGCGGCGGCACCAACCGGGTGTGCAACGTCGAGGCCGCCGGGGGCCGCGCCGTCGTACGGCACGGACGCAGACGGCAGCCGCGCCTGGAGCAGATCCCGGTCGCCGACCGTGCGCCGGCGCTGCGGCGCTATCTGCAGCTCGCGCCGGGCGCGCGGGCGCACTTCCCGGTGACCGTGGGGGCAGAGCTCACGGAGTTCGAGCGGATCGCGCCGGACTACCCGCTGTTCCGGATCGTCCCGGCCGGCTGAACGCGGGATCAGGCCACCGGTGCGCTCCAGACCACCTTCGTGCCGCCCGCAGGCGGGTTCTCGACCGCGAAGCTGCCACCGGCCTGTCCGGCGCGCTCGCTGAGATTGTGCAGCCCGCTGCGGGCCACGACGGCGGGCATACCGACGCCGTCGTCGGTGACATCGATGACGAGATCGTCCTCGACGGAGATGGTCACGGTGACGATGGTGGCCTGGGCGTGACGGACCGCGTTGCTGACCATTTCCCGTACGACCGCCTCGGCGTGTTCGGCCAGCGGCGCGGAGATCACCCCGAGCGGCCCGGAGACCCGCACGACGGTCTGGATGCCGGCGTCGCCGGTCAGTTCGGTGATGACCTCGTGCAGCCGCGTGCGCAGCTGGGCGGTGCCTTCGGGGCCGCCCTGCAGGTCGAAAATGGCGGTGCGGATCTCCGCGATGATGCTCTGGACGTCGGAGGTGGCCTCGGCGAGGCGCTTCTGGGTGTCGGGTGAGCGGGTGCGCAGCCGGGTGCTCTGCAGGGAAAGCCCGTGTGCGAAAAGGCGCTGGATGACGTGGTCGTGCAGGTCGCGGGCGATGCGATCGCGGTCCGCGAGCACCTCGAACTCGCGAAGCCGCTGCTGGTCGCCGGCCAGCTGCAGGGCCAGCGCGGCCTGGTCGGCGAAGGACGCCGCGAGCGGAAGTTCCGTGCTGGCGAAGGGTTTCCGCCCCGGCTTGCGCAGCGCGACCAGTACCCCGGAGACCGCGCCGGCCGAGGCGCGCAGCGGGAAGATCGCGACGGGACCGAACTGTTCGTCGAGGTCGTAGCGCAGCTGGTCGTCACGGACCGGCTTGGCGGTACGGAACGCCTCGCCGCTGCTGGATCCCTCGACCGGAATGCGCCGTTCGCGCAGGGAGTTCGAATCCAGGCCCGTCGACACCGTCACCACCAGCGTGGTGACCTCCTCGGGCGGCAGCTCGGGATCGTCGGGCTGGGCGAGGAAAGCGTAGTCCGCCCCGGTCAGCGCCAGGGTGCGTTCGGCGATGAGCCGCAGCACGTCGTCGAAATCGTGGCCGGACAACAGTTGCGCGCGGATCTCGGCGGTGGCTTCCAGCCATCGCTGACGTTTCTGTGCCTCTTCATAGAGCCGGGCGTTCTCGATGGCGATACCCGCGGCGGCGGCCAGCGCCTGCACCACCAGTTCGTCGTCCTCGGTGAACGGCTGCCCGGCCGCCTTTTCCGTGAGGTAAAGATTCCCGAACACGGTGCCACGGACGAGGATCGGCACGCCGAGGAAGCTCTTCATCGGCGGGTGGTGCACCGGGAATCCACTGGAAGCGGGATGCCGGGCGAGGTCACCGAGCCGGATCGGTTTCGGCTGTTCGATCAGCAGCCCGAGCAGGCCGTGCCCTTCGGGCAGGTCGCCGATCTCGGCCCGGACCTGCTCGTTGATGCCCTCGTAGACGAACTCGGCGAGGCCGACGTTGTCCGGGTTCAGCACGCCGAGCGCGCCGTAACGGCAATCCACCAGTTCGATCGCCGCGTGCACCACGCGGCGCAGGGTGGCGTCGAGCTCCAGCCCGCCCGCGACCGCGAGCATGGCCTCCAGCAGCCCGTCCATCTGATCCCGCGCGCCGACCAGC
>DASZVT010000020.1:0-11866 GCA_035546915.1 Mycobacteriales bacterium | reverse complement strand
GTCGATCTCCCCCCAGGCACCGCCGCCGGAGAGCCAGAAGTGGCCGGCGTCATCGACGTCCCCGATGATGTACCCACCGGGCAGACCGAGATCTCCGAGGTAACTCAGCTTCAGGCCGCTGTCGATGCTGACGAGCTGGTTGACGGAGAGGTCCCAACCGTAGAACAGATCATCCTGGATGTCGTAACCGACCGCGTTCACGTTGTCCGCGGTGTCGCCGAACGGGGTGGCCTCGCCGGTGGCGAGGTTGACCCGGGAGACGTCGTGCACCGTGGCTGACGGGCTCTGGAACAGATAGCCGTACGGGTCACAGGACCAAGGTGCGGGCGGCGTCACCGCCAGCGTGGAGTCTGCGGGTGCGTCGAGGCCGGTCAGGGTCATGTTGGCGGCACCGTTGGTGTAGTTGCCGACCGTGCTTGAGGTGACCGGGACGGTCACCTCGCAGTACGCCGCGCCGGCGGCGAGGTCACCGTCGGTGAGCTCGACCGACCCGCTTCCCGCGGTGGCGGTGAGGGTCCCGGCGCAGGTGTTCGTCGCGGCGCCGGTACCGGCGACGGTCACGCCTGTCGGTAGGGCGTCGGTGAACGCCCAACCGTGCTTGTGCGCGAGCTCCGAGGTGTTGGTGACCGTGATCGTGAGCGTGGAGACGCCGTTCTGCGGGATGGAGGCGGGGGAGAAGGACTTGTCCAGCTGCGGCGTGGCGTCCAGCAGCCGGATGTTGTCGAACGCCGCGTCGTTGCCGATCCCGCTGCCGTTGTGGTTGGTCATGGTGATGCCGAGCGAGGCTCCGGTGAACAGCACCGACCCGTTCGAGGAATAGGTACCGGCCGCGCCACCGCCCGAGGTGCAGGGGTTGATCAGGCCGCCGACCGGGGTCGACGCGCCACCGTCCGTCAGCGAGAACTGATACTGCGGACCGGACACCCTGCAGTTGGTCGCGTCGGCATCCACGCTGAAGGTGAGGAACCGACCGGTCGCGGTCGGCAGCGAGATCGGCGTGGTGGTCTGGAACTCGACCGCGTCGGCGCCGGGATCGTTTTCGGTGTAGGCGGCGACGACGTGGTTACTGTCCGGATCCGCGGCACCTGCGTAGGCGCCGAGCTCCTGCGCCAGATCCTGGAGGCGGGAGAAATCCCCGCCGCTGGTGCAGTTGCCGGGGCCGGGCGTGTCGTGGCTGAGGATGTCGCCATTGCAGCCCGTGAGCCATGCCGGGTCCGCGGTGTAGGTCATGCCGGTCGCACCCGTGTAGGCGTTGAGCAGCACGGGGGTGGTGCCCATCCCGTTCTCGAAGTCCTCGGTGTACAGCGCCGTCGGGGCACCCGGGGTTTGCGGACTGCCCGGTGCGGCCTGCGCCGTGCCGGTGGCCCCAACGGTGACCAGCGCGCCGGCGATCAGGGCGAGCGTTGACGCCGCGATGGTCCACGACCACCGGGGCCGGCCCCGCCTGCCCAGCTTGCCGGAGCCGAGAGATGCCGGCACCGCGGACGCGGGAGCACCGTGCCGTGGGCCGCGTGCGGCGCTGCTGACGGTCCGGATCACCGCAGCTGCGGACCGGTGGCGGCCTGGGACGTGGCGTCGGGACAAGGTGGAACCCCTCCTGAGGGAAGCACGCAGCGCAGCGAGAACAGCCAAATCGGAGCGACCCGTCACGACGCGGAGTCGATCTTGGCGCTGGGTGATCACTGTAAGGCCAAGTTCGTCCGTTTTTGTCGCTTTTCACCCAAAAAAAGCGAACGCGCCACGCGGATGCCGACAGGCGGAGTCGTGGCAAACCACCGAGCCGCGGCCGCGAGTTGACGTGGCACTCGGTGCCGTTATTCTGCGACCATGCGGTTGCTCGAGCCGGTGACGTTGGCCGGCCGTACGGCTCCGAGTCGCGTGATCTTCGGTCCGCACGAGACGAATCTCGGCGTTCCCGGACCCGACGGCCGGGCACTGTCCGCGGCTCACGTCGCGTACTACGCCCGCCGGGCCGTCGGCGGTTGCGGCATCGTCGTGACCGAGACCGCGAGCGTGCACGACAGCGACTGGCCGTACGAGCGGGCGCCGCTCGCTGCACTGTGCGGACGGGGCTGGGCGGATACCGCGGCCGCGGTGCACGAGCAGGGAGCGCTCGCGATCGCCTCTCTCGGGCACGGTGGACTACAGGGTTCGAGCGCGTATCACCAGCGCGCGCTGTGGGCACCATCGCGGTTCCCTGACCCGGCCACCCGCGAGGTGCCGATGGTGATGGAACAACTCGACATCGACACCCTGGTGGCCGGCTTCGCCGCCTCCGCCGCGCTCGCCGTGCAGGCGGGGATGGACGGGATCGAGCTCGAGGCGGGCCAGGCCAGCCTGCTCCGGCAGTTCCTGTCCGGTCTGACGAACACGCGTGCCGACGGCTACGGGACCGATCGAGCCCGGCTGGTCCGTGAGGTCGTGGCTGCCGTCCGGGCGGTTGCGGGCCCTGGGATCGCCGTGGGGCTCCGGCTGTCCTGTGACGAGCTCGCCCCCTGGGCGGGCATCACCCCGGAGTCGTCCGAGGCGCTCGGGAAGGTGCTCGCAGGCGGGGTCGACTACATCGTCGCGGTACGCGCTGGGCCGTTCGACGCGGGCGGCAGCCGTCCGGACAGCCAGGTGGATGAGGGCTTCGCGCTCCCGCTGGCTTACCGGCTCCGGGACGTCCTGCCGGCCAGCACGCTGGTAGCGGCCCAGGGCTCGATCGTGGACCCGACGATGGCGGAAGCAGCGCTTGGCCGCGTCGACCTCGTGGAGATGACCCGGGCGCAGATCGCGGACCCCGACCTCGTGGCCAAGCTCGCCGATCCTTCCCGCGGCCGGCCGCGGCCGTGCACCCGGTGCAACCAGACTTGCCGGGTCCGGGATGCCCGCAACCCGATTGTCAGCTGCATCGGGGAACCGCGCTCGGGCCACGAACTCACCGACCCGGATCCGGCGGGCCAAGCCGCACCGGTGCGCGAGCTCCTGGTCGTGGGTGCCGGTCCGGCCGGGCTCGAAGCGGCGCGCGTCGCCGCCGCCAGGGGCCACCGGGTGCGCGTGATCGAGCAGTCCGACACCGCCGGGGGCGCCGTCACCGCCGCGGCCCGGGGAGCTCGGCGCGACCCACTCGCGCTGCTGACCGGGTGGCTCGTCGAGGAGTGCGACCGCCTCGGGGTCACCCGGGAGCACGGTCGCCTCGCCACCGCCGCGGACCTGGACGCCGCATTCGATGCCGGGACCCAGGTAGTCGTGGCGACCGGCTCCGTGGCTGCGGTCCCGCCGTGGCGGCCGACGTGTACGCTGCCGGTCCTGACCGCGCGCCAGCTGCTTGAGGGAGCCGAGCTGCCCGCCGGGATCGTCGTCATCGACGATCCGATCGGCGGGCCCGTCGGCATCAGCGTGGCCGAGAACCTGGCAGCTGCCGGGATCGAGGCGCACCTCGTCAGCCAAGACGTGACGGTGGGGACGCAGCTCGCGCGTACCGGTGACCTGGCGGCAGCAAGTGGACGTCTGGCGCGTGCGGGGGTAACCCTGCATAAGAGGTCGAGACTTTTGGATGCCTCGTCCGGGGGTGTGGTCATCGAGGATCGGTATACCGGCGCGACGACAAACGTGCCCGCCGCGCTCGTCGTCGATGCCGGCCCGGCACTTCCGCATGCGTCGCTGGCCGATGGCCGTGAGGTGGCGGTCGCCGGGGACGCGGTCGCGCCGCGGACGATTGCCGAGGCGGTACTGGAAGGCCGCCGGGCGGCGCTGGCGGTGGAGCGATGAGCGGGACGACGTACCGGCACCTGTTCACCCCGCTGCGGATCGGGCCGGTCACCGTCGCCAACCGGATCGTGTTCTCCGCGCACCTGACGAACTACGCCGAGAACGGCCGGCCGTCGCCCCAGCACGCCGCGTACTACGCCGAACGGGCGGCCGGCGGTGCCGGGTTGATCATCACCGAGGAGCACTCCACCCACCCGACTGACTGGCCGTACGAGAAGCTGATCCACGGCTTTCACGAGGACGTCATCCCCGGCTATCGGGCCATCACCGAGGCGGTGCATGCGCACGGAACGCCGATCTTTGCCCAGATCAACCACAACGGCGGGCAGGCGTCGAGCATGTACACCCGGCTGCCGGTCTGGGCGCCCAGCCCGGTCCCCGACCCACTGTTCCGTGAGGTCCCCAAGGCCGTCACCGTCGCCGAGATCGCGGAGATCGTCGCGGGCTATGCGCTGGTGGCCGCGCACTGCCGCACCGGCGGATTCGACGGCGTCGAGCTGCAGTGCAGCCACTCGTCGATCGTGCGCGGGTTCCTGTCCGAGGCGACCAACCGTCGGACCGACTCCTATGGCGGGTCGCTGTCGAACCGGGCCCGGGTCCTGCTGGAGATCGTCGGTGCCGTCCGGGAGGCGATCGGTCCCGGGATGGCGCTCGGCGTCCGGCTCTGCGGGGACGAACTGATCGACCACGGCACCACCATCGAGGAGGCCACCGCGGTGGCGGCGATGGTGGAGGCCACCGGGCAGGTGGACTACGTGAACACCTCGATCGGCACCGCGACCGCCACCCTGCACATGATCGAGGCGTCGATGGCGGTGCCGCCCGGGTACGCGTTGTGGATCGCCTCGGCCATGCGCAAGGCGGTCTCGCTGCCGGTGATCGGTGTCGGCCGGTTCAAGGACCCGCTGCAGGCGGACCGCGCACTGACTGATGGGCACTGCGACCTGGTCGGAGTGGTCCGCGGCCAGATCGCGGACGCGTTCTTCGCCGCGAAGGCTCGCGCCGGCCTGGCGACCACCATCCGCACCTGCCTGTCGTGCAACCAGGAGTGCGTCGGCCGGATGGGCCTGAACCGCTGGCTCGGGTGCATCGAGAACCCGCGGACCGGCAAGGAGGCGGTGCCGTTGCCCGCGCCGGTAGCGAGGCCACGGCAGGTTCTGGTCGCGGGTGCGGGCCCAGCCGGGATGCAAGCCGCGATCGCTGCCGCGCAGGCCGGGCATCAGGTCGAGGTGTACGAGAGCGAGCCGCTGACCGGGGGACAGGTCCGGCTCGCTGCGAGCATCCCGCATCGGGCCGAGTTCGGGGACCTGGTGCGCAACCAGCTGGCCGAACTCGCCCGGCTGGACGTACCGATCCACTGCGGCACGGCGGTCACCAGCGCGCTGGTCGCCGAGCGGCAGCCGGACGTGGTGGTGCTGGCCACCGGCAGCGATCCGGACCGGCCGTGGTGGGCCGGCGACAACGGGCACGTGGTGGACGTCACCGACGTGGTCCGCGCAGCGGTGGACGTCCGCGGTGACATCCTGGTGGTCGACGAGCTCGGGTTCCATCAGGCGACCAGTGTCGCCGAGCTGCTGGCCGACCGCGGCTGCACCGTCGAGGTCTGCACGCCGGGAATGGTGGTCGGGCAGGACCTCGGCGTCACGCTGGACATGGAGGCCTGGTGGATGCGCGCGGCGGCCAAGAAGATCCTGCAGACCACCGACGTGATCGTCACCGAAGTCGCCGTTGCCGAGGACGGCCGGCTACGGGTGTCGTTGCAGGAACACACCACCGGCGTGGGCAGCGAACGTACGGTCGACTGGGTCGTCCTGGCCGTGCCGGCCAAGCCGCGGGACGCGCTGTGGGCGGAGCTAGCCGGTACTGGGATCGCGATACACCGGGTGGGCGACTGTTTGGCGCCGAGACGCGCGCACGCTGCGGTGATCGAGGGACAGCGGATCGGAGCCGCGCTGTGATCGCGGTGGTCCCGGTGCGGTCCGGCACGCTCCCGCTCGGCGGTGCCGAGGCGGTCGCGGAGGCTGGTGGCCGGGCGGTCCTGGTCGGCAGTGGCGTTGCCGAGGCCGCCGCCCAGCTCGCCGGGATCGCGACCGCGGTGCAGGGCTGGGAGACCGCCGGATTCCAGCCCGCAGCGTGGAGTGCGGCGCTCACCGGTGTGCTGCACGACCACGATGTGGTGCTGTTGCCGGCCTCACCGGACGGCCGAGACCTGGCCCCCCGGCTCGCCGCCAGCCTGGGGAGGGCGCTCTATGCGCCCGCCATGCAGGTGCAGACCGACCGTGTCACGGTCATCCGCGGCGGCGGCCTGCGCACTGAGGTACATCACCCCACTGCGGCGTATGTGGCTACGCTCCAGCCGGGCGTACGCGGCGTAGAGGTCGCCGCGACCCCCGGACCCGAGTTGGATTTGCTCGACCTGGACGTGCCGGACACGCCGGCTGACCCGCGTGGCACCGGCCTGCTGGACGCGGACCCGGCGACGGTGGACCTCGCGGACGCGCGCCGCATCGTGGCAGCCGGCGCCGGTCTGGGCGGCGAGCAGTGGGTGGAGTTGACCGAGCGCGTCGCGCTTGCGCTCGGCGCGTCCTACGGCGCTACCCGGGTCGTGACGGACGCCGGATGGGCGCCGCTGAGGCGGCAGATCGGCACCACCGGCGTGGTGGTCTCGCCGGAGCTGTACATCGCGCTGGGCATCTCCGGGGCGGTGCAGCACGTCAGCGGCATCGGTCAACCGGACACCGTGGTCGCGGTCAATACGGACGCCTCCTGCCCGATGATGACGATGGCCGATCTGGCGCTGGTGACCGACGCGCCGGCGCTGCTGCGCGAACTCGCCGACCGGCTCGGGCTGTCGGCCCCGGTGCCGGCCGATGCTGCCGCCGTGGAGGCCCCCCGTGGCTGACGCCGTCCGGCCCGCACCCGGGGCCGCCGAGGGTTTCGACGTGGTGGTGGTCGGGGCCGGGCCGGCGGGGTCGGCGGCGGCGCTCACCGCCGCCCGCGGTGGGCTGCGGGTGTGCCTACTTGTGCGTGGCCCCTACCCGGGCGCGAAGAACATGTACGGGGGTGTGGTCTACCCGCGGGTGCTCGACGGACTGATCCCGCAATGGTGGGAACAGATGCCGATCCAGCGCTGGATTACCCGCCGCGCGACCATGCTGGCCACGCCCAGCCAGGCGCTCACCATCGACTACCGCACCGAGGCCTGGGGGCGTCCGCCGTACAACGGCGCTACCGCGCTGCGCAGCGAGTTGGACGGCTGGCTTGCGCAGCACGCCGTGGCCGCCGGAGCCACGCTGGTCACCTCCACCACCGTCACCGGGCTGCTGCGTGACGTGTCCGGCCGGATCACCGGCGTGCGCACCGACCGGCCGGACGGCGAGCTGCGAGCTGCGCTGGTGATCGCCTGCGACGGGGTGAACTCGTTCCTGGCCAAGGAGGCCGGCCTCTACGCCGACTTCTCCGCCGACAACATCACCCTCGGAGCCAAAGAGGTGCTGGCGTTGCCGCGCGAGCAGGTCGAGGCTCGGTTCGGGCTCAGCGGCCGGGACGGGCTAGACATCGAGATGGTGGGTGTGACCGGGCGTATCCCGGGCGGCGGTTTCCTCTACACCAACCTCGATTCGGTCGCGGTCGGCGTCGTGGTCTCGGTCCGGGCACTGGCGGAGGCGAGGATGCGGCCGGAAGAGCTCATTGCCGGGGTGAAGGCACACCCAGCAATCGCGCCGTATCTGCGCGGCGCGGTGCTGCGGGAGTACTCCGCGCACACCATCCCGGAGGGCGGGTACGACACCATGCCGGGCCTGAGCACCGACGGCATGCTGGTGGCGGGGGATGCCGCCGCCATGTGCCTCGCGGCCGGGATCTGGCTGGAAGGGGTGAACTTCGCGCTAGGCGCAGGCGCGGCCGCGGGGGAGACTGCAGTCGAGGCGGTCGCGGCCGGGGACACCACCGCCCGCGGGCTGGCCGGCTACCGGCGCCGGCTCGACGCCGGTTTCGTCCTGCCCGACCACCGCAAGCTGCGCCGCGCGCCGCACCTGGTGCTGTCCGACCGAGTGCAGAACGCCTATCCGCAACTCGCGTGCGACCTGGTGGAGGAGATGTTCACGGTGACCAATCCGGAGCCGAAGAAGGGTGCCGTGAGGCTGCTGCGCGCCGGGATCAAGCGCCGTGGGCTGCGGTGGCGCGAGCTCGCGCGGGACGGCATTTCCGGTCTGCGGACGTACGGCTGATGAGCGCGACCGCGCGGGGCGCGCTCGGGGAGATCGCCTTCCAGGACCGGATGGATACCGTCGAATTCCGGGTGTCCGGCACGCCGCACATCACTGTCGATGGGGACGCCTGCCGCGGCTGCACCACCCAAGCGTGCGTCACCGCCTGCCCGGCGGACCTGTTCGTGCCGACCTCCGACGGCGGGATGCTGTTCAACTACGAGCAGTGCTTCGAGTGCGGGACCTGCTACATGGTGTGCAACGAGCAGGGTGCGATCACCTGGACCTATCCGACCGGTGGGCACGGCGTCGTGTTCCGGCAGGCGTGAGAGGCAAGCGAATGGTGTCGGTGCGGACGGGAGTCCTGCTCAAGCGGGTCGACCTGCGTCCGGTCACCGACCCACTCAGCGGTGAAGTACGCGGTGACCCGCACGGAGGCATGTCCGCCGCGGATCGGTGTGCGCTGGAGCTCGCGCTACGCACCGGCGGGGAGGTGACTGCGGTCAGCGCCGGCACCGACGCCGCCCGGGACGTGCTCCGGGAAGCCCTCGCCGCCGGCGCGCACCGGGCGATCTGGGTAGAGCTGGATCCGGACGCGTCATCCGCCGCGGTGGCCGCCGCAGTGGCTCCGCTGCTCGCCGACTGCGCGTTCGTCTGGGCGGGCGACTACTCGCTCGACCGCGGGTCCGGATCGGTGCCGGCCTTCGTCGCGGCCGAACTCGACGTCGCCCAGGCGCTCGGGTTGAGCGCGGTCGAAACCGAGGCCGCTGGTGTCGGCCCGCTCCCCGTTCGGCGCCGACTCGACGGTGGTCGGCAGGAACTGCTCGAGGTGGCCGCGCCGGCCGTGTTGTCGGTCGAGGCGGGGCTCGTACCGCCGCGGCGCCCCGGGCTGGGCGCCGTCCTCGCCGCGCAGCAGGCCCCGATCGAGCACCGGATCGCCGCGGCCGGGCCGATCCCGCGCGGGAAGTCGGCCGCGTACCGGCCGCGAGCACGCGTGCTGGCTGGTCCGGATGTGCGGCAGTCTGCGCGCGAACGGCTGGTGCAGATGTCGGGCGCACTCACCGTGCATGATCCGCCCAGGGTCGTGCACGGTGAAGCGGCCGAGGCCGCGGACGAACTCTTCGCTTTCCTTCGGTCCCGCGGTTACCTCTCGTGATCGAGTACCCCGTCCCCGGCGCCACGGGCGGATCGGCGCAAGCACCCGCGCTGGACGAGCTGCGCTGGACGGACGTCGATCCGTCTTGGCTACTGGTGCTGCCGCTGGGCTCGACCGAGCAGCACGGGCCGTACCTGCCGATGGGCACCGACACGACCGTGGCGTGCGAGCTCGCGCGCCGGCTGGTGCAGCACCGGCCGGACGCGGTGCTCGCGCCGGCGCTGGCTTACGGTTCCGCCGGGGAGCACGACGCGTTTCCCGGCACCCTCTCGATCGGCCAGGAGGCGCTGGTACTGGTTCTGGTCGAGCTGGTGCGTTCGGCCGCGTTCCGCCGCACCGTGGTCGTGAACGCGCACGGCGGCAATGCCGCGCCGGTGGCCCGGGCAGTGAACCGGTTACAGCAGGAGGGGCACGACGTGCTGTCGTTCACACCTCGGATCGAGGGCGGCGACCCGCATGCGGGCCGGACTGAGACCTCCCTGCTGCTGGCTACGTCGCCGGCACTGGTGGCTCCAGGCTGGCAGCAGGCGGTCCCCGCGCCGGCCGCCCGGGCTCCGCTGGCCACGCTGCTGCCGGCGCTGCGCGCCGGCCGGCTGCGCGAGATCGCACCGGACGGCGTGCTCGGCGATCCGGCGGCCGCGGACGCCGCGCACGGGGAGGATCTCTGGCGCAGGCTCACCGCTGATCTGATCGCGGCGGCCGAGGACAGGTGGCCACTATCCGGGCAGCTGCGATGAGCACCGAGCGGCGTCGGGTCGCATTGGTGACCGGGGCGGCCCGTGGCATCGGGGCGGCCACGGTGCGCGCGCTGGTCGCGGACGGTTGGGCTGTGGTCGCACTCGACCGTGCGGCCGATGACCCGGCGCTGCCGTACCCGCTGGGGCGCCCGGAGGAACTCGATGCGCTGACCGAGCTAGGGGCGGTATGCACGGTCGTCGGAGACGCCCGCGATCCGGACCTGCTCGCCGCGGCCGTGCGGCGCGCGGAGCAGGAGTACGGCGGGTTGGACGCGGCGATCGCGGTCGCGGGCGTCGTCGCCGGCGGGGTACCGCTGTGGGAGATGGACGCTGCCGCGCTGGACACGGTCGTCTCGACCGATCTCGGGGCGGTGCTCGAACTGGCGCGCGCGACGATCCCGGCGCTGTTGCGCCGTCCGGAGCCGCGGACCGGACGGTTCCTGGCCGTCGCGTCCGCGGCGGCCACTCGGGGCTTGCCGATGCTGGCCGCGTACTGCGCGGCCAAGGCCGGGGTCGCCGGGCTGATCCGCGCCCTGGCCGTGGAGCTCGGGTCCAGCGGGGTGACCGCCAACGCGGTCAGTCCCGGGTCCACCGACACCGAGATCCTGGCCGCCTCCGCGGCGCTCTACGGCCTGCCGTCAGCACAGGGGTTCGCCCAGCAGCAGCCCGCCGGCAGGCTGCTGGATCCGGCAGAGGTGGCCGCCGTGCTCGCCTTTCTGGCCGGGCCTGACTCGTCCGGGATGACCGGTGCGGTGGTCCCGGTGGACGGCGGGCTGGCGCTCTGACCCTGCCGCGAGGTACTCGCCTGGTCCCGGATCGCAGCACGCGCCGGGCTGGGTCCGTCCTGACCGGAGGCGTGCCACCCCGCCTACTGCGGCTGACCGGCCGCGGGACGGCCGTGGCCGACGCGCTGCTGGCCGGCTTTCCGGTCACCGACGCCGCCGACGCGACCGTGGCCCGGCGGCTGGTCCAGGCCGGTCTGGCCCACTCCCTGGCCGACGGCGCCGCGGCCGGCAGCATCACGGCGCTGGTCCCGGTGCACGCCCGGATCGACGCGCTGGCTCGCTGCCTGGCGACGCTGGACGTACCGGCGGTGGTGGTCGCCGACGGGTCGCCGGATCTCGAGTCGATCCGCCGGATCTGCGCCGAGTACGGCGCACGCCTGGTGTTGCGCGCCGTGCGGGGCGGCCCGGCGGCGGCGCGCAACAGCGGCCTCGACGCGATCGAGACGGAACTGGTGGCGTTCGTCGACAGCGACGTGATCGTTCCACCTGGTGCGCTGGCCCGCTTGGCGGCGCACTTCCACGACCCTCATATCGTCGCCGCCGCGCCGCGGGTCCGGCCGGCGCGAGCCGAACCTCGCCGCCGGGCAGTCGTGCTGGCGCGCTATCTCGCCGACCGATCGCCACTCGACCTCGGCGACCAGCCCGCCCGGGTCCGGCCCGGTGGCGCGGTGGGTTACCTGCCCACCGCCTGCCTGCTGGTCCGTCGCGAGGCAGTGGGCTCCTTCGACGACCGGCTGCGTTACGGGGAGGACGTGGACCTGGTCTGGCGGCTCACCGACGCGGGGGGAGACGTGCGCTACGACCCCTCGATCGTGGTCCGGCACGCCGAACCGAGCCGGTGGGGGCAGGCCCTGTGGCGGCGGCTGCGGTACGGGTCGTCCGCCGGCCCGTTGGCGCGGCGGCATCCGGGGCGGTTGGCGTCGTATCGCGCCACGCCGCTCCCTGCGCTGGGGGCGCTGGCGGCGGTCACTGCATCGCTGCCGATCGCCGCCAGCGCAGGAATCGTGACCGTCGCCGCGACCGCGTACCGGCTGCGACAGGTCGGGTTGCCACCGCGGGCATCGCTCGGCTTCGCCGGCCGAGCGGTGCAGCAGGCGGCCACCGGACTGGGGCACTACGCGACGGGGGTGGGATTGCCGTTCGCGCTGGCGGCACTCGCGCTCCCGGGTCATCGCGGGCGACGCGCCGGCCGGCTCGCGGCGCTCGCCGTCATCGCCGCGCTGCAGG
>DASZVT010000019.1:0-9246 GCA_035546915.1 Mycobacteriales bacterium | reverse complement strand
CGTCGATGGTCAGGGTGACGAGATCGACGGCGGCGGGCGGGTTCCCGGGCAACTGCGGAGCGAGGGTCATCGGTGCGCGTCCCCTGTCTCGGCGATCGCAGAAATCGGTGTCGGTGTCCGGGGCGGTGTCCGGGTCTGGGTCGAGGTCATGGTCAGTCGGCCGCCACCAAGGTGCGTGCCTCAGACGTCGCGACGGCCGCCGAGGCGTCGTCGTCCGGTACGAGCGCGAGGTACTCGTCCCGGAAGTACTGGATCGAGCTGACCACAGGCGAGGTGGCCGCGTCGCCCAGTGCGCAGAACGCTCGGCCGTTGATGTTGTCGCAGGTGTCCAGCAGCGTCTCGACGTCCTCCCGGGTGCCCTTGCCGTCCACCAGGCGCTGCAGGATCTGCTGCATCCAGAAGGTGCCCTCGCGGCAGGGCGTGCACTTGCCACAGGACTCGTGCGCGTAGAACTCGGTCCACTTGAGAGTGGCCTCGACCACCGAATCGCTGTCGTCGAAGATCATGATCGCACTGGTGCCGTTCAGCGAGCCGGCCGCGGCGACCGAGTCGAAGTCCAGCGGCAGGTCCAAGTGCTCTTCGGTGAAAAGCGGGGTGGACGACCCGCCCGGGGTCCAGAACTTCAGCGTGTGCCCCTCGCGGATCCCGCCGGCCATCTCCAACAGTTCGCGCAGGGTGGTGCCCATCGGGGCCTCGTACTGACCCGGCCGGGCGACCCGCCCGGAGAGGCTGTAGATGCTGGTGCCGGACGACTTCTCGGTGCCGATCGACTTGAACGCCTCGGCCCCGCCGAGGATGACCCTCGGCACAGTCGAGAGGGTGCCGACGTTGTTGACCACCGTCGGGGCGCCGTAGAGCCCGTGCGTGGCCGGGAACGGAGGCTTGAGCCGCGGCTGACCGCGATACCCCTCGAGCGAGTCCAGCAGCGCCGTTTCCTCGCCGCAGATGTAGGCACCCGCGCCGAAGTGCAGCACCACCTGGACGTTCGTCCCCGTCCCCAGGATGTCGTCGCCGAGGTAACCGGCGGCGGTCGCCTCCGCGATGGCCGCATGCAGCCGGCGCCCGGCATGCGGGGCCTCGCCGCGCAGATAGATGAACGCCCGCTCCGCCCGGACCGCATAGCAGGCGATGACGATGCCTTCGATCAGCGCGTGCGGGTCGGCCAGCATCAGCGGCACGTCACGGCAGGTGCCGGGCTCGGACTCGTCGGCGTTGACCACGAGGTAGTGCGGCTTGCCATCACCCTGCGGGATGAAGCTCCACTTCATACCGGTGGGGAAGCCGGCGCCACCGCGGCCGCGCAGCCCGGAGTCCTTGACCTCGGCGATGACCTCGTCCGGGCTCATCGTCGTCAGCGCCTTGCGCAGTGCGGCGTAACCGTCGGCGCCCTCGTAGGAGGCGATGGTCCACGACTTCTCGTTGTTCCAGCGCTGGGTGAGCTGCGGCGTGGTCGGCATCAGGCGTTCCCCCCGACGGCCGGTGCGGACCCGCCCTGCGCGTACTGCAGCCCGACGAGGGTCGGCTCACCCGGCAAGCCCTCGTCCACGACGCCCTCGCGCGGGTCGGGGAAGCCGGCCAGCAGCCGCTCGGTCTCCCGGAAGCTGCACAGCCGCGCACCGCGGGTCGGGTGCGGCTTGCGCCCGGCACGCAGCTCGCGGACGAGTTCCAGGGCCGAGGCGACGTCCTGCTTGTCGTAGTACTCGTAGTCGACCGTGACAACCGGCGCGTAGTCGCAGGCTGCCAGGCACTCGGCGTGCTCCAGCGTGAGGCTCGCGCCGCCAGGGTCCGGCGCCGGCGCCGTCTCGTTGTGACCGACGCCGAGTTCCCCCTTGAGGGCCGCGTAGATCTCGTCACCGCCGACCATCCCGCAGAGCGCGTTGGTACAGACGCTGACGATGTGGTCGCCCACAGGCCGGCGCTTGTACATCGTGTAGAAGGTCGCGACGGCGCCGACCTCGGCCTTCGTCAGTCCGAGCATTTCCGCACAGAACGCGATTCCGTGCTGGCTGACGTAGCCCTCCTCCGACTGCACCAGATGCAGCATCGGAAGCAGCGCACTACGGCCGCGGCCTTCGGGGTAGCGGGCGATGATCGCCTCCGCATCTGCCCGGGTCGCGTCGGTGAAGACGGTCATCGGTCCACGCCTCCCAGCACCGGATCGAGGCTGGACAGCGACGAGACCACGTCGGCGACGTAGCCGCCCTGCACCAGCGCCGGCACGGCTTGCAGGTTGATGAAACTGGGCTCCCGCACGTGCACCCGGAACGGCCGAGTGCCACCGTCGGACACGATGTGTGCGCCGAGTTCGCCGCGCGGTGCCTCGATCGGCACATACGCCTGACCGGGCGGCACCCGGAACCCCTCGGTGACCAGCTTGAAGTGGTGGATCAGCGCCTCCATCGAGGTGCCCATGATCTTCTTCACGTGGTCCAGCGAGTTACCGAGACCGTCGCTGCCGAGCGCCAGCTGCGCGGGCCAGGCGATCTTCTTGTCGGCGACCATGATCGGTCCGGGACGCAGCTTGTCGAGCGCCTGCTCGACGATCTTCAGCGACTCGCGCATCTCGGCCATCTTGACCTCGTACCGTGCCCAGCAGTCGCCCTCCGGCCGGGTAATCACGTCGAACTCGTAGTCTTCGTACCCGCAGTAGGGCTGCTCCTTGCGCAGGTCCCAGCCGATCCCCGCGGCGCGCAGCATCGGCCCGGTGACGCCGAGCGCGAGGCAGCCCGGGCCGTCCAGCACGCCGATGTTCTTCTGTCGCTGCTGCCAGATCGGCTGACCGGTCAGCAGCCGGTCGTAACCATCCAGCGCCTTGGGCAGGTCGACCAGCAGCTCACGGATCTTCTCCACCGCGCCGGGCGGGAGATCCTGCGAAACGCCGCCCGGACGGATGTACGCGTGGTTCATCCGCAGCCCGGTGACCATCTCGAAGATGTCCAGGATCTGCTCACGCTCCCGGAACCCGTACAACATCATCGAGATAGCGCCCAGCTCCATTCCGGTGGTGGCGATCCACACCAGGTGCGAGGAGATGCGATTGAGTTCCATCATCAGGACCCGGATGACCTGCGCCCGCTCCGGCACCTGCGCGTCCAGCAGCCGTTCCACCGACAGGCAGTACGCCGTTTCATTGAAGAGCGGGGAGAGGTAGTCGGCGCGGGTGACGAACGTGGTGCCCTGGGTCCACGTGCGGTACTCGCAGTTCTTCTCGATACCGGTGTGCAAGTAACCGATGACTACGCGGGCATCGGTGACCAGTTCGCCCTCGAGCTCCAGCACCAGCCGCAGCACCCCGTGGGTGGACGGGTGCTGCGGGCCCATGTTGACGACGATGCGCTCTTCGCCGGCCGCGCCACTGGTGACGACGTCGTCCCAGTCACCACCGGTGACGGTGTAGACGCGCCCCTCGGTGGACTCGGTGTACGGCGATTCCGTAGGACTGCTTGGCGTACTTGTCATGAGGCGGCCTCGAAGCGAGAACACGGGCCGCAGGCGAGGCCCGGAGCGGAGAGGACGACGGGAAGCACAGTCATGAGTAGGACCTCCGCTCGTCGGGCGGCGGGATGCTGGCGCCCTTGTACTCGACCGGGATGCCGCCGAGCGGGTAGTCCTTGCGCTGCGGGTGGCCGACCCAGTCGTCCGGCATGAGGATCCGGGTCAGCGCGGGATGACCGTCGTACACGATCCCCATCAGGTCCCAGGTCTCCCGCTCCTGCCAGTCCGCGGTCGGGTAGACGGCCACCGCGCTGGGCACGTGCGGATCCTCGTCCGGCACCGAGACCTCGACCCGGATCCGGCGGCGGTAAGTCAGCGAGGTCAGGTGATAGACCGAGTGCAGCGGACGGCCGGTGGGATCGTCGGGATAGTGCACGCCGGAGACGGCGGAGAGCAGTTCGAAACGCAGATCGGGGTCGTCGCGCAGTGTCTGCAGGAACTGCAGCAGTCCCGCCCGGGCGACGTGGATCGTCATCTCGCCACGGTGAACGACTACCTTCTCGACCACGTCGCGGTAACCCGGCCAGGCCTGCGCGAGTGCCGCGTCGACGTCATCGAAATAACCGCCGTACGGCTTGACCGCGCCCGGCTGCACCGGCACCCGTCGCTGCAGACCGCCGTAGCCGGAGGTGTCCCCCGACCCGCGGACACCGAACATGCCGGTCCGGTACACCGGCGCTGGTTCCGCCGGGCGGACCGCGTCGATCTCGGTGGACGGCCCCTCGGTGTCCTGGGCCGCCGCGGTTTCCGCCGCGACCGCGGCGGACGCGGTCGGCAGGTCAGCGGCGTCCGGCTGCGGCTTCTCGTCCGGTGTCTGGTCGGCCATCAGTGCTTCGCGATCTGCAGCGCGGTGCCGTTGCCGTACGCGGCCGCGCCACCCGGGTCGGCGCCGACGGTCGGCAGGCCGAGCGCCTTGGCCCGCTCCAGTTCACGCTCGGCCCGGCGCTGCTGCGCCTCGGCGGCGAGGGTGGTGCGTGCGTCCAGCTTCTCGTGCCGGATCTTCTCGTGCAGCCGCAGGATCGCGTCCATCAGCATCTCCGGACGCGGCGGACAGCCCGGCAGGTACATGTCTACCGGCACCACGTGGTCGACGCCCTGCACGATGGCGTAGTTGTTGAACATGCCGCCGCTGGAGGCACAGACGCCCATCGAGATGACCCATTTCGGATTCGGCATCTGGTCGTACAGCTGCCGCAGCACCGGGGCCATCTTCTGGCTCACCCGGCCCGCGACGATCATCAGGTCCGCCTGGCGTGGGGTGGCGCTGAAGCGCTCCATCCCGAACCGCGCGAGGTCGTACCGCGGACCACCGACCGCCATCATCTCGATCGCGCAGCAGGCCAGCCCGAAGGTCATCGGCCACAACGAGGAGGCCCGGCTCCAGTTGACGAACTTCTCCAGGCTGGTCAGCAAGATCCCCGACGGGAGCTTCTCCTCTAGTCCCATTCGAGACCTCCCTTGCGCCAGACGTAGGCGTAGGCGACGAAGACCGTGAGGACGAACAAAATCATCTCGATCAGGCCGAAGACGCCGAGGTGGTCGAGTGAGACCGCCCACGGATACAGGAAAATGATCTCGATGTCGAAGACGATGAACAGCATCGCGGTGATGTAGTACTTCACCGGGAACCGCCCACTCCCGGTGTGCGGCGACGGCTCGATACCGCACTCATAGGCGTCCAGCTTCGCCCGGTTGTACCGACGCGGCCCGACCAGCGCCGCAAGCAGCACCGATCCGGCCGCGAAACCGGCCGCCACCACGAACAGCACGACGATCGGGACGTACATCGTCACCATCGGCTGTTCTCCTCTCCATTCGTGCAAGCCGCGTTGCAGCCTAACGACGTCCGTCGCGCGATCATGCGGCGGGCACCAATCGACTCAAACCGTTGATCACCCGGTCCATCGCGTCGCCGCCGTGTGGGTCGGTGAGGTTCGCCAGCAGCTTCAGGGTGAAGCGCATCAGTGTCGGCCGCTTGAGGCCGTACTGGGTCGCCAGCCGCATCACCTGCGGATGCCCAATGGCGCCGACGAAGACACGACCCAGGGTGTAGTAGCCGCCGTAGGCGTCCTTCATCCGCTGCGGGTAGGCCGCCAGTGCCCGCTCCCGGCTGACACCTTCGGGCCGGGCCAGGGCCTGCGCCACTACCTCGGCCGCAAGCTGGCCGGACTCCATCGCGTACGCGATGCCCTCGCCGTTGAAGGGGTTGACCGCACCTCCCGCGTCTCCGACGAGCAGCAGGCCACCGGCGTAGTGCGGGCTGCGGTTGAAGCCCATCGGCAGCGCGCCGCTGCGTACCGGGCCGGTCGCGTGCTCCTCGGTGAACTGCCACTCCGGCGGCAAGGTGGACAGCCAGCTGTCCAGCAGCGCGCGGTAGTCGGTGTTGCCGAACGCGTCCGTGGTGTTGAGGATCCCGAGCCCTATGTTGCTGGTGCCGTCGCCGACCCCGAAGATCCAGCCGTACCCGGGCAACAGCCGGCCGTCACGGTCGCGCAATTCCAGCCAGGACTCGAGGTGGTCGTCGTTCGTCCGCGGGCTGGTGAAGTACCGACGAGCGGCCACCCCCATCGGCCGGTCCGCACGGCGACGGATCCCGACCGCGAGGCCGAGCCGTCCGGAGACACCGTCCGCGGCGATGGTGAGCGGGGCGCGGAGAGTGCGACCGTCCTTGGTGCGGACACCGACGACCCGGTCCGTGCGCTCGTCGAGCAGCGGACCGGTGACGGTGGTCGATTCGTGCAGCGCCGCGCCGGCCTTGACCGCCTGCTGTGCGAGTAGCTGATCGAGGTCGAGCCGGGGCCGGACCAGGCCGTAGTCGGGGTAACTGGCCAACTGGGGCCATGGCAGTTCCAGCCGGACGCCGCCCCCGTAGATCCGCAGGCCCCGGTTGCGGATCCACCCCGCGGCCGGGGAAGTGTCGACGCCCATTGCGATCAAGCTCTTGACCGCCCGCGGCGTCAGGCCGTCACCGCAGACCTTCTCGCGCGGGAACGCGGTCTTCTCCACCAGGGCGACGTTCCAGCCGGCCTGCGCGAGGTGGTACGCAGCGGCGCTGCCGCCGGGTCCGGCACCGACGACGATGACATCGGCGTCGCGCGCAGCGGTGGACATCAAACTCCCAGCCCAGATCTTGTGAACGACTTCACGAAGCCTACGACGGCAGTCTACGAGCGGAGCGGGGAACTGGCGCACTGTGGGGGGAACGGCGCCGCAATCCTGTTCGTTGGCTTAAGGCGCCTTCATCCGCTGTCGGCGCGCCGCGCATGGTGCAACGCGACGATGCCGCCGGAGAGGTTCTGCCAACCGGCCCGTTGCCAACCGTGGTCCTGGATCAGTGCTGCGAGCGCCGATTGGTCCGGCCACGCTCGGATCGACTCGGCCAGATAGACGTACGAGTCGGGATCGCTGGAAACCGCCGCGGCGACCTTCGGCAGTGCCCGCATCAGGTAGTTGACGTACACCGTGCGCACCGGCCGCCACACCGGGTGGCTGAACTCGCAGACCACCAGCCGGCCGTCAGGCCTCGCGACCCGCGCCATCTCCGCGAGCGCGGCACCGGTGTCCCGCACGTTCCGCAGGCCGAAGGAGATCGTCACCGCGTCGAAGCTCGCGTCCGCGAAGGGCAATGCGAGCGCATCGCCGGCGCAGAACGGCAACGACGGCAGCCGCTTCCGGCCGGTACGCAGCATGCCGAGGGAGAAGTCGACCGGCTGGACGTACGCACCTGCGTCGCGAAACGGCACACTGCTGGTCCCGGTGCCGGCGGCGAGGTCGAGCACACGCTCCCCCGGTCGCGCCGCCACAGTCCGAGCCACCTGCCGACGCCAGCGGCGCGCTTGGCCCGCCGACAGCACGTCGTTGGTCAGGTCGTAACGGCGTGCGACGGCGTCGAACATGGCCGCAACCTCGCGGGGCTGCTTGTCCAGGCCGGCCCGGCTCATCCGGCCACCAGTTCGCCGGCCAGATAGGTGGTACGGGCGCGACCGGACAGCACCGTCTGATACGGATCCACGGCCGGCTCGCCCTGCACCACGACCAGGTCGGCACGCGCTCCGCGCCGCAACACGCCGATCTCCTGCTGCATGCCCATCGCGGCCGCGCCCCCCGTAGTAGCCGCGTGCACCAGCCACGCCGCCAGGCCTTCGGGGTCCGATCCCTGCCGCAGCGCGACGTCGCGCAGCGCGCGGAGTTCAGCGAGCATGTCCAGGTCGGGGGCCGAGGCGAGCGAGTCGGTGCCCACCCCGACCGGGTTGCCATCGTTGCGATATGCCGCCACCGGGGCCTCACCGGCGCCCAGTACCGCGTTGCTGCGCACACACAATGCAACCGTGGTCCCATTGCGCCGCAGTAGGTTCCGGTCCGCGGCGTCGACGTGAATGCCGTGCGCGACGTGGACATCCGGGCCGAGCCCCCCGAGTCGGGCGAGCAGCCCGGTCGGGGAGCAGCCGGCGCCGTGATCGAGCAGTTCCATGCTCAGTCCCATGGCCCGTACCGCGTCCGCCAGCGGCCCGGTGCCGTTGCGGACGTACGCGCTCTCCCCTTCGGTCTCGGCCAGGTGCGGGTGCAGCCGCACCTGGCGCTCACGTGCCAGCGCGATGACCGCCCGGAACACCTCGGTCCCCAATGTGTAGAGGGTGTGCGGGCTCAGCCCGATCAGGGCACCAGCCTGGTCCGCCCCGCCCAGCGACTGCAGCGCAGCGGTGATACGCGGGCTCTCCCGCTCCGCCCAGACGACGTCGTCGGCACCGACCGCCTCCAGATAAGCGATGCCGCGCAGGGCGCCGCGCCCCGGCGCCGCCGCGGCATTCGTGACGACGTCGGCCACCGCTGTGGTTCCGGTTTCGAGGGCGTGCCGCGCGCTGCGCTGCGCTTGGTCGAGCCAGGCATCGTCGTCGAGCCGCTGGCGCCGTTGCATCATCAGACCGATCCACTCCGGGAACGGCAGGGCACCGGTCGCGAGGTCCGCGAAAGCCGGGCCGTACTGCAGGTGCGCGTGCGCGTTCACCAGCCCCGGCATCAGCACTCCGTCATGCTCGACCACGACGACCGGGCCGGCGTCCGCCACCTCCGGGCGGCGCTCCAACTCACGCCCGACCGCGACGATCCGGCCGTCGCGCACCGCGACCTCGCCAGCCGGGACCGGCGCCGCGGCGATCGGCAGCACCCAGGGCGCCCGGTGCACGGTCGTCGTGCCGGCGGTCGTCACGCCGGTCATCCTCCCGCACCGCCCCGGTCAGGCGGGGCTGAGGTCCAGCGCGGTCGAGGAGAAGTGGCTGGCGACCCGGTCGTCCGTCGGGTCGTCGGCGGGGTCGGAGTGCACCACGAGGTGGTGGTACAGAGTGTCCCGCTGCGCCGGGGTCCGGCCAGCGGTCCGGATGAGATGGATCAGCTCACTGCGGTTGGTGCGGTGCCGGGCACCTGCCGACGAGACGACATTCTCCTCGAGCATGACCGATCCCAGGTCGTCGGCGCCGAGGTGCAGCGTCAGCTGACCGACCTCTTTGCCGGTGGTGAGCCAGGAGCCCTGCAGGTGCGCCACGTTGTCGAAGAACAACCGGGCGACCGCGACCAGCCGGAGGTACTCCAGCGTGGTCGCCTGCGTCCTGCCCTTGAGGTGGTTGTTCTCGGGCTGGTACGTCCACGGGATGAAGGAGCGGAAGCCACCGGTGCGGTCCTGCACGTCCCGCACCATCTTCAGGTGCTCGATCCGCTCCGCGTTCGTCTCGCCGGTGCCCATCATGAACGTCGCGG
>DASZVT010000018.1:0-4128 GCA_035546915.1 Mycobacteriales bacterium | reverse complement strand
GCATGGATCCACCACTTCGTCTTCATGATCCCGCTGGTGATCGCGCTGGCCCGCGATCACCGCTGGGTGCCGGCGATCCTGCTGGGCGGTCTCGGCTTCACCAACTGGGCCAACATCTGGAACCATCAACTGCTCGACGGGAACATGACCGCCCTCGGTCCGATGCGGACGGTGCTGGTGTCCACCCTCGGCATCTCGATGGCGTTGGCCGTGCTCTTGCTCCGGGTGCGGTCAGGCGCGCCGCGCCGGCCGCGTCCGTAGACTCGGCCCGTGCTCCTGGACGCTGATGTCACCCAATACGTAGCTATCGCGGGAGCAGCCCTCGGGCTGGCCGGTCTCGGCGTCGGGGCCGGTGCGGGGTGGCGGCTACGCCGATTGCGGCGCGCGTACGCGGGAGTGGCGCGGGACGTGTCGGCCGGTGATCTGCTCGGGGCCGTGTCGCGCACCAGCGACGACGTGGGGTCGCTGCGCGGCGAGGTCGCGGGGATGCGGGTGGAACTGTCGGCGGCGCGGGAGGATCTCGCCGACGCCATCCGGCACGTCGCGGTGGTGCGCTACGACGCGTTCGACGACATGGGTGGCCGGTTGTCCTTCTCCGCCGCGATGCTCGACGACAGCGGAGACGGCCTGGTCTTCACATCGATCCACGCGCGCAGTGAGACGCGCTCGTACGCGAAGGGGATCAAGGCGGCCCGCTGCGAGCTGCCGCTGTCCCCGGAGGAGGAGCAGGCCATCGGCTACGCCTACCGCGCCACTCCGGGCCAGCGGGGCGCACGGCGAGCCGGAAAGCAGCCATCCGCATGAGCGACGCAACAATCGGCTACCTCGGGCCACCCGGATCGTTCGCGCATCAAGCGGTGCTGACCCGGCCGGACTTCGGCGAGCCCGAGCCGATGGCGTCGGTGCCGCAGGCACTGGCAGCGGTCCGGGCCGGGTCCATTGCCGCCGCGCTGGTCCCGTTCGAGAACAGCATCGAAGGTGGCGTCGCGGCGACCCTGGACGGCCTCGGCGACCTGTCCCGGCCGCCACTGCAGATCCGTGGCGAGGTACTGCTGCCGGTGCATTTCGTGCTCGCGGTCCGAGCAGGAACGACCGCCGACCAGGTACGGACCGTCGCCACCCACCCGCACGCCGAGGCACAGTGCCGCGGTTGGCTGGCGCGCGAATTGCCCGGCGCGGGCGTGGTGCTCACCGCCTCCACCTCCACTGCGGCGCAGGAGGTCCGGGCCGAGGTGTACGACGCGGCGGTGTGCGCCCCGGCGGCGGCTGAGCTGTACGGGCTGGCGGTGCTCGCCGACGGAGTCGAGGACAGCACCGGCGCGGTCACCCGGTTCGTGGTCGTCGCGCGACCCGGTGAGGTCACCGTCCCGACCGGGATCGATCGGACCACGTTGGTGCTGTACGAGCGTGACGACCACCCGGGGTCGCTGCTCGCGATGCTGACCGAGTTCGCGGTCCGCGGGGTGAACCTCACCCGGCTCGAGTCGCGCCCCACCGGGGGAGGCCTCGGCCGTTACTGCTTCTCACTCGACTGTGACGGACACATCGCGGATGCGCGGGTGGGGGAGACGATGACCGCGCTGGCCCGGGTGTGTTCGGAGGTGCGCTTTCTGGGCTCCTACCCCCGGGCGGACGGGGGGGCGGCCGCGCCGGCGCGCGGGATGAGCGACGCCGACTTCACCGCCGCGGCCGAGTGGCTCGCGGCGCTGCGCCGCGGGGAGCCGGGCCGGTAGACCGACGCAGAGCGAGGCCCGCTGGCGCGGATCGTCGGCGCCTGGGGCGGTTCTGCGTCGGTTACGTAAACTTCCCCCGTGATCGATCTCCGGGCGCTGCGAACCGACCCCGACGCGTTCCGGGAGAGCCAGCGATCCCGGGGTGAGGATCCGGCCGCAGTGGACGCGCTGCTCGCCGCGGACTCCAGCCGCCGGGCCGCAGTGACCGAGGGCGACAGTCTGCGCGCCGAGCAGAAGACGATCAGCGCTCAGGTCCGGACCGCGAGCGCCGAGGAACGCCCGGCGATGCTGGCGCGCGCCAAGGAACTCAGCGCCGAGGTCAAGGCCGCTGAGGCGGCGCAGACCGAAGCCGAGGCCGCGCTGCGCGCCGCGCACCTGCTGTTCCCCAACCTGGTCGAGGTGGGCGCCCCGCCGGGCGGCGAGCAGGATTTCGTCACGCTGCGCGAGGTGGGCCGGACCCCGGCGTTCGAATTCGACCCGCTGGACCACGTGGAGCTCGGTGAGCGGCTGCGCGCGATCGACACCGCGCGCGGCGCGAAGGTGTCCGGCGCCCGGTTCTACTTCCTCACCGGCGTCGGTGCGCTGCTGGAGCTGGGGCTGCTGAACATGGCCATAGCGCAGGCTGTCTCGTACGGCTTCATTCCGGTGATCACCCCGGTGCTGGTGACCCCGAAGACGATGGAGGGGACCGGGTTCCTCGGCGCTCATGCCAGCGAGGTGTACCGGCTCGAGGCGGACGACCTGTTCCTGGTCGGCACCTCGGAGGTGCCGCTCGCGGCGTACCACGCGGACGAGGTCGTGGACCTGTCCGAAGGTCCACTGCGTTACGCCGGCTGGTCCTCTTGCTTCCGCCGGGAGGCCGGGTCGTACGGCAAGGACACCCGCGGGATCGTCCGGGTGCACCAGTTCAACAAGGTCGAGATGTTCGTCTACGCGGAGCCGTCGGCTGCGCACGACGAGCACCTGCGACTGCTGGCCTGGGAGGAGGAGATGCTCGCCAAGGTCGAACTGCCGTATCGCGTGATCGACGTGGCCGCAGGCGATCTGGGTACCTCCGCCGCACGCAAGTACGACTGCGAGGCCTGGGTGCCGACCCAGCAGACTTACCGGGAGGTCACGTCGACCTCGAACTGCACCACGTACCAGGCGCGGCGGCTGAACGTGCGCTACCGGGACGCCGACGGCAAGCCGCAGCCGGTCGCGACACTCAACGGCACGCTGGCGACCACTCGGTGGATCGTCGCGTTGCTGGAGAACCACCAGCAACCGGACGGCAGCGTGCACGTGCCCGCCGCGCTGCGCCCGTTCGTCGGCGGCCGCGAGGTCCTCACCCCGGCATGAGTCCCGGCACGAGCACAGCGCGTCACGGCCGCGTTCGTCAACGGCGCACGTAGCCGTTTGTGCGACATGAGCGCTGCCCCGGCAACGCCCATGTCGCACAAACGGTGGGGCGGGGGCTGGATCGGGGGGATCGGGCGCGCCGCTACAGGTACTGGCCGGTGCCGCCGCTCAGGTCCGGTCCACCGGTCCCGCGGGGCAGCGCTCGGCCGCGCATCTGCTGCAGCTGCGCCTGCGCCGCCATCTGCTGAGCGAACAGCGTCGTCTGGATACCGTGGAATACGCCCTCCAGCCAGCCGACCAGTTGGGCCTGCGCGATCCGCAGCTCGGCGTCCGACGGCGTCGAGTCGTCGCCGAACGGCAGTGTGATCCGCGCCAGCTCGTCCTGCAGCTCTGGGGCGAGCCCGTCGGAGAGCTCCTGGATCGAGCGCTCCTGGATCTCCTTCAACCGCAGTCGGCTCGCCTCGTCCAGGGGCGCCGCTCGGACCTCCTCCAGCAACTGCTTGATCATGTTGCCGATCCGCATCACCTTGTCCGGGGACGACACCATCCGGGCCAGTGGCGATTCCTCGCCCTCCTGACCAGCCTCCTGCTGTGCTGCCGCGAGCTGCTGCGGATCCACCGGCTGGCCGTCCGGCCCGATGACGATGTGTGGTTGCTGGGTCATGAGGTCATCCTCTCCTGCTCGCCGGGATCGGTGGGTTCGCCCATTGGATCGGGCACGGTGAGAAGCACCTTCCCGACGTGCGTGCTCGCCTCCACCGTCCGGTGTGCTTCGGCAACGTCGGGCAGCGGCAGCACCCGGTCGATGACCGGCCGGATCCGACCCGCGTCGACCAACGGCCAGACGAATCCCGCTACCGAGGCGCAGATCTCGGCCTTGTCCGCATTCGACCGCCCGCGTAGCGACGTGGCGTGGATCGTGCCCCGCTTGGCCAGCAGCGCACCGAGGTTCAGCTCCGCCTTGGTGCCGCCCTGCATGCCGATCACCACGAGTCGCCCTCCGGGTGCCAGGACGGACACGTTACGGGCCAGGTACTTGGCGCCGATGCTGTCC
>DASZVT010000017.1:0-12039 GCA_035546915.1 Mycobacteriales bacterium | reverse complement strand
TCGGCGGCCCCGATGAAGGAGGCCTGCGCGGCGTTCGTGTAACCGTTCTTCACCCCGTAGGTGCCGGCGTAGTGGCCGAGCAGCGGGTTGTGGTTACTGATCTGGAACGGCGCCACCCCGGCACCGGAGAACTCGTAGGTGGGGGTGGCGACGGCCTCGGCGAACGCCGGCAGCTTCAGCGCCGCGCGGGCCAGCAGCGCCAGGTCGTACGCGGACGACGTCTGGCCGGGCGCGTCCAAACCGGTGACGGACCCGGCGTGCGTGTCCAGCGCCTGCAGGTGCTCGGCCTCTCCGTTCATCAAGCCCTGCACCACGTCGTTGCCGCCCAGCGCGCCGGCCACTACCCGAGCCGCGTCGTTGCCGGAGACCATCAGCAGGCCGTGCAGCAGCATGCTCACCGTGTACGCGTGCCCCGGCACGATCCCGACCTTGGTGCCATCGACGTCGACCTGCTCGGAGGTGGCCGTCACCGTCCCGGCCGGGTCCAGCCGCGGGATGGCGACCAGCGCGGTGAGCACCTTGAGCGTGCTCGCGGGGGCGTACCGGCCGTGCGGGTCCTGGGCGGCCAGCACCGCGCCGGTGTCGAGGTCGGCGACGAGCCAGCCGCTCGCGTCCACCTGTGGTGGCACCGGTACGTCGGCGGTCGGGTGCACGATGAGCCCGGCGCTGCCGAGCTCGGGGCCGCCGATCGGAGCGGCGGACTCCCTCGGGGCCGCGACGGCTGGGCCGGCGAGGACAGCGCCGAGCACGGTCGGGCCGACCAGGATCGGGATCGCGGCGACAGCGGAGGCAGCGGCGAGAGCGGCGCGGGCACGGTCGAACCGGCGTCGTGAAGTCATCGCGGCGAGCTTAGCTTCCGTCCGCCGTCAAAGCGCTGAGCACGGCCCGTTCGAACGCTGCCGCTGCCTGGGACTGCGGCCGATCGGTGCAGCGGGCCAGGCCCACCGTTCGTCGCGGCATCCCGCGGCCGAACCGGATCGCGCGCAGCGCCGTGGTGCTGCCGAGCGCGGTCATCGGCACCACGGCACCGCCGAGACCGGCCTCGGCGAGCGCCAGCACGCCGTCCATCTCGCCGCCCTCCAGCGCCAGCGTCGGTTCGAACCCGGCGCTCCGGCATGCCTCGAAGGTCGTCTCCCGCAGGTCGTAGCCCTCCCGGAAGCCGACCAGCGGCACGCCCCGCAGGTCGGTGATCGCGATGCTGGTGCGGTGCGCGAGCGGGTGCGTCTCGGCCACCGCGAGCACCAGTTCGTCCTCGGCCAGCGCGCGGGCGGTCACCCGGGGCGAGCGCACCGGCAGGATCACCAGCGCCAGGTCCAGCTCGCCGGCGTCGACGCTGTCGACGAGCTCGCGGGAACCGGCCTGGCGCAGCCGCAACTCCACCCCCGGATACCGCTCGTGGAAGTCGGCCAGCAGCGTCGGCAGCAGTCCGGTGGTCAGGCTCGGCGTCGCGCCGATGGACAGCCGGCCCCGCTGCAACCCGAGCAGCTCCCGCACCACCTCCCGGCCGGCCTCGCAGTCCGCCAGCGCCTGCCGGGCCCAGGGCAGGAACGCCTCGCCCGCGGGGGTGAGCACCACCCGGCGCCGGGACCGGTCGAACAGCGGCGCGCCGAGTTCGGTCTCCAGCGCGCGGACCTGGTTCGACAGCGACGGCTGTGCCACGTGCAGCCGCGCGGCAGCGCGGGTGAAGTGACGCTCCTCCGCGACGGCGACGACGTACCGCAGCTGCTGGACCTGCACCGCGGCAGCGTAAGCCCCGCTGCCGGGTGCGCGGCGGCGCGCCGTACCCTGCATGCATGAGCGAGCGGTTCACCGAGTCGGGTCTGCCCATCAAGCCGCTGTACGGCCCGGACGACGTCGGTCCCGACGCCGCCGCGCGGGTCGGGGAGCCGGGCGCGTACCCGTTCACCCGTGGCGTGTACGCGAGCATGTACACCGGCCGCCCGTGGACGATGCGGCAGTACGCCGGGTTCGGCACCGCGAAGGAGTCGAACGAGCGGTATCGGCACCTGGTCGCGCAGGGCACCGGCGGGTTGTCGGTGGCCTTCGACCTGCCCACCCAGATGGGGATGGATTCGGACGCGGCGCTGGCCGCCGGCGAGGTCGGCAAGGTCGGCGTGGCGATCGACTCCATCGAGGACATGAAGGTGCTGTTCGACGGCATCCCGCTGGACGCCGTGTCCACCTCGATGACCATCAACGCGCCGGCCAGCGTGCTGCTGCTGCTGTACCAGATCGCCGCCGAGGAAGCGGGCATCAGCGCGGACAAGCTCACCGGCACCATCCAGAACGACGTGCTCAAGGAGTACATCGCCCGGGGCACCTACATCTACCCGCCGGCGCACTCGTTGCGGCTGATCACCGACATCTTCAGCTACTGCAAGACCGAGATCCCGAAGTGGAACACGATCTCGATCTCCGGCTACCACATGGCCGAGGCCGGCGCCACGCCCGCGCAGGAGATCGCGTTCACCCTCGCCGACGGCATCGCGTACGTGCAGGCGGCGATCGACTCCGGTCAGGACGTGGACGACTTCGCGCCGCGGCTGGCGTTCTTCTTCGTCTCGCGCACCACCCTGCTGGAGGAGGTGGCCAAGTTCCGTGCCGCCCGCCGGATCTGGTCCGACGTGATGCGCAACACCTTCGGGGCGACGAACCCGAAGTCGCAGATGCTGCGCTTCCACACCCAGACCGCCGGCGTGCAGCTCACCGCGCAGCAGCCGGAGGTGAACCTGGTCCGGGTCGCGGTACAGGGCCTCGCCGCCGTGCTCGGCGGTACCCAGTCGCTGCACACCAACTCGTTCGACGAGGCGATCGCGCTGCCGACCGTGAAGGCCGCCACGCTCGCCTTGCGCACCCAGCAGGTGCTCGCCTACGAGACGGACGTCACCGCGACGGTGGACCCGTTCGCCGGGTCGTACGCGGTCGAGGCGATGACCGACGAGGTCGAGGGGGCGGCGCGCGCGTTGATGCAGCAGGTCGCCGATCGCGGTGGTGCCGTCGCCGCGATCGAGCAGGGCTTCCAGAAGAGCGAGATCGAGAAGAGCGCGTACGCGATCGCGCAGTCGATCGAGGACGGCAGCCGCACCGTGGTCGGCCTGAACAGGTTCGTGGCGGACGCCGAGGAGCACTACGAGCCGCTGCGGGTGGACCCGAGTATCGAGGCGGACCAGCGGGCCCGGCTCGAGCAGCTGCGCGCCTCCCGGGACCAGGCCGCCGTCGACGAGCACCTCGCGGATCTCGCCGCCGCCGCGGAAGGCAGCGGTCCGGCCAACAACTGCCTCTATCCGATGCGCGAGGCGCTGCGTGCCCGAGCCACCGTCGGCGAGGTGTCCGACGTGCTGCGCAAGGTCTGGGGAACCTACCGACCGACCGACGTTTTCTGATCGCCCCAGACGGGTAACGCACCCGGGTGCTGTATGTGCTCGCGATTGCGGTGATCGTCATCCTGGTGGGACTGGTGGCCATCTGGGCGTCCGGTCGGCGGGGCAGCTCGCTGAGCGACGTGGACCGGTTCCACAAGGCCCGCACCATTACGACCGGCTGGTCGCAGCAAGGACCGTCCCGGCCGGTGCCCGTGGTGGCGGACACGGTGACCGACAAGGACGACCGCGGCGACTGATCCCGGGCGCGGACGCCGCTCGTCAGTCGTTGCTGCGGCAGGGGCGTTGCCGCAGGTCGTGCACGTAGTCGGCCGGGGCGCCGGCCGCCTCGGCGGCGTCCGCGAGGCCACCGAGATACCGGGCTCCGGGCAGCCCGCCCTCGTACGCGTCGAGCACGAAGGTCCACGCCATCACGCTGCCTTCGAGCGTCTCCACCCGCACCTTGAGGGTGCGGTAGACGTCCTGGTCCCAGATCCGTAGCGCCGCTGCGTCCAGGTCGCTCACGTCGTAGAGCAGTACGTAGACGCTCGCGCCCGGGTCCTGCACGATCGTCGCCAGCGCCCCGTCGTCCGAGCCGGGCATCCGGTCCTCGCCGCCGAACGTCAGCCGCCAGCCGGTGAGCCAGCCGGGCCCGCGCACGGGCGACGACGGGCACCGCGTTCCCATCGCCGACGGGTCCAGGTCGAGCCCGTACGCGGCATAGAGCAGCACGATCGCAGCGTATCTGTGCGGATGGGAGACTGGGTCCGGAGAGGAAACGAGGACGGTGAGTGTGTCGCAACGTGTCGCGATCGTCGGGGGTGGCCCCGCCGGCTACGAGGCGGCGCTGGTCGCGGCGCAGCTAGGCGCGCAGGTCACCCTGGTCGACCGGGACGGCATCGGCGGCGCCTGCGTGCTGAGTGACTGCGTGCCGTCCAAGACGCTGATCGCGACGTCCGACGTGATGACGCACGTCGCCGGCGCCGGGACGCTGGGTGTCCGCCTCTACGACGACGACGGGCGCGCGCACGTCGCTTCCTGGGACGACGAGTCACCGGTCAGCCCGCCGGACGTGGTGCGGCTGGACACCCCGGCCGTCTTCGCGCGGGTGCAGGAGCTGGCAGCCGCCCAGTCCGCGGACATCGCGACCGGGCTCGCGGAGGCCGGCGTCGACGTGGTGCGAGGCAGTGCCCGCTTCGTCGCGCCGACCCGGCTGGCGATCGACCTGGCCGATGGCGGCCACGGCGGCACCGAGGCGGACGTGGTGCTGATCGCCACCGGTGCCACACCGCGACCGATGCCGGAGACCGTGGTGGACGGCAAACGGATCCTGACCTGGCGCCAGCTCTACGACCTGCCGGCGTTGCCGGAGCACTTGGTCGTGATCGGCTCCGGCGTCACCGGCGCCGAGTTCGCGTCCGCGTTCCGGGCGCTCGGCAGCGCGGTGTCGCTGGTGTCTTCCCGCGATCGGGTGCTCCCAGGGGAGGACCCGGACGCGGCGCGGGTGATCGAGGACGTGTTCGGCCGGCGCGGCATCGAGCTGGTCGGCCGGTCACGCGCGGCCCGCGCGGTCAACCTGGGCGACGCCGTCCGGGTGGAGCTGACCGACGGCCGGATGCTGGAGGGCAGCCACTGCCTGCTCGCGGTCGGGTCGGTGCCGCAGACCGGGGGGCTGCACCTGCACGCCGCCGGGGTGGACACCGACGAACGCGGTTTCGTCCGTACCGATCGGGTCTCCCGCACCACCGCGCCGGGGGTCTACGCGGCCGGGGACTGTACCGGGGTGCTGATGCTCGCCAGCGTGGCGGCGATGCAGGGCCGGATCGCCATGTGGCACGCGCTGGGGGAGGCGGTGGCGCCGCTGCGGCTCACCACCGTCTCGGCCAACGTGTTCACCGACCCGGAGATCGCCACCGTGGGGGTCACCCAGGCGATGGTCGACCGCGGCGACGTCGCCGCGTCCGTGGTGTCGCTGCCGCTGGCGACCAACGCGCGGTCGAAGATGCAGGGACTCGAGGACGGCTTCGTGAAGCTGTTCGCCCGGCGCGGTTCCGGCCAGGTTCTCGGCGGTGTCGTCGTCGCCCCCCGCGCGAGCGAGTTGATCCTGTCGGTCTCGCTCGCCGTCCAGAACGGGCTCACCACCGACCAGGTGGCGCACACCTTCTCGATCTACCCGTCGCTGTCCGGTTCGCTCACCGAGGCGGCGCGTCGGCTGATGCCGCGAAGCTGAGGAATCAGTCCTTCAGCTCACACAGCACCGTGCCGGCGGTGACGACCTCGCCCACCGCGGCGGACAGGCCGGACACGGTGCCGGCCTTGTGCGCGGTCAGCGGCTGCTCCATCTTCATCGCCTCGAGGACCACGATCAGGTCTCCCTCGGACACGGTGTCACCGTCCGCGACCGCCACCTTGACGATGGTGCCCTGCATCGGCGCCGCGACGGCATCCCCGGATGCGGCCGCCGCGCCGCCACCACCGCCGGAGCGCCGGGGCGTCTTCTTCTGCGCCGCCCCGCCGCCGGAGCTGACCCCGAGCCCGGCCGGCAGCGTGACCTCCAGCCGGCGGCCGCCGACCTCCACCACCACCGATTCCCGCGGTGCGTCCACGTCCGCCGGCATCCCCCCGGTGAACGCCGGGATGGTGTTGTCGAACTCGGTTTCGATCCAGCGGTTGTGCACCGTGAACGGCTCGCTGGTGAACGCCGGGTCGCGGACTACGGCCTGGTGGAACGGCTGCGCGGTGGCCATCCCCTCGACGACGAGCTCGTCCAGCGCGCGGCGGGCCCGCTCCAGCGCCTGCGTGCGGGTGGCACCCACCACGATCAGCTTGGCCAGCAGCGAGTCGAACTGGCCACCGATGACGGTGCCGCTCTCCACCCCCGAATCGACCCGGACCCCGGGGCCGGCGGGGGCGACGAACCGCGTCACCGTGCCGGGGGCCGGCAGGAACCCGCGGCCCGGGTCCTCGCCGTTGATCCGGAACTCGAAGGCGTGCCCGCGCGGCGTCGGGTCGTCGTAGCCGATTGCCTCGCCCTCGGCAATCCGGAACTGTTCGCGGACCAGGTCGACGCCGGAGACCTCCTCGGTCACCGGGTGCTCGACCTGCAACCGGGTGTTGACCTCCAGGAACGAGATCATCCCGTCCTGCCCGACCAGGAACTCGACCGTACCGGCCCCGACGTAGCCCGCGGCCTTCGCGATCGTCTTGGACGCGGCGTACAGCTGCGCGCGCTGCTCCTCGGTGAGGAACGGCGCCGGCGCCTCTTCGACCAGCTTCTGGTAACGGCGCTGCAGCGAGCAGTCCCGGGTGCCGACCACGACCACGTTGCCGTGCGTGTCGGCGAGGATCTGGGTCTCCACGTGTCGCGGCTTGTCCAGGTACCGCTCGACGAAACACTCCCCGCGACCGAACGCGGCCACCGCTTCGCGCACGGCGGACTCGAACAGTTCCGGTACTTCCTCCATCGTGCGGGCGACCTTCAGCCCGCGCCCGCCGCCGCCGAAGGCGGCCTTGATCGCGATCGGCAGGCCGTACTCCTCGGCGAATGCGACGACCTCGTCGGCGCCCGCGACCGGGTCGGCGGTGCCGGGTGCCAGCGGGGCGCCCACCGAGATCGCGATGTGCCGGGCCTGGGTCTTGTCGCCCAGCTTGGCGATGGCGTCCGGGGGCGGCCCGATCCAGGTCAGCCCCGCGTCGATGACGGCCTGGGCGAAGTCCGCGTTCTCGGACAGGAAGCCGTACCCGGGGTGCACGGCGTCGGCGCCGGACTGCTTCGCCGCACCGAGCACCTTCGCCACGTCCAGGTACGAGTCACCCGGCGTGGATCCGCCCAGCGCGTACGCCTCGTCGGCCGCGCGCACGTGCGGAGCGTCGCGATCCGGATCGGCATAGATGGCAACACTGGTCAGCCCCGCGTCGCGGCAGGCTCGGGCGACACGGACGGCGATCTCGCCACGGTTGGCGATCAGAACCTTGCGCACGGGGACGGCTCCGGGTGGTGCGATGGGCAGGACGGCGGTACACGGCGCGGGGCGCCGGAGTCACTCTATCGACGGCCGCCCACCCGCCCGGACATGCCCGGTCCACGGATGAAGGTGCGCAGAGCGGGTAATCTGATGATCAGCCCTAGTACAGTTCACCTCGGTAGCGGGAGGAGGGTCCGATGGCGACGGTGTCACCCACGGTCGGATCACCGCAGCCGCCGTCGCGACGGGTCAGCCGCACGCTGCTCAGCCTGGGTGTCGAGGTCCTGCTGATCTTCGCGCTGCTGTCGCTCTACAACCTCGGGCGCACGCTGGCTTCCGGCCGGGTGAAGGAAGCCGAGGAGAACGCGAGCCACCTGTGGCACGTCGAGCGCTCGCTGCATCTGGTCAACGAGGTGCACCTGCAGGACCTGATCATGCACTCGACCGCGCTGGTCGAGTGGACCAACCGCTACTACGTGATGGTCCACTTCCCGCTGACCGGCATCTTCATGGTCTGGTTGTTCCTGCGCTACCGCGGCTCGTACTACCGGGTGCGCAACACGATCGTGCTGCTCACCGGCCTCGGCCTGATCTTCACCGTGCTGGTTCCGCTCGCGCCGCCACGGCTGTTCACCGGCGACAGTCTGATCGACACCATGCAGGTCTTCGGGCCCACCGTCTATGACGCGAACAGCACCCAGGGCATCGCCAACCAGTACGCCGCGATGCCGTCGCTGCACGTCGCCTGGGCGACGCTGGTGGGGCTGGCCGTCATCCGGATCAGCCGCTCACGGTGGCGTTGGCTGGCGATCCTGCACCCGCTGATCACCATCTTCGTGGTGGTCGCGACCGGCAACCACTACTGGCTCGACTGCGCCGTCGGTCTGCTGCTGCTCGCCATGGCGGCGATGGTGGTCTACCGGTTCCGCTGGATCACGGCCGCAGCGGCGATCACGTTGGGGGCGCGCCGATACGCGCGGGCCGCGGATCTGCTGGCGTCCTGGCATCCGATCGGCGTGCCGTCGCACCCGGTCGCACCGGGCGCGACGGCCTCCCCGCTGGGGCCGGAACTGGGGTCAGCGCGGGAGGCCGGAAGCGCGCCAGCCGCCGCGACCGACGGCTAGCGGCTGCTGCATCGCGCGCCGCCGGTCGGTCCAGCCACTGCGCGGCGCAGGTTCCTCAGCCGGCTGTGATGCGCCCCGCGCGGCGAGTACGGCGACCAGGGCCGCGATCTCGACCGCCGCGTCATCTGCGTCGCGAGCGCCGTGCACGATACGCAACACGGGGCTACCACTACTCATAGCGGAATGTTCCCGTGCTTCTTCGGCGGCAGCGTGGCCCGCTTGGTGCGTAGCAGCCGCAGCCCACGGGCGATCTCGCGCCGGGTCTCGCTCGGGGCGATCACCGCGTCCACGAACCCCCGTTCGGCGGCGATGTACGGGGTGGCGAAGGTGTCCTCGTAGGTCTGGATGAACTCCGCCCGGGTCGCCTCCGGGTCCTCCGCCGCGGCGATGGCCTTGCGCTGGATGATGTTGACCGCGCCCTGCGCGCCCATCACGGCCACCTGCGCGGTCGGCCAGGCCAGGTTCAGGTCGTTGTCGAGGTGCTTGGACCCCATCACCACGTACGCGCCCCCGTAGGCCTTGCGGGTGATCACCGTGATCTTCGGGACCGTCGCCTCCGCGTAGGCGTAGAGCAGCTTCGCGCCGCGGCGGATGACGCCACCCCACTCCTGGTCGGTCCCGGGCAGGTACCCGGGCACGTCCACGAAGGTCAGGATCGGGATGTTGAACGCGTCACAGGTCCGGACGAACCGGGCCGCCTTCTCGGCCGCGTCGATATCCAGGGTGCCGGCGAACGACAGCGGCTGGTTGGCGACCACGCCCACGCTGCGTCCCTCGACCCGGCCGAAGCCGCAGACGATGTTCGTCGCGTACAGCTCCTGCACTTCGAGGAACGAGTCCGGGTCGAGCACGTGCCCGACCACCGTCTTCATGTCGTACGGGGCGTTGTTGCTGTCCGGGATGAACGTGTCGAGCTCGGTGATCGGCTCCTCGGCGAGCGCGTCCGGCCCGTCGTATACCGGCGGCTCCTCCAGGTTGTTGCTGGGCAGGTAGGACAGGATCTCCTTGGCCAGCTCCAGGCACGCCTCGTCGTTCTCGCTCATGAAGTGGGCGACGCCGGACCGGGCGTTGTGCGCCCGCGCACCACCGAGCTCCTCCATGCCGACGTCCTCGCCGGTGACGGTCTTGATCACGTCCGGACCGGTGATGAACATGTGCGAGGTCTGGTCGACCATCAGGGTGAAGTCGGTGAGCGCGGGGGAGTAGACGTGCCCGCCGGCGCAGGTGCCCAGGATCAGCGAGAGCTGCGGCACCACCCCGGAGGACATCACGTTGCGGTAGAAGATGTCCCCGTACAGGGCGAGGCCCATCACGCCTTCCTGGATCCGTGCCCCGCTGCCCTCGTTCAGGCCGACCAGCGGTACCCCCAGCTTCAGCGCCAGGTCCATCACCTTGACGATCTTCTCCCCGTAAACCTCGCCGAGGCTGCCGCCGAACACGGTGACGTCCTGGGAGAACACGCAGACCTGGCGGCCGTCGACGGTGCCGTAGCCGGTGATCACACCGTCGCCGTACGGGCGGTTGCGGGCCAGCCCGAAGTCGTGCGCGCGGTGCCGCGCCAGCGCGCCGGTCTCGGTGAACGAGCCCGGGTCGAGGAATGCCTCGACCCGCTCCCGGGCGGTCAGCTTGCCCTTCGCGTGCTGTTGGTCCACGGCTCGCTGGGAACCGGCGTGCACCGATTCGTCGGTGTGCGCGCGGAACAGCCGGAGCTTCCCGGCGGTCGTGTGCGCGTCGGCGCCGGTGTCGGCGGCGGCGGTGGTGGACGGGTCGGGGGACACCTCTGCAGCCATGCGAGCGAGGATAGCGGGGTGTATTCGGACCTCGACCGGCCACCGCTGGCCGGCGCCCATGGCGGCCGGCTACGCCCGCTCGGCGGGTGGCGGGTCCAGGTCGTCCCCGTCACCGGCTCGACCAACCAGGACGTCACGGAACGTGCCCGAGCCGGTGAGGAGCCCGGGTACGTGCTGGTGGCCGAGCAGCAGGATGCGGGCCGGGGTCGGCAGGGCCGCAGCTGGGTCTCCCCGCCGCGGGCCGGGCTCACCTTCTCCGCGCTGCTGTCCGCACCGCCGTCCCCGTGGGTGCCGCTGCTGGCCGGGGTCGCGGTGGCGCGGGCCATCCGGGACGTCTGTGGGCTCGAGCCGCGGCTGAAGTGGCCCAATGACGTGCTGCTCGACGGGGTGAAGGTGGCCGGGCTGTTGGCCGAGGTGGCGGGCCCGCCGTCGGCGCCGGCGCGGGTGGTGCTCGGCGTCGGGCTCAACGTCACCACCACCCGGGCGGAGCTGCCGGCGGACCGGCCGGCGACGTCGCTGCGGCTCGCCGGCGCCGGGAACACCGACCGGCTGACTATCCTGCGGGCGATCCTGCGGGAACTGGCCGCGGCCGTGTCCCCGGTCGACTACCGCGCCCTGTGCGCCACCCTCGGCACCGAGGTCGCGCTGCACCTGCCGGCCGGCGAGGTGGTGCACGGCCGCGCCGACGACCTGGACGGCGACGGCCGCCTGATCGTCGCCGGCAGCGCGTACGCGGCCGGCGACGTGGTGCATCTGCGCTGATCGATGTTTCTGCGCTCGTCCTGGGCCCGATCGCCAGCGGGTGCTGTCACACTGCGGCGGTGGCATATCCGCACGCGTTGCTCTCCGAGGGAGAGCAGGTGGTCCTCGACCTGCACACGCACTGGAAGGCGCTGGTCGTGCCGATCGCGCTCATTCCGGTCACGGCCGGGCTGGGTTCGTTCGTCGCCGCCGAGATCCCGGACGGCTCCGCCCAGGCACCGGTGCGGTACGCGATCCTGGTGGTCTGCCTGCTCATCCTGGCCTGGTTCAGCCTGATCCCGTACCTGCGCTGGCGCACCACGCACTACGTCGTCACCAACCGGCGAATCGTGCACCGCACCGGCGTGCTGGCACGCAGCGGCCGGGACATCCCGCTGAACCGGGTGAACGACGTCAGCTTCCAGCACACGTTCTTCGAGCGGCTGCTGCGCTGCGGCACCCTGACCATCGAGTCGGCCGGTGAGCGCGGCCAGGTCGTGCTGTCGGACGTCCCGAAGGTCGAGCAGGTGCAGCGCACCGTCTACGAACTGGTCCAGGACGAAACCCGGCGCGACGACGACGAACAGGCGACCGCCCGGTAGCCGGGCTGCCGGTATCAGGGCTACTTGGGGGGCATCCGGATTCCGGCGTCGATCCGGATGCACTCGGCGTTGAGGTAGTCGTTGCGCAGCAGTTCGAGCGCGAGCGCAGCGAACTCCGCCGGCCGACCCAGCCGCTTCGGGAACAGCACGTCCCGGCCCAGGCGGGCCTTGAACTCCTCGCCGGCCTCCCCGGTGCCGTAGATCGGCGTGTCGATCAGGCCGGGCAGGATCGTGTTCACCCGGATTCCCGCCGCGGACAAGTCCCGGGCGACCGGGAGGGTCATGCCGACGATCCCGCCCTTGGACGAGGAGTACGCGGCCTGCCCGATCTGGCCGTCCTGTGCCGCCACCGATGCGGTGTTGACGATGGCGCCGCGCTGGCCGTCGGCGTCCGGTTCGTGCCGGCTCATCGCGGTGGCGACCAGCCTGAGCGCGTTGAAGGTCCCGATCAGGTTGAC
>DASZVT010000016.1:0-10112 GCA_035546915.1 Mycobacteriales bacterium | reverse complement strand
GCGCACGTGGTGGTGGTGGGCGCAGGCCTAGCCGGACTACGGACGGTCGAGGCGCTGCGCCAGCAGGGACACCGCGGCCGCATCACGGTGATCGGCGAGGAGCGTGAGGAGCCGTACGACCGCCCACCGCTGTCCAAGCAGGTGCTGCGCGGTGAGCGCGGTCTGGTGCCGCTGCGGGACGCCGACTACGCCGAGCTCGACATCGACCTGCGACTGGGTGTCCGGGCTGCCGGGCTGGACGTCGAGGCTCGGCAGGTGCTGATCGACGGCGGCCCCCCGGTCGGCTACGACGCGCTGGTCATCGCCACCGGTGCTACGCCGCGCCGGCTGCCCCGGTACGAGAACCATCCCGGCGTGCACGTGCTGCGGCACGCCCGGGATGCGCTGGCGCTGCGGGACGCGCTCGCCGGCGGCCGGCACCTCGCTGTGATCGGCGGAGGGTTCATCGGCTGCGAGGTCGCCGCCAGCGCCCGCGCACTGGACAAACAGGTCACTCTCATCGAGGTGCTGCCGCACCCGTTGGTCCGCGTGCTGGGGGAGCAGGTCGCCGTGCTCGTCGAACAGCTGCACGTCGAGCACGGGGTCACCGTCCGCACCTCGGTGCAGGTGCAGGAGATCCTCGGCAACGGCGCGATCACCGGGTTGCGCCTGTCCGACGACACGGTCGTGGACGCGGACCTGGTGCTGGCCGGGCTGGGGGTGGAGCCCAACACCGCCTGGCTGCAGGGTTCCGGCCTCGAGGTCGACAACGGGGTGGTCTGCGACGAGTTCTGCGCCACCAAGGCTTCCGGCGTCTACGCGGTCGGCGATGTAGCCCGCTGGTCGCACCTCGGAACCGCTGATCTGCGCCGGGTCGAGCACTGGACGAACGCAGCCGAGATGGCGGTTGCGGTAGCGACGAACCTGCTGCGCGACAGTGATTCCCGCCAGGCCTTCGTACCGATCCCGTATGTCTGGAGCGACCAGTACGACGTCAAGATCCAGGCGGTCGGCTTCATCTCCGCCGCCGACGACGTGACACTCACGACGGTCGGTGCCAACAAGCGCGTGCTGGCGATCTACGGGCAGGACGCCAAGCTCACCGGTGCGGTCGGCTTCTCCGCCGCGCCGCAGGTGATGAAGATCCGCCGGCTGCTGGCGGAAGGGGGATCGGTGCAGGACGCCCTCGCGGCCGTGACCGGATAGCTGTCGGCGCTGCCGGTTCAGTGCCAGCGGGCTCCGGCGACTTCGAGGTGGCGCAGTAGTCGGTGCCGAGCCAGTTCCGGGTCGCCGGCCAGGACCGCCTCGACGATGCGCGCGTGGGTCTTCTCGACCTCCGCGGCAACCTCCGGCTCGCGGTCCTCCGGTGCGCCGGTGGTGGCCTCGATGTGCCGCTCCCACAATGCGGTGAGGATCCGGATGAACAGCGCCAGCACGGGGTTGCCGGCGAGTTCCGCCATCACCACGTGCAAGTGGTTGCCCTGGATCGTCACCTCGGCGTTCGTGCTGTCCGCGTGAACCAGCTGTGCGGCCTTCAGCTGTGCGGCCACCTCTGGGTCACCGGCCCGCGCCACCAGCCGGTCCAGGCAGCCGAGCTCGACCGCGTCGCGGACTAGCCGCAGGTCCCGCAGCTCGATCTGCTCGTATTCGAGGTAGAGCGCCATCGCGGCGACGCTCGCGCTCGGGTCCGGCTCGCTGACGACGAGCCCGCCACCGGGTCCGCGCCGGGTGTAGACCACGCCGTGGTGCTCCAGCAGCCGCACGGCCTCGCGCAGCACCGCGCGGCTCACCCCCCAACGCGCCAGCAGCTCCTTCTCGGAGCCGAGCACCTCGCCGATCGGCCAACCGGCCGCGACCACCTCGTCCATGATCTGGCCGGCGATGACCTCGGCGAGCTTGCTGTGGTTGCCCGACCCGCTCTCGATCACCGGTTGCCAGGACGTCGCCACCCGGACGCTGCGCCGCTTGCTGGCCAGCCACTGCATCATCGCCTGCACGTGCCGTGCCTGGTGCTGCTGGGCGCGCGCGCTGTCGCCGGCGACGACCGCGTCCACCACCGCGTTGTGGGCGCGGCTGAGCTCGGCAGCCGCCACCTCGAGGTCGTTCGACGTCTGCCGCCGCGGGATCCGGCCGTAGCGCTCGGTCAGACCCACCAGCACGGTGATGAACAACCGCAGCGCGGGGTTGCCGCTGAGCTGGGCCAGCAGCAGGTGCAGCTCGTTGCTGGACGGTGAGATCTGGTCCCGGCTGTGCTGCTGCTGCTCGTTCGCCACCGCCTCGCGCAGCGCGCCGATGTCTGCCTCGGTGATGGTGCGGGCCGCCTGCGCGGCCGCCACCGGCTCCAGGATCATGCGCGCTTCCAGCAGGTCGGCGACGCTGGTGCCGACGTACTCGAGGTAGACGAGCATCGCCGCGGTGGCCGGGCTTGCATCCGGTGCGCGCACCACCAGACCGCCGGCGGGGCCGCGGCGCATCGCGCCGACCTGGTGGTGCTCGACGATCCGGACCGCCTCGCGCAGCACCGCGCGGCTGACCGCGTAGCGCTCGATCAGCTCCGCCTCCGAGCCCAGCACTTCGCCGACCGGCCAGCCGGCGGCGATCACGTCGTCTTCGATCTGATTCGCAACCTGCGCAGCCAGCTTGGTCGTCGGGGGAGTCATCGGGACGGCGTCACGCACCACCGGGCCAGCATAGTGAGCCTTTCAGCGCTGAGTGCTCGCTTGCAGACCGGCCATGATGGGTTCGAGCACTTCCCGGTTCAGCTGGTACGGCGTGTACAGCGACATCCGGCTCCACAGGTCGCCGTACCGGCGCAGCATCTCGGGCGCGATCTCGTCCGGCTCGCCGACCACGGCGAAGGCGTTCAGCACGTCGTCGGTGATCAGGCCACCCATCTCGCTCCACCGGTTCGCCTTGGTGAGGGCGTTCAGCTCGATCTGCAACGGGCCCCAGCCGTGGAGTTCCAGCACCGCCCGGTACGCCGGCGTGGAGGCGTAGAACGCGATCTGGTTTCGGACCGCCTGGTCGGCGGTGGCGAACTCCGCCTCGTTGCGGCCGGTGACCACGAACGGCCCGCCGAGGATCTCGAGTTGGCCGGCGTCCCGACCGGACTTCGCAGCGCCACGCTGCAATGCCGGCACGGTGACCTCGCGGATGAAGCGTTCGGTGGTGAATCCATGACACAGGAAGCCGTCGGCGACCTCGCCCGCCACCTCGGTCATGACGGCGCCGACGCCGGCGAGCAGCACCTTCGGTGGGCCGTACGGGTTCGGCCCTGGGTTGAAGAACGGCGTCATCAGGGTGTGCTGGTAGAAATCGCCCTCGAACGAGAGCCGGCCGTCGCCGGCCCAGGCATCCCAGATGGCTCGCATCGCCAGCACGAACTCCCGCATCCGCGGGGCCGGATGGGACCACGGCATCGAGTAGCGGCGGGTGATGTGCGCCTTCACCTGCGAGCCGAGGCCGAGGAAGAAGTGCCCCTGGGTGAACGTCTGTAGGTCATTCGCCGAGATGGCCAGGTCCATCGGGTTGCGGGCGAACGCGACCGAGATCGACGTGCCCACGTCGAGCCCGGGCGCGACGCTCGCGGCGAGGGCCAGCGCGAGCAGCGGGTCGTGCTTGGTCTCACCGGCCCAGATCCCGTCGTAGCCCTGATCAAGCGCCCGGGCGGCGATATCACGGGCGTCGATGCCGTCGATGGGCAGTGCCTGGTCGACCTTCACGGGCGGCCTCCGTTCCTCGAGTGGTCCGCGCCGACGCTAGCTCAAGCCAGTGCGCGCCGGTGCGCCGACTCGTCACTGCGCCGCACCGGCACGGCTACGCATCTTCACCAGCCGTGCTATGCAGGTCGCCGGCACCGAAATGAGGAGAAGGAATGAGCGGTCTGCTCGACGGCATTCGGGTGATCGAATCCGCGATGCTGTTCAACGGTGATCGGCTCGGCGTGCTGCTCGGCGACCTGGGCGCGGACGTCGTCAAGGTCGAAGCACCGCCGGTGGGCGACTACCTGCGTGACTTTCTCGGCCAGATCGTGCCGCACCACAGCCCGGCGCACCTGGAGGTCAACAAGCACAAGCGCAGTGTGGTGATCAACCTGCGGGTGGAGGCCGGGCGCGAGGTGTTCTGGAAACTGCTGGCCACCGCGGACGTGTTCGTCGACGGCAATGCCGGGGACGCGATGGAACGGCTCGGCGTCGGATACGAGCAGCAGCGCGCGCACAAGCCGGACATTGTCTACTGCCAGTACTCCGGCTACGGCAGCTACGGGCCATACGCGTCGATCCCGACGCACGGCCAGATGATGAACGCCCTCGCGGCCGACACCCCGTACGACATGGGTCCCGACGGCAAGATGCACGCCTCGCCGAGGTTGGGCGGCATGCAGGGCATCAACGGCGGCGAGGGCACCGCGACCGGTGCGATCTACGCCGCGTACGCGGTGGCTGCGGCGCTGCTTCGGCGGGAACGCACCGGGGCGGGTGCCTACATCGACGTGGCGGCGTCGGACGCGGTCGTGGCGAACTCCTGGATCGGTGCTACCTACAGCCTCAACGACGCGCGCATCGCCGACCGCAGCACCATGCCGGTCACCGGGGACCAGGGCGACGGCGCGAAGTACCAGTTCTACGAGACGAAGGACAGGAAGGTCATCCTGTTCTGCGGCATCGAGCCGAAGTTCTGGAAGAACTTCTGCGCCGCCGTCGGCCGGGATGACTTGGTCGGCGCGGAGGCCACCGCACCGGTCGACTTCGCGGGCGGGCAGGCCGAGCTTCGGCAAGAGTTGCAGCGGATCTTCCACACCCGGGACCTCGCGGACTGGGTGCAGGTGGCCATCGACCACGACATCGCGATGGGTCCGGCGTACCGGACGGCCGCCGAACTGCCCGACGACCCGCACGTAGCCGCCCGCGGACTGTTCCATCCGGCGCAGCACCCGATCGCGGGCCCGTACACCCACGTCGGCTTCCCGGCCCGAATCGCCGGGAGCACGTACGAGGTGCAGCGAGGCGCGCCGACGCTCGGTCAGCACACCGACGAAGTGCTCACCGCGGCCGGGGTGAGCACGGCCGAACTCGCCGCGCTACGCGAGGCACGCGCCATCACCTGACCGGCGGGCGGTCAGGCGGTACTGAACGTCGCCTGACCCTTGATCGCCACGTCCCCGTTCTGGCGGGTGACGACGGACTCGACGTCCAGCAGCGTGCTGCCGTCATCGCCGGTCCGCTCGCTCACCGAACTCACCTCGAACGTCAGTTCGTCGCCAGGCCAGACCTGGGCGCGGAACTGCACCTGGAACCGGCGCACGTTCTTGGCCCCGAGCCAGTCGGTGAGGTACGTACCCAGCAGGCCCGCGTTGAGCATGCCGACCGCGAACACGCTCGGGAAGCCGGCGCCCTTGGCGAACGACTCGTCGTGGTGGATCGGGTTCATGTCGCCGCTCGCGCCCTGGTAGCGGACGAAGTCCGTCACGGTCAGCGGGCCGACGACGCGCTTGTCGGGCAGGGTCGGGGTGCTCATGCCTCCGCCTTCGGTGGGGTCTGGCCGGTCTCGATCCGGGTGCCGCGGGCCTCCGCGACCAGCTTGCCTGTGCTGTCACGGAACTCGGTGACGATGACGGTGAAGCGCATCGCACCGCCGCGCTTGCCTTCCTTGGTGAACACGTTCTCCACCCGCTGGAGACCGGTCAGTGCCGTCCCCGCGCGCGGCGGCTCGCCGTGGAAGACGTACTCCTGCTCGCCGTGCAGGATGTTCTTGAAATCCATCGGGATGCCGTAGAGCGGATTGCTCTTCTCGGTCTGCCAGTGCTGCGCAGCGGCCAGGAAAGTGGCCTCCGAGACGGGGCTGGGCCCCTCGAGGTACTCGGGGTTGGTCGTCTGCGTCGCATGCGCGAATTCGCGGACCTTGCCCAGTTCCACCACGAATTCGAACGGTTCCCCGGTGCGCCCGATCAGATCGTCTGGGGCGGCTGCGGTGTCGCTCATGCCTGTCCTCCCGGCGGCTGCCATGGCCCTGCGGGCCATGGCAGAATCGTGTTGACGAAGTCGACTATACGGACGCCGGGTACGGTGCTCTGCAGTCCATTCCCCTTGTCTCGCGCGGAGGTTCTTGCATGGGCGTGGAGGTCCTCCTCGACCTGGCCACGGCAATGTGTGGTGACCGGGTAGCCGTGGGGTCGCGTGACGGCGGCCTGACCTTCGACGAATTGGCAGCGCACAGCGACGGGGCGGCGGCGCTCATCCGGGGCACCGGAGCGCACCACGTGGCCTTCGTCGGACTGAACGGGCCGGCCTTGTCGGTGGCCGTCTTCGCGGCGGCCAAGGCCGGGGTGCCGATCACCCCGCTGAACTACCGGCTCTCGCACGAACAGCTCGAGGAGCTGTTGGACACCCTGGACAATCCGCTGGTCATCGCGGACGAGGCGTTCATCGAGCGGGTCGCGGGTCCGGGCCGGTCGGTGCTGCCGACCCCGGAGTTCCTGGCCAAGGCGCAGACCACGCCGCCGCTGGGCGAGCCCGCCCCGGAGAACGAGCCGGCGGTGGTGTTGTTCACCAGCGGCACCACCAGCAAGCCCAAGGGCGTGATGCTCCGGCACGAGAATCTCACCTCGTACTCGCTGCAGACTGTCGAGATGGCGAGCGCCGGCGAGGACGAGTGCGCGCTGATCAGCGTGCCGCCGTACCACGTCGCCGGCATCGCGACGGTGCTCACCAACACGTACGCGGGCCGCCGGGTGGTGCACTTGCCGGACTTCGACCCGCAGATGTGGCTGGAAACGGTTCGCCAGGAAGGCGTCACCTCGGCGATGGTGGTGCCGACCATGCTGGCCCGGATCGTGGATTTCGTCGGCGACGGCGGGAAGGCAGATGTGCCGACGCTCCGTTCCCTCGCCTACGGCGGAGCGCGGCTGCCGCGCCCGGTGTTGGAGCGGGCACTCGCTGCGTTCCCGGACACCGGGTTCATCAACGCCTACGGGCTCACTGAGACCTCCTCGACGATCGCCGTGCTCGGCCCGGACGACCACCGCGCCGCGGTCGACACGACCGACGAGCAGGTCCGGGCCCGGCTCGGCTCCGCCGGGCAGGCGGTACCGGGGGTGGAGTTCGCGATCCGCGGCGAGGACGGCCACGTGCTGCCCGCCGGCGAACCGGGCGCACTGTGGGTGCGCGGCGCCCAGGTCTCGGGCGAGTACGTCGGACAAGGGAGCCTGCTCGACGCAGACGGCTGGTTCCACACCCGCGACCGTGGCTGGCTGGACGACGAGGGTTACCTGTTCATCGAGGGCCGGACCGACGACACGATCATCCGCGGCGGTGAGAACGTGGCCCCCGCCGAGATCGAGGACGTGCTGGTCGAGCATCCCGCGGTCAAGGAAGCCGCCGTCGTCGGCATTCCCGACGACGAGTGGGGCGAACGCATCGCCGCCGTCGTCGTGGCCAATCCGGGCATGCAGGCAGACGGCGATCAGATCCGGGAATGGGCGCGTGGCCGGCTGCGCGGGTCGAAGACGCCGGATTCGATCACCGTCTGGCCGGAGCTGCCGTACAACCAGCTCGGCAAGCTGTTGCGCCGCGATGTGGTCAGTGCGCTGCTGGCCGGCACCACGCCCGCGCCTGCCTGACCCCGGTCCGGGGTCCCGGTGTGCGGCGCGACTGTGACGCGTGGCACTCTTGAGCGCAGACCGACACCGAGGATCGGGGCGCAAGCCCCACGAGGGAGTTTGTGATGAGTGAGACCGCCACCCCGCTGAAGACGGGTGCCCGGTTGCGCAGCCAGGTGTGTTCGACCGAGATCATCGTGGTCCGTCCGGGCAAGGGCGGCGTTGCGCTGACGTGCGGCGGCCACCCGTTGGTGGATCTCACTGCCACGCCCGCGGAGGGCCTGCAGGCCGCGTCCGGGCTCGACACCGGCTCTAGCGTCGGCAAGCGCTACACCGCGGAGGCGGACGACACCCTCGAAGTGCTGGTGACCAAGGCCGGCACCGGCACGCTCGGCGACGGCACCACACCGCTGGTGCTCAAGGAAGCCAAGCCGCTGCCGGCCAGCGACTGACACGGCCAGGGCGCGGCTGCGCGCCCCGGCCCGACGAGGTGACGGCATGACGCACACAGTGCGAGCCGCCCGGTTGCTGCGGCACGGTGCGCCCTTGCAGGTGCAGGACGTCACGCTCCCGGAGCCGGGCCCTGCCGAGGTTCTCGTCGAACTGCTCTTCGCCGGGGTGAACCCGGTCGACCGCTACGCCGTCGACGGCCGGGTCGCGCCGGACGGGCCCCTGCCGCGGACCGCCGGCAGCGAGGCCTGCGGCACGGTGGCGGGTCAGCTGGTCGTCGTGCACGGCGGTGGCCTCGGTACCACCCGTGACGGTGTTTACGCACAGGCCGTGATCGCGCCGCGAGACGCGGTGACCGAGGTGCCGGCCGGTATCGCGCCGGAAGTGGCCGCGTGCGTCGGTGTGGCGGGGGTGACCGCCTACCACCTGGTGACGCGCGCCTCGGTCGGGCGGTCCGACCGGGTACTCGTGCTCGGGGCCGGCGGTGGTGTCGGCCTGCCGGTGGTGAGCTTCGCCGCGAGCGTGGGCGCGCAGGTGTGGGGCCAGGTCGGCTCAGCAGGCAAGGTCGATGCGGTGCGCGCCGCCGGTGCCGCCGACGTAGCCGTGTCGGACGCCTCCGGGCTGGCCGATGCGCTCGGGAGCTGGCGCCCGACGGTGGTGGTGGACCCGCTGGGCGGTCCGTTCGTGCAGGTCGCGACCGAGCTGCTGCCGGTCGGGGGCCGGTACATCGTGTTCGGCACCTCGGCCGGCGCCGAGGTGGCGCTGAACTGGCAGGTCGTCTATCGCAAGAGCTTGCAGCTGCTGGGATACGGCGGCCTGTCGCTGACGGTCGACGAACGTCGGCAGGGGACTCGGGACGCGCTCGCGGCGGTCGCCGCCGGAGCGCTGCACATTCCGGTGCAGCAGGCGTATCCGTTGGACGGCGTGAACGATGCGTTCGCCCGGCTCGCCGACCGCAGCGTCGTCGGGAAGCTCGTCGTCGCGCTCTGACCGCGGTGTGATCGCGCTCCCGGGCGTGCCCACCGCCGGCAGCCGGCCGGCAGCGACCTCCGCTCCGCCGGGCTGCTCGCCCGCGCTAGCGTGGCGGCAGGAGCAACGCCGGTCGAGCGCGTTGCGCATCATCTCGATCGGGAGTGCACATGGGTCTGTTGGACGGCAAGGTCGCCATCGTTACCGGAGCGGGCCGCGGGGTCGGCCGCGAAGAGGCACTGTTGCTGGCCTCTGAGGGAGCTCGGGTCGTGGTCAACGACCTCGGCGGCGATGCCAAGGGCGAGGGTTCGGACGCGACCCCGGCGCAGCAGGTCGCCGACGAGATCAAGGCGGCCGGCGGCGAGGCGGTCGTGAACGGTGCCGACATCTCCAGCTGGGACGGCGCGAAGTCGTTGATCACGCAGGCGGTCGAGGAGTTCGGCGACCTGAACATCCTGGTGAACAACGCCGGCATCCTGCGAGACGCGATGTCCTTCAACACGACCGAGGAAGACTGGGACGCGGTCATCCGAGTGCACCTCAAGGGGCACTTCGCGACCGCGCGGTTCGCCGCCGAGTACTGGCGCAACAGGTCCAAGGCGGGCGAGGCGGTCAGTGGCCGGATCATCAACACCACCAGCGACTCCGGGTTGTTCGCCAACCCCGGACAGTCCGGTTACGACGCGGCCAAGTCCGGCATCGCGACGCTCACCATCGTGCTGGCGCGCGAGCTGGAGCGTTATGGCGTCACTGCGAACGCGATCGCGCCCCGCGCCCGTACCCGCCTCACCGCCACCATCGGGATGACGGACGAGCCGGACCCGAACACCTTCGACGAGTTGTCCCCGGCGAACATCGCCCCGGTCGTGGGCTGGCTGTCCACGGACGCGGCGAAGGACGTCAACGGTCAGGTGTTCATCGTCTGGGCCGGACACGTCATCCGGGCCGAGGGCTGGCATCCGGTCGACGAGATCGCGCAGGACAGTCGTTGGACGGTCGAGGGTCTCGTCGGGCAGCAGAACGCGCTGTTTGGTGGGAAGGCGCCGGCCGGCGTCGCACCGCATTCGATTCCGGGCTTCCCCGGCTAACCGTCCCCCTCCCCCTGCGTTCCGCGGTG
>DASZVT010000015.1:0-4462 GCA_035546915.1 Mycobacteriales bacterium | reverse complement strand
GGAACAGCAGGGATGGATCTTTCTGAGCCCGGTATCCCATCGCTGGCCGGCGCTGGCCCGGATGACGGTGTACAAGTCGATCCGCGACCTGCGGCGCCGGCTGCCGGGCGCGAGGCCGGTCACGTCGGCCGCGATGCCCGTGGCAGCACGCGGGCAGCAGGACGGCGATGGTCGGGTGGCACTGGACGTGCACCGGTGAGTGGCGCTGCGCTGCTGCCGGTGCGCGGCCTTGCTGCCGCCGGCCGGGAGGTTGTGCAGATGGCGGCACGGCGAAGCCGTCGGGGCGGTGCGGCTGCGGTCGGGCCGGTCCTGTCCGCCGTCCGCGATGACGCCTGGGTGCTGGTGACCGGTGCCTCGTCCGGCATCGGAAGGGCGTACGCCGAACTGCTCGCCGAGGCTGGTGCCCAGCTGCTGCTTACCGCGGACGACGCCGCCGGTCTGGCCGAGGTCGCGGCCAGTACGACGAGGATCGGCGCGCGTTCATGCGACATCCTCGTCGCCGACCTGAGCGGGACCACCGGTACGGCGGCGCTCCTCGACTGGGTTGCCGGCCGGCACGTGGCACTGCTCGTCAACAACGCCGGTGTCGGCGCGAAGGGACGGTTCTGCCAGCTTCCGCCGGATTGCTACCACGAGATGGTGGGCGTCAACCTGGTGGCCCCGGTGCTCGTCACCCGTGCCCTGTTGCCGCAGATGCTTGCCCGGGGGTCCGGTGCCGTCATCCACGTTGCGTCGATCAATGCGCTGGCGCCGATGCCCCGTAGCGCCGTCTATTCGGCGACCAAGGCCTTTCTGCTGTCCTATGCGACGGCGGTGTGGTACGAGCACCGGGAAGACGGCGTGGTTTTCCAGACGGTGCTGCCGGGAACGACTGCGACCGGGTTCCACGACCGGCAGCGGACGCGGGTCCCATCGTGGGCGATGCAGCCCCGCGACGTCGCGCACCAGTCTTTGGCGCGGCTGGGTACCGCCCCGGTCTTCGTGCCCGGACGGGTCAACCGGGTACTGCGCCGGCTCGGCGCGATGTTGCCGTTGGAGCTACGGACCGCCGCAGCCGCCACGGTGATGACGGCCAGCCTGGCCGTCACCGATCCCGGCGGACATCCGGACGGCTGAGCGCGGAGTCTGGGCAGGCGGCGTCGCGGCACGACGACGGCCCCCGTCCGAACCGGCGTGGTGGCGGGGGCCGTCGAGTAGAACGGGCCGGGTGGAACAGGCGGTGGCCTCAGGCTTTCGGCTGGGCGGCCCAGCGCAGGTACGGCTTCACCTCTTCGACGTCGCTGAACTTCTTCTTGGCGTCGTCGGTCGAGATCGCGGGGGACACGATGATGCGGCTGCCCGGTGTCCAGTCGACCGGCGTCGACACCGGCTGCGCGTCGGTCAGCTGAAGTGCGTCGATCACCCGGATGATCTCGTCGAAGTTGCGGCCTACGGACTTCGGGTAGGTCAGCGTGAGTCGGACCTTGTTCTTCGGGTCGATGATGAACACCGAGCGCACCGTCGACGTGTCGCCCTCTCCGGGGTGGATCATGTCGTACAGCTCGGAGACCTTGTGATCGGGGTCGGCGATGATCGGGAAGTTCAACGTCGTGCCGCCGACCTGCTCGATGTCCGGCGTCCATCCCTGGTGCGAGTCGACCGGATCGACCGATACGGCGATCGCCTTGGCGCCACGCTTGTCGAAGGCGTCCTTCAGCGCGGCAGTCCGGCCGAGCTCGGTCGTGCAGACGGGCGTGAAGTCCGCCGGGTGGCTGAACAACACGGCCCAGCCGTTGCCCTTCCACTGATGGAAGTCGATCGTGCCTGCGGTGGTCTCTGCGGTGAAGTTCGGGGCTTCGTCCCCCAGTCGAATTGCCATCGTCATCCTTCCTTCGCGTGTGCGGATCGTGATGCGCCTGCTCCTACTATCGCGGATCGCCGGGAGGCCCGAAAACCGACGATCACCGCGACGGGTTCTTGCGCCGGTTGGACGTGCCTGCGGGCCTACCCGTGGCGGCAGCGACGAGTGTTGCGGCGACGGTCCGGGCCGCCGCCGCGGCGCTGCGGTCCCGGTCCAGTCGCACCGCAATGCCCGCGCCGTCGTAGGCGAGCATCAGCTGCTGCGCGAGTAGCTCCGGTTCGAGCGCACCGGCTGCCTGTCCGAGTTCGGTGAACAGCGAACGCAGCCAGTCGCGGAACCGAGCCGCCGCCTCGTCGATGACACCGCCGGCCGGCGCCTCGGCGCTTGCGTTGACGAACGCACAGCCCCGGTAGCGTGGGTCCGCGCACGACTGTTCCAGCACGTCGAAAACGGCGAGCACCCGCTCGCGCGGGCTCTCGTGCCGCGCGATCTCTGCGAGCACCCGCTCACGCCGGTCCTGGTGTCGGCCGGCCAGATAGGCCCGGATCAACCCGTCCTTGCTACCGAAGGTGCTGTAGAGGGAGGCCTTCGCGACGCCTGCGTGCTCGATCACCCGGTCGATGCCGACCGTGTGTACACCCTCGGCGTAGAACAGCTCGTTGGCGGCAGCGAGCAGGCGGTCCCGCGCGGATGAGCGTTCGACCTGTTCGGTGGCCATGGCTTGACAGTAACAGACAGGTCTGTCTAGTGTCAGCCCGCACAGACAGACCTGTCTGTTCTCTGCAGTGGCGAGGCCGGCGTCGGGAGGTGAGTGGCGATGTACCGAGGCCGGCTTCCGCGCACCGCCGCGTTCTACCTGCAGGCGTCGATCATGGTGTCGTTCCTAGCAGGGTCGAGTGCCCCGACTCCGCTCTACGCGCATTACCAGGCGGAGTGGGGTTTCTCCTCGATCACCACGACCGTCGTTTTCGGCAGCTACGCGCTCGCGGTGCTGGCAGCGCTACTCACCGTCGGGTCGCTGTCGGACCATGTCGGGCGCCGTCCGGTGCTGCTCATCGCGACCGTCGTCCAGGCCGCCACCATGATGGTGTTCGCGTTCGCGGGTGGTGTCCCGACACTGCTGGCGGCCCGCGTCGTGCAGGGACTCGCGACCGGGGCAGCGGCCGGCGCGATCGGCGCCGGTCTGCTGGACCTGCACCGGGATCGCGGCACTGTCGCCAACGCGGTCGCCCCAGTGCTCGGCACCGCGACAGGTGCGATCGGGTCCGGCCTGCTCGTCCAGTACTTGCCGTTCCCCGCACGCTTGGTCTACCTGGTGCTGCTCGCTACCTTCGTCCTGCAGGCGGTCGGGGTCGCCCTGATGCCGGAGACGGCGGCGGCGCGTCCGGGAGCGCTCGCGTCGTTACGGCTGCACTTCGGGCTGCCGGCTGCAGCCCGAGGGCCGTTGTTGATTGCGGTGCCGGCACTCGTGGCGGTGTGGGCGCTCGCGGGCTTCTACGGGTCGCTCGGTCCCGCGCTGGTCGACGGCATCGTGGGCTCGGACTCGGCTGTTCTCGGCGGCCTTGCGCTGTTCGTGCTTGCTGCCAGCGCGGGGGCGTCCGTGCTTGTGTTGCGTACTTGCGCGGCGCGGCGGCTGATGACGATCGGCGCATCGGCGCTGGTGCTGGGAGTCGGAATCACGGTGGTGGCGGTGAGCGCGACGTCGACCGCCGGCTTCTTCCTGGGTACCGCGGTATCCGGGGTGGGTTTCGGTGCCGGGTTCCAGGGCGCGATCCATTCGGTTGTGCCACTCGCGGAGCCGCACGAGCGGGCCGGGGTGCTGTCGGTGGTCTACGTGGTCTCGTACCTGGCGTTGGGTCTTCCCGCCGTCATCGGCGGCTTCCTGGCCGTGTACGCCGGCGGCGTGCGGACGACCGCGCAGGAGTACGGCGGCGCGATCATGGCGCTCGCGGTAGCGGCGCTAGTGGGCAGCGCCGTCCGCAGCCGCGCGGACCGCATCGGCGGCAGAGGCCGGCTGGCGGTCTGCGAGACCGCACAGGTACCCGAGATCCGCTGACGGGGTGCCGCACCAGCCGGCGCGATAGGCGTCGTAGAAGCCGAGTGCGATCGCGATCATCGCGTCCGGAGCTCCAGCTGCGACCAGCCGAGCGCGCGCCTCCTCGGAATCGACCGGCCGGTACCGCACCTGCGTGCCGGAGCGGTCCGCGGCGATAGCCGCGAGGTCGTTCCAGTCGACCGTGTCGGGCGCGGTCAACTCGTAGTTCCGGTCCGCATGGCCATCGGTCGTCAGCACAGCGGCGGTTGCCGATGCCAGGTCGCGGCGCAGGACCGGTGCAACACGCGCGGCACCAGCCGGCGCTGCCAGCTCACCGGCCGCTTCCGCACCGAGTACCTCTTGCGCGATGACATCTGCATAGATCGCGTTGCCGAGGATGGTCCAGGACGCACCGGATTCGCGGATGGTTGCCGCAATACGGTCGTGCGCCTGCAGCAGCGGGTTGTCGAACTTGTCCGCGGCATGTGCACCGGGATACACGATGTGCGAGACACCCGCGTCGATCGCCGCCGCGATCACCGGCAGGTGCTGCGCAATGCGAGCCTCCGGATCGGGGATGGGGGTCG
>DASZVT010000014.1:0-19699 GCA_035546915.1 Mycobacteriales bacterium | reverse complement strand
AGTGCAGGTCGATCGCCTCCCGCCAGACCGCGACCGGAAGCCGGACCGACAATTCCCGGTCCCACGGCACCGCCTCGATCTGCAGGCCGGACCCGGCCGCGTAGAACACGGTGCCGGAGAACAGCAACAGCAACGGGATCTCGCCCCCGTCGAGCGCGCGGAAGTACTTGGTCGCCGCTACGTCGGTGTCGTAGCTGCACGGAACCGACAGCGCGACGTCGGCCGCGCCGGTGAACCCCGGCAACAGCGCCGAGGCCTGCGCGAACTGCAGTGGCCGCAGGGTGTTTCCCCAGCGCACGGGCTCGCCGAAGAGGTCACGCAGGCCCGCCTCCTCGGTGGCGCTGTAGTGCCTGCGCTGCGGCTCGATCCGCAACTGGCAGCGCAGCGCCAGGGTGTGCACCCGCACCCCGGTGCGCTCGGTCACCTTCAGCGCGAACAGCAGGCTGGGACTTGCGGCGTATCGCTCAGCCTGCACGCCGGTTTCGGCGAATCCCAACTCCAGCATGTCAACCCGACTCCTGCAGCGGGCGGCTGAACTCGGCGACTCGGGCGAAGAAGCCGTCGATCTCGCCGCGCGCCTCGGCACCACCGTCGAAGCCGCGCCATGTCCGGCGTATCCGTGCGACCAGCTCATAACACGCGTCGATCGGAACCAGGTAGGAACGGATCTCGTCCCGGTCCCGGCGCACCAGCAGCGCTTCGACGTCCGGTTCGAGCCGTTCGGCCAGCGGGGTGGCGGCGAACAAGGAGTCCCACGTATCGGGCCGGAGCAGGCTTTCGGTCGCACCCGCGGGAGACGGATAGCAGGCAACGTAGCTAGCCAGCACCGAGTTTCGGAACACGAATACCAGGCCGACCGGAACTTGGAGCAGGTTCCACTGAGCGACGGTGAGCTCGCCGCCCGAGTCGCGCAGCCATCGCTGGCCCGAGGTCCGGAACCGGCCACCCCCGGCACCGACATCCGTGAACAACAGGCCGCACGGTCGGCAGACGCATTTCAACGCGCGCTCCTGGACGTCGACCAGGTGCAGGTGTTCCGAGGCGATCTGTTCACCGCACATTTCGCAGCGCTCGGTCGCGACCGCGGCGGGGCGCTCCGGAGCCGGAGCCGGGACGACGAAGCGGGCCAGACCGGTTACCGACGCCGGTGTCACGGCGCCGTCCCAGCCGGGGTCAGCACGGGGCAGTCAGAGCCGTCGGCGGGATACGCGGATCCGCTCGGGGGTGCCGGCAGGATCTGTAGCAGGTCGCCGGCCGGCGCCGCGTCGGTCATGCCCTCCACCTCGACGCGTGCCACCTCCGGCGCGGCGCGCAGCACGGCTACCTCGATGCCGGACCGGACGGTCAGCTGCGACGACGGGCAACCGTGACAACTTCCCTGCAGCCGCAGCTTCGCGACCCCGTCGCTGGTGAGCTCGAGCAGCTCGACGCCGCCTTCGTGCAGGCCGAGCGCCGGGCGAACCCGATCCAGCGCCTGCACCACCCGGGTGGTGACGTCGACGGGATGCAAGTCGTGCAGCACCAGCACCGCACCCACCGCCTCGTCCTGCGCGAGGCGCTGGACCACCTCGGGGTCTACACCGGCGACGATCGAGCTGAGCGCGTCGCCGTAGAAACGGACGAGGGCGCGCACCAGCTCGTCACCGGCCTCGGCCGCGACGTCCCCCTCGCCCTGCAGGACCGCCAGCAACTCCTCGACCCGTTCCCCCACGCCCGCCGTCACGATCAGCCGCCCGCACCGAGGTCGAGACCGGTCGGTGTGTGCAGCTTGTTCAGCACATCCCCCTCACCGAGATACATGTGCACGCCGCAGGGCAGGCACGGGTCGAAGCTGCGGACTGCCCGCATGATGTCGATTCCCTTGAAGTCGTCCTTGCCGTTCTCCTCGAAGATCGGCGTGTTCTGGACCGCGTCCTCGTACGGGCCGGGGGTGCCGTACACGTCCCGGACGCTGCCGTTCCAGGGCGTCGGCGGGTAGGGGTGATAGTTCGCGATCTTGCCGTCCCGGATCACCATGTGGTGGGAGAGCACGCCGCGCACCGCCTCGGTGAAACCGACGCTGACGGCCTCCTCCGGCACTGTGAACGGGGCCCAGGTGTCGGTCCGTCCCGCGCGCACCTCGTCGAGTGCTTTCTGCGCGAAGTGCAGTGCCGCCGCGGCGCAGTACGCCTGGAAGTAGGTGCGCGCCCGGTTCCGTTCGATCGCGTTGCTCCACTGCGGGATCTTCCACTCGAAGCTGACCTCCGGCTTGAGTGCCGTCTTGGGCAGGTTGATCACCACGCTGCTGCCGGTGGAGCGGATGTAGCCGATGTCGACCAGGCCGGCGAGTGCGGTGACCCAGAGTCGCGCGATCGGGCCGCCGCCGGTGTCCAGCGCGAGGTGGTCGGTGCCGTCGAACCAGCGCGGCGACATGGTCCAGCTGTACCGGTTGTCGAAGTCGCGCTTTTGCGGCTTCGGGATCGTGTGCTGGTTCCACGGGTGCCGCCGGTCGACCGGGTTCCCCAGCGGATCTCGGGTGACGAACATCTCCTGCGAATCCCAGTCCTCGTAGTACGAGGATCCGAGCAGGATGCGGATCCCGAGATTGATGTCGACCAGATCGGTGGTGACCAGCTTGCCGTCCACCACGACGCCGGGCGTGACGAACATCCGCCGCCCCCAGTCGGACATGTGCTCGTAACGGAAGTCGCAGTACTCCGGGTCGTTCAGGCTGCCCCAGCAGCCGAGCAGCACCCGCCGCCGGCCCACCTCCTCGTAGCCGGGGAGCGCCTCGTAGAAGAAGTCGAACAGGTCGTCGTGCAGCGGGACGACGCGCTTCATGAACTCGACGTAGCGCATCAGCCGGCTCAGGTACTCGGTGAACAGTTGGGTCGTGGCGACCGTTCCCACCCCGCCCGGATAGAGCGTCGAGGGGTGGACGTGCCGGCCCTCCATCAGGCAGAACATCTCCCGGGTGGTCCGGCTGACCTGCAGCGCCTCGCGGTAGAACTCGCCCTCGATCGGGTTCAGCGAACGCATGATGTCGGCGATGGTCCGGTAGCCGTGATCACCGGCATGCGGGGCCGGAGTGTTCTCCGCCTTGGCCAGTACGGACGGGTTGGTCTCCTTCACCATCCGCTCGCAGTAGTCCACTCCGACCAGGTTCTCCTGGAAGATGTTGTGGTCGAACATGTACTCGGCGGCCTCGCCCAGGTTGATGATCCATTCCCCCAGGTGCGGCGGGCGGACGCCGTACGCCATGTTCTGGTTGTAGACCGAACAGGTCGCGTGGTTGTCGCCGCAGATCCCGCAGATCCGGCTGGTGATGAAGTGCGCGTCGCGGGGGTCCTTGCCCTTCATGAAGATGCTGTAGCCGCGGAATACCGACGACGTGCTGTGACACTCCTGGATGGACCGGTTCTTGAAGTCCACCTTCGCGTAAATGCCGAGGCTGCCGACGATCCGGGTGATCGGATCCCAGGCCATCTCAACGACATCGGTGTCCTTGCTCGTCCGCCCGCTCGGGGTCGGCCGGCTGGCGGTCGTGGTCATGGCAGGCTCCTCGTCGTGGCGATTCGGTAGGGGATGCTGCGTACGGCGGTCGCCGACTACCAGTCCGGGCGGTACCCGGTACTGAGCACTTCGCCCTTCGTCCGCCACTTCGGTTCCTTGTCGACGGTCTGAAGCGTGATCCCACGCAACCGGCGGATCAGACCGCCGTAGGCTCCGCTGGCAGCGGCCGATACCTTGCTGCCCGGCGGTTCGTCCATGAACGGCATGAACTTGTCCGGGAACCCGGGCATCGTGCAGCCGATGCAGATGCCGCCGACGTTCGGACAACCGCCGATGCCGTTGATCCAGCCCCGCTTGGTGACGTTGCACTTCACGGTCGGTCCCCAGCAGCCGAGCTTGACCAGGCACTGCGGCGAGCCGTACTCGGAGGCGAACTGGCCCTGCTCGTAGTAGCCGGCGCGATCGCACCCCTCGTGCACGGTGGCGCCGAAGAGCCAGCGTGGCCGCAGTTGGTCGTCCAGCGGAATCATCGGCGCCTCGCCCGCGGCCTGGTGCAGCAGGTAGACGATCGTCTCCGACAGGTTGTCCGGCTGGATCGGGCAGCCCGGTACGCACACGATCGGCAAGCCGGCCGACGACTTCCAGTCCCACCCCAAGTAGTCCGGCACCCCCATCGCACCGGTCGGGTTGCCGGCCATCGCATGGATGCCGCCGTACGTCGCGCAGGTGCCTACCGCGAGCACGGCGAGCGCCTTCGGTGCGAGCCGGTCGATCCACTCGCTGGTCGTCATCGGCTGGCCGGTTTCCGGGTCGTTTCCGAACCCGCACCAATACCCCTCGGGCTTGATGGCCTCGTTCGGGATCGATCCTTCGATCACCAGCACGAACGGGTCGATCTCCCCTCGCTCGCCCTTGAAGAACCATTCGATGAAGTCGTTGACGCCCCCCACCGGCCCGTTGTCAAAATCGATCAAGGGCCAATGCACAGCGACGTTCGGCAACCCCGGCAGCGCTCCGAGCGCGATCTCCTCGATGGTCGGATTCGTGGCCGCGGTGAGCGCGACCGAGTCGCCGTCACACGACAGTCCCGCGTTGATCCAGAGGATGTGGATGGTCGGATCTGCCGCATTGGCCTGCTCGTCGGTCGGCATCGCGCGCCTCGCCTTCCTGGGACGTCACCCGTTTCCGGTATAAGGCGAAGTCGGTCGCCGGGTAAGGAAGTGCGTCAGTTAGATGTCTGCTGTACCTAGCCGGCTGCTTTCGGAATCGCAGCGAGCCACCGCGAGGGCGTTATGCTGCCGAAAACTCGGCCCGGTGAGGCAGGCGGCGACGTTGGATCTCGTACTCCATGAGAACCCCGACCTGACCGCATTCCGGCACGACGTCGCGTCTTGGTTCAGCGAGCACACCCCCGCCGACTGGGAACGTCGCGTCGACGCCATGGACCGCCAGCAGTACGTGGCCTTCTCGCAGCAGTGGCTGCGCACGTTGGGATCCCGCGGTTTTGGCGCCCCGCACGTCCCGCGGGAGTGGGGCGGCGGCGGCTACTCGGTGCGCGAGCAGGCGATCCTGTACGAGGAGTGGGCCCGGGCCGGGGCCCCGGGCGTCGACCTGTTCGTGGTGAGCCTGTTTCACGTTCCGACCACCTTGCTGATCGCCGGCTCCCCGCGGCAGCAACGCGAATACGTTCGGGCCGCGGTAACAGGAACCGTCTGGTGCCAGGGATTCTCCGAGCCGTCTGCCGGCTCCGACCTGGCCTCGTTGCGGACCCGTGCGGAGCCGGCCGACGGTGGGTGGCGAGTGACCGGCCAGAAGATTTGGTCCAGCAACGCCGACGCGGCGGAGTACTGCATCCTGCTGGCCCGTACCGATCCGGACTCCCACGGCAGCCGCGGAATCAGCTACTTCGTCCTCGACATGCGCCAGCCCGGGGTGGAGGTCCGGCCGATCAAGCAGAACAGCGGCCACCAGGAATTCTGTGAGATCTTCCTGGACGGTGCCCTGATCCCAGCGGAGAACGTCCTCGGCGAGGTGGGTCAGGGTTGGCGGGTGGCACAGTCGACGCTGGCCGCCGAGCGCGGGCCGACCGGCCTGGAGATCACCGAGCGGATCGCGGTCGGGCTCAGCCACCTGATCGGTGAACTCGACGCCAGGCGGAAGTTGGCGGTCACCGCCGAGCTGAGCGCGGTGGAGGCGGAACTCGCGGCGCTGAGCGCACGCACCTGGGCGGTGCGCTCGCTCGCGCTCGACACCGTTGACGCACTCGAACGGGGCGACGGCACAGGCAGCCTGGCGTCAGTCCTCAAAATCGCCTTCACCGAATTGCTGCAGGAGGTGACCGAGTGCGCGTCCCGCCGGTCCGGCGAGCGGTCACTGGTCGACCCGCGGCAGCGTCATCATCGCGGCTGGATAACCGGCGACTGGGCACTCGACTGGTTCGGTTCCTGGGGCTGGACCATTGCAGCCGGCACCAACGAGATCCAGCGCAACATCATCGGCGAGCAGTTGCTCGGGCTGCCGCGCGAACCGAAGGTGCTCCGGTGAGCGAGGAGCTGCCCCGCGGCGACGAGCGACCCCATACTCCGGTGAGCGAGGAGCTGCCCCGCGGCGACGAGCGACCCCATACTCCGGTGAACCTGGTCCGTGCCGGCCTCACCGAGGACCAGCGCCAGATCGCCGACATGGTCGCGAAACCGCTGCGGGACGGCTCGGACGACCCGATGCTCGGTGCCGACCTCGGGTGGTTCGGCATCGGGCTGCCGACCAGTTGCGGTGGCGGAGGAGACCTGGCCGACCTCGCCGTCGTCGTCGAATCGGTCGGCGCGGCAGCCGCCGCCTGCACGGTCGGGTGGACGACCGGGGTCGTCGGGGCGACGCTCGCCACCGCTGCCGATCCGCCGGCACGGCAGCTCGAGCAGATCGCGGCCGGCGCGTGCGCGGTGGCCCTGCCGGTGCTCGATGTCGAAGCCGCCGCGGCCCGGATGGATGTCGACGGGGGTGCACTCACCGGCACGTTGCTCGTCCACGGTGCTCCCGACTTCAGCCTGGTGGCGGTGCCGTTCACCGACGGCGGTGATCCGGCCGTCGCGCTGGTTGCACACGAAGACGTCGTCGTCGAGGCCCTACCGTCGATCGATCCGTCGGTGCACGTCGCACGGGTCGTGCTGGACGCGGTCACGCCAGCACGCCAGGTTGTGGCCCGCGGTTCCGCACTGCACGACACCTGGCGGCAGCGAGTCTGCACGGTGGCGGCGCTGGAGGCAGTCGGCGCCGCCCGAACCGCGCTGGCGCGAACGCTCGACTACGCGCTGACCCGGGCGCAGTTCGGCCGCCGGATCGGGTCGTTTCAGGCGTACAAGCATCGATGCTCCAGTGCGTACGTGGAACTGAAGCTGGCGCAGTCCCTCGCGTTCCGTGCGGCGGCCGAGCCCGATACGCCCTCTGGGCGTGCGCTGGCTTTGGCAGCCGGGGTGGAATCGACCCGCGCCGCGGTCTTCGTCTGCGGGGAGGCGATCCAGTTGCACGGTGGGATCGGGTTCAGCTGGGAAAGTGGCCTGCATCGACTGCTCAAGCGGGCCCGGACAGCGCAGCTGCTGGCCGTCGACTCCGACGCCGCGGCGGCCGACCTCATCCGTACTACCGCGTTGGTATCGGCTGAGTAGCCGATACCAACGTCCGTCCACCGAGCTCGGACGAGGTCCCGCTGGTCACCGCCGAGCCGGCCCAGGGCTGGGGTAACGTGCCGAAAGGACACACCGCTGTAGAGGACGAGGACGGGCACATGGTCGCTTCCCACGGATATGCATTCTTCGAGCAGGGCGGGGCGCCGCAGCCGTTCTCGTTCGAACGTCGCGATCCAGGTCCGCAGGACGTCGTCATCGATATCACCCACTGCGGGATCTGCCACTCCGACAAGCACTTCGTGGACAACGACTGGAAGGCCAGTAAGTACCCGCTGGTGCCGGGCCACGAGATCATCGGGACGGTGCGGGAGGTCGGCGCCGCGGTCACCGGCTTCCAGCCCGGCGATCTCGCCGGGATCGGATGCCTGGTGGACTCCTGCCGGGAGTGCGAACCGTGCCGGCAGGGGCAGGAACAGGCCTGCGAGCAGCGCGGCACGGCGACATACAACGGCGTCGAGCGCGGCACCGGACGCCCGACCTACGGCGGTTACTCGAACAACTACGTGGTGGACGAGCGCTTCGCGCTACGGATCCCCGCAACCATCGACCCGGCCGCGGCTGCGCCACTGCTGTGTGCCGGCATCACCACCTACTCGCCGCTGCGGCACTGGGGCGTCGAGGCCGGTCAGACCGTCGGAGTGGTTGGGCTGGGCGGCCTGGGGCACATGGCGGTGAAGTTCGCCAGTGCCTTCGGCGCCCGGGTGGTGCTGTTCACCACGTCCCCCGGCAAGGCCGACGACGCCCGCCGACTGGGCGCCGACGAGGTCGTCGTCAGCACCGAGCGCAGCAGTATGAAGACACTCCGGGGCAGCCTCGACTTCATCCTGGACACCGTGTCCGCGCCGCACGACCTGAACTCCTACCTGGCGCTGCTACGCCGGGACGCCACCATGTGCCTGGTCGGCATGCCGGAGTCGCCGTCACCGGTTGCCGCGGCGATGCTGGTGGGTGGTCGCAAGCGGCTTGCCGGCTCCGCCATCGGCGGGCTACCGGAGACCCAGGAAATGCTGGACTTCTGCGGCTCCCACGGCATCGCGTCGGACATCGAGCAGATCGCCGTCGACGGCATCGCCGACGCGCACGAACGGATGGTCCGCGGCGACGTGAAGTACCGCTTCGTCATCGACATGGGCACACTGGCGTAGCTCGGCCCGCGGAGAGATCGTCCTCCCGGTCAGCTCAGGTAAGCGGCGCCGACCTTCGTGAGGAAGTCGAACGTGGCGGCGGAATCGGGCAGGTGCGCCGAGACCGCGAGGTGGGTGACCCCGATCTGCGCGAGCCGCTCGAACGCTGCCTGATGCCGCGCGGCGTCCCGAGTCGGCTCGGACGGGTCGAGTTCGAAGTACGCCAGCGTCACGTCCAGCCCGTCGCCGCGCTCACCGGCCAGTTTCCGCAGTTCCTCGATCTTGCCGGCCAGTACGTCCGGGTCGTTGTAGTCCGGCGCACCGGTGGTCGACAGCATGCTGGTCGACCCGGTCAGCGGCATCCAGCCTTGGGCCTTCGTTGCGATCCGGTGCAGGTTCTTCTCCGAGTTGCCGCCGATCCAGATCGGGATCGGCTGCTGCACCGGGCGGGGCCGCGCCATCACGTCCCGTGCGGTGAAGTGCCTGCCCTGGAAGCTGAACATCTCGCCGCTCCAGTGCATCGGTAGCACCTCGAGCGCCTCGTCGAGTAGCGCGCCACGCTCGGTGAAATCCGCGCCCAGCGCGAAGAACTCGGACTTCTGGTACCCGAGGCCGAGGCCGAGGATGAACCGCCCACCGGAGAGCTTGTCGACCGTCGCCGCCGACTTCGCGAGCAGGAAAGGATTGCGGTACGGCGCGACCGCCAGGTAAGTCAGCAGGCGCAGATTCCGTGTCACCGCGGCGGCATGTCCCAACGCCACGAAGGGGTCGATCGTCTGGTGACCGCCACCTGCCAGCCAGCGCGCGCCAGGAACCGGGTGCTCGGTGAAGGCCAGGCCGTACCAGCCTGCTTCCTCCGCTGCAGCGGCGACCTCGGCAACCGGCCCACCGTCCAGCAGGTCGCCGTCCGGGCCGTTGACTTCCGGGTACTGAAAGATGAACTTCACTGGGCTTTGCCTCCACCGTGTCAGGCCGTGTTCTAGGCGCTCACGCTACCCAGGCCGCCGTTGCGAACGTGCAGCGGCCGACCGGAGGGACAGTGGTCGGTACGGGTTGGCTCGTTACCCCGTCACAGGTCCGTGCACTTCGGCACGACTTCCTCTGCCACCCACCGCATGTGATCGAGGTACTCCTCGATCCCGGACACCGGCGGCGGGGCCACCCAGGTCTCGGTGACGCCGTAGCCGGCCAGCTCGGCGCACTGGTCGATCGTCTGCTGCGCGCTGAGCTCGGTGATCTGCACGGCGTCGACCTTGACGTGCTCCTCGCCGATGTTCATGGCAGCCAGCGAGAAGAAGACGTCGAGCGCCCGCCCGTCGTACCCCGGTGCGCTCCGCAACATGTCGAGCCGAGCGGGCAAGTCGGCTGGCTTGGTCAGCCAGGGTGCCCAACCGTCGCCGAACCGGGCGATCCGGCGCAGCGCCGCGTCCGAATCACCGCCGAACCAGATCGGCGGGTGTGGCTTCTGCACCGGCTTCGGGCCGAAGCCCACATCCGCGAACGACACGTACTCGCCCTGGTACGAGGGGGCTTCGTCGTGCCAGAGCGTGAACATCGCCTCCAGACACTCGTCCGCCCGCCGACCTCGCGCCGAGAACGGCACCCCGATGATGTCGAATTCCTCACGCAGCCAGCCGACCCCGAAGGTCACCTGGGCACGGCCTTCGCTCAACCAGTCCAGGGTCGCGAGCGCCTTCGCCAGGATCACCGGGTTGTGCAGCGGGAGCAGAGTGAGAATCGTGCCGAGCTTGATCCGCGAGGTCGCGCCGGCGAAGAAGGACTGCGCGGTGGCAGCGTGGAAGTAGTGGTTACCGGACAGCTCCAGGTGCGGCGTCGGGGTCAGGAAGTGCTCCGGGACGAACGCCTTGTCGAACCCCAGCCGGTCGGCCTCGACGGCGACGCGGGCGAGATCCCTGCCCGTGAGGGCGTACTCCCAGGGCTGGGTGATCGCGGGGATCTGCATGCAGTTCGGCAGCGTGATCGAAAATTGCATGGGCGGCCCTCCCGCATGGCGAAGCGACGCAGTGTGGCGACTCTATCGACGCACGCGGTCGCCGTCACGGGTCTGCGACCCGGCACCGTCGCCTACCCGGCCGTTGACCGATCCCGTATCGTCGCCTCACATTCACGACAGCGGGCTGCCAGATTCGGGGACTCCGGATCGCGAGCCCGGTGAGCAGGAGGTTCCCCGCGTGGCGCTGGCGATCACCGACGAGCACCGTGCCCTGTCCGACAGCGTCCGCGACGTGCTCCAGGATCGTGGTGCACGCACGGACGCTCGGGCCGTCTTGAACGGCAGCCTGGACGGGCTACCCCGGTTCTGGACGGACGCGTGCAAGCTCGGCTGGTTCGGCCTGCACGTGCAGGAACGTTTCGGCGGCGGTGGTCACACACCGGCCGAGGCCGTCGTCGTGTTGGAACAGCTGGGTGCACACGTCGCGCCCGGCCCGGCGCTGCCGATCATGCTCGCGGCAGCGGTGCTGCAGCAGGCGATCGCGCGTCAGGAGGCACAACCGGGCACCGCAGTCCTGCCGGACGACGCAGGTGCGCACTGGCTGCCAGGTCTGTGCCGGGGCGAGATCAGCGCCGCGATCGCGCTCGACGCCGACCTCGAATCCGACGGGACAACGGTCTCCGGCTCCGCGGCTGCCGTGCTCGGCCACGCCGACGCCGACCTGGTGCTGGTGCCGGTGGGGACGGACCTGGTGGTGCTGGGCGGTGGCCCCGGCCTGGACCTCGAGCCGGTCACCGACCCGCTCGACCGGACGATCCCGGTCATGGCACTGCGTTGTCGCGGAGCGCGGATCGTCGCGGTGCTACCCGGTGCCCGGGCGGACGCCCGCCGGTTCGGCCGGCTGTTCGCCGCCGCACAGGCCACCGGCGGCATCGCCTGGTGTCTGCGCACCACCGTCGACTACGTCCGCCAGCGCGAGCAGTTCGGCCGGCCGGTCGGGAGCTTCCAGGCCGTCAAGCACCACTGCGCGAACATGCTGCTCGACGCCGAGGTGGCGAGCGCGGCGGTCTGGGACGGGGCACGTTCGGCCACCGGCGCAGAAGCCGAGCTCGGCGCCTCGGTCGCAGCCGCGATGACGCTTCCGGCCTACGTGCGCATCGCGCAGCAGACGATCCAGTTGCACGGTGGCATCGGTTACACCTGGGAACACGACGCGCACCTGTACCTGCGGCGGGCAACCGCACTGGCCGCGCTGTTCGGGCCGGTGGAGGACGCGGCGCGCGACGTGCACGCGCTGCGTGCCGCGGGCCACGAACCCGCTGGCGCCGTCGACCTGCCGCCGGAAGCGGAGACCTACCGGACGCAGGCCCGCGAGTTCCTGCAGACCTATCGGCAGGCACCCGCCGACACGCGGCAGGCGGTGGCGGCGCGGGCCGGCTACGTGGTTCCGCACTGGCCGCCACCGTACGGTCGCGCGGCCGATGCGGTGGAGCAGATCGTGCTGGACACCGAGCTGAACGAGCTGCCCAGGCAAAGCCTCGGGCTCGGCGAGTGGGTGCTGCCCACCGTGCTGCAGCACGGCACCGACGATCAGCGCGAGCGATTGATGTGGCCGAGCCTGGAAGGCACGCTGCGCTGGTGCCAGCTGTTCAGTGAGCCTGGCGCGGGCTCCGACGCGGCGGCCGTGTCGACCCGCGCCCGGCGCGCCGACGGCGGTTGGCTGGTATCCGGCCAGAAGGTGTGGACCAGTGACGCCCGCAATTGTCAGCTCGGCCTCGCCACCGTCCGTACCGACCCGGCGGCGCCCAAGCACGCCGGCATCACCGCGATGATCATCGAGATGGATGCGCCGGGCGTCGAGGTGCGCCCGCTCACCGAGATCACCGGCGAGGCACTGTTCAACGAGGTGTTCTTCGACGACGTCTTCGTACCGGATGCCAATGTCGTCGGTGCGGTGAACGGCGGCTGGAAGGTGGCCCGCGCAACGCTGGCCAACGAGCGGCTGTCCATCGGCGGCCACCCGATCACCCTGCCGGCCGAGGCACTGCTGGACCTGCTCCGGCGGCACCCGCCGGTCGACGACGGAATCGCCCGCGAGGTGGGGGTTCTGCTCGCCGAGTCCCAGTCGCTCAAGGCACTCAACCTGCAGCAGTTGGACCGCGCGCTGGCCGGGATCGAGCCCGGGCCGGAGGGCAACATCGCCAAGGCGGTCGGAGCTGAGCACGCACAGCGCGTCGTCGACCTCGGCATGCGCATCGGCGGTACCGCAGCGGTACTGGGGGCGGAGCCGGGTTGGGCGCGCGACTTCCTGTTCACCCGCTGCCTCACCATTGCCGGCGGTACGTCCGAGGTGGTGCGTACCCAGATCGCCGAGCGGATCCTGGGACTACCCCGCGAGTCACTGTGAGCGAGGAGCTGCCCCGCGGCGACGAGCGAGCCAATGTCGCTGTGAGCGAGGAGCTGCCCCGCGGCGACGAGCGAACCAATGTCGCTGTGAGCGAGGAGCTGCCCCGCGGCGCGCTGACTGCCGACCAACGCGCGTTTCTCGAACAGGGGCCGCGACACATGTACCTGTTCGTGAACACCGCGCGCGGTCCGGTCGGCTACCCGATGACCGGTGTCTTCGAGCGCGACACGATCTGGTTCACCACCTACCGGACCAGTCGTAAGGTGCGGCATCTCGAGGCGGACGACCGGGTCTGCTGCCTGTACGCGCCCCCTGCAACCGAGCACGTCGCCGAACCGGTGCTGTCGGTTCGCGGCCATGCCGCCGTGACCCGCGACATCAGGGCGTTCACCGAAGGCCACGGCGACGCGCCGCTGGAGGTATCCGAGCAGACTCGGCAGCAGGTCGCCGACCGCCTCCGTACCGGCAAGCGCGTCGTGTTCGCCGTACGGATTGTCGACGCCACCACGGTCACCGTCCGTGGACCAGGAGAGGAGGGCGCATGCCACGTCGAGATCTGTCCATGACCCGCACCGAGACCGACGAGTTCCTGGCGACGTGCCGCAACGCCGCGATCGCCGTCTGCGGTGCGGACGGCTTTCCACTCGCCGCGCTCGCCGTCCGCGCCCCCGAGCAGGGCGGGCTCGTCCTGGCGCTGGACAGCTCCAGCCCGGTCGCCGCGGCCCTGCGCAGCGGGACGGCGGCCTGCGTCGTCGCCGACACCTGGCCGCGGTACGACGAGATCAGAGGTGTGATCGTCCGCGGCCAGTCACGGCCCACGGACGGAGCCGCCCACAGCCTCGCGCTGGACGCGACCACGGTCAGCACCTTCGATTTCGGGAAGGCCTCGTGAACGTCGGTGGCGGCTCCGTGCATTACGGTGTTCGTGACAGTCTGCTGACACAAACTGCTGACAGGAAGGGGTGACGTATGACCTGCGCGATCGTCGGTATCGGTCGGACCGAATACACCCGCGAATCGGGCCGGACCACCCGTGCGATGGCCGCTGACGCCTCGCGGCAGGCGATCGCCGACGCGGGCCTGACGCCACAGGACATCGACGGCATGATCACCTTCCATGTGAATGACTCCTGCTTCCCGCAGGACGTGGCCTGGGCCCTGGGCATCGACCAGCTGTCGTGGGCCAACGCGGTCCTGGGCGGTGGCAACCTGGTGGCGGACCAGATCGCCACCGCCGCAGCGGTACTCGAGGCCGGGCTGTGCAATGCGGTGATCGTGTACCGCTCCCTCAACGGCCGCTCCGGGCACCGGCTGGGGACGATGGAGGGACCGATCGAGGTGGCCGGCGAGTGGCAGTTCGACGCGCCCGCCAGCTGGCTGGTGCCACCACAGTGGTTCGCGATGTGGGCACGCCGCCACCAGCACGAGTACGGCTCCACCTGCGAGGATCTCGGGCAGATCGCGATTCAGCAGCGCGCACACGCGGTGCGCAACCCGCACGCGACCATGCGTACTCCGCTGACCATGGACGACTACCTGGCCGGCCGGTGGATCAACGAGCCGTTCCGTGTCTACGACTGCACTGCGGAAGTCGACGGTGCGGTGGCGATCCTGGTCACCCGCGAGGAGATCGCGGTGAACTGCAAGCAGCCGCCGGTCTGGCTGGTGGGTTCGTCGAACTCGCAGAGTGGATCGGGCTGGTCGGCCTGGGACGACCCCACCGCGATGTACGCACGCACGGCGGGGCCGCAACTGTGGAACCGCACCGGGCTCAAGGCGACCGACATGGACTTCGCCTGTATGTACGACTGCTTCACCTACACCGTGATGGCCACCCTGGAGGGCTTCGGCATCTGCGAGAAGGGGCAGGTCGGCCCGTTCTTCGCGCAGGGCAGGGCCACCTACGGTGGCGACATCGTCATCAATCCGCATGGCGGCCTGCGGTCCGAGGGCTACATCCACGGGCTCAACCACCACTTCGAGGCCGCGCTCCAATTGCGCGGCCAGGCGGGCGAGCGCCAAGTCACCGACGCCCGGCTCGCCCTGGTCAGCGCCGGCGGCGGTCCGTACGGCGGCGCCAACGTCTACTCCCGGGAGCACCCGTGACCGCACCCACGAGCACCCCGATCCCGATCCCCGACCCGGACAGCGCCGGCTTCTGGGAAGCAACCCGGTCCGGCACCCTGTCGATCGCCCGCTGCACCGAATGCCGCCGCTGGCAACACCCGCCGCAGGAGCTGTGCCGGTACTGCGGCAGCACGGTGGCGTTCGAACCGGTGAGTGGCCGCGGTGAGGTGTTCAGCTTCATCCTGGTCCGGCAGCAGACCGTGCCCGGCCACCAGGTCCCCTACGTGGTCGCGCTGGTGCAACTCGAGGAAGACCCGCAGATCAGGGTGAGCGGCATCGTGCAGGGCCCGATCGAGGCCGTGCAGATCGGGCTGCCGGTCGAGGCCCGGATGGTGCCGGTCGGCGAAACCGGCCTGTGCGCGCCCGAGTTCGTGCCGGCGCGGAACTGACTGGCACCGGGACGGACCGGGCAGAATGATCGCGTGACCAGAGCACCGACCACGAGCACCGGCCACCGTCGTTCTGAACGCAAGGCGCAGACCCGGCAGACGCTGATCGACACCGCGCTGCGACTGATCGCGAAGGACGGCTTCGACGCGATCACCACCGACGACATCGCCGCCGCCGCCGGCGTCTCCCCGCGCACGTTCTTCCGGTACTTCCCGACCAAGGAAAGCGTCCTGCTCTACGGCGAGGACCACTTCATCTCGTCCTTCACCGGCGTCTACCTCGCTCAACCCGAGCAGGCAGAGATCGACGCGATCGTCGCCGCCTTCGTCGCGCTGGCCCCCGGGATCAGCCACCTGCACGGCCGGATCCGGCTCTACCACAAGGCGTTGACGACCTCCTACGTGTTGCGCGGGCAGGAGCAGGCCTACCACGAGGAGAACGTCGCGCGGGTGGCGTCCGCGATCGCGCGGCGGCGCGGCCGCAGCCGGCCGGACACCTCCTGTTCACTGCTGGCGGCGGTCTGCATGACGACCCTGCAAACGGCCACGTCCGAGTGGGCGGCCGGACCCGCGCGGGTCGACCTGCGGAAGGTCATCGAAAACCACTTCGCCTTATTGCTGCAGCTGGTAGCCCCAAGCCGTTGACGGGCCCGCCTCGGGTCTGTCACGGTGACGCCGTAAAGGTTACTTAGCTGACTATCCGGGCATCCACCCCGAAGCAGCTGAGCGAGCGGAGGGGCGAACCGTGACCAGCGCACAGCGAGACCCGACCGCGTATCCGGTCGAGGATTACGTCCTGATGGGCGAGCGCAAGCCCGCGCTCGCCTACTTCCACCGGCTGGACGAGTTCCGCAGCCGAGCCCGGCCGTTCCTGCGCGCCGAGGAGGCCCAGGGCTACTGGGTGTTCACCGATCACGAGGCGATCCTGGACGGCCTGCAGCACCCGGAGTTGTTCTCCAGCCGAGTGATCGTGCCCACCGAGCCGGACCCGCCGTACAAGTGGATCCCCATCATGCTGGACCCGCCGGAACACACCAAGTGGCGGCGGCTATTGGGGTCGTACTTCTCCCCGGGCCGGGTGGAGCGACTCGAACAGGACCAGCGGAGGTTCGCCCGTGACCTGATCGCGACGTTCCGAGACCGCGGGAACTGCGACTTCTACAAGGAGTTCGCCGAGATCTTCCCCACCACGATCTTCCTGCAGATCCTGGGACTGCCGATCAACAAGCTGGACGAGTTCATGGTGTGGGAGGACAAGATCCTGCACGGCACTCCCGAGTCCGATCCGGACCGGGCAGTCGCCCTCGGCGCGATGCTCGAGGTCATGGGCTACTTCCAGAGCGTCATCACCGAGAAGCGGGAGCATCCGCAGACACGTGCCGACGACATCGTGAGCAATGCGCTGCAGTGGGAGATCGAGGGAGAGCCGATCACCGACCAGGACCTGCTTTCCTGCCTGCTGCTGTTGTTCATGGCCGGCCTGGACACGGTGGCGTCGCAGCTGAGCTACTGCTTCTATCACCTGGCCACGCACCCCGACGACCGGCGCCGACTCGTCGAGTCGCCGTCGATCGTGCCGCACGCGGTCGAGGAGATGCTCCGGGCATTCCCGATCGTGCAGACCGCACGGGTGGCGACCCAGGACGTGGAGTTCCACGGCTGCCCCGTCACGGCCGGCGACATGGTCGCCTTCCCGCTCGGCATGGCGGGTCGCGATGACACCGCCTACCCCGACGCGACCACCGTCGACTTCGACCGCGAGACCACCCGGCATATCTCCTTCGGCGCTGGGCCGCACCGTTGCCTCGGGTCGCACCTGGCCCGGCAGGAACTCACGGTGGCGCTGCAGGAATGGCACGCGCTGATCCCGGATTACGCCGTCGCCGACCCGGACGCCGTCGTCGAGCATGCCGGCGGCGTCTACAGCCTGGAGCGGCTCCCGCTGCGCTGGAGTTGACGAAGACGGGTCGACCGGGACGCGTCGGTGTGGCCGAGCGTTATTTCGCGGTCCGGCGCGGGCCGTGCGCGGTCCAGAACCCCATGCTGACCGTCGTCAGGTCCAGCGTCGGGGACAACTCCATCTCGCCGGATCCGACGCGCCCGAGGAAGTCGCCCATCACTGCCTGCGGCTCGCCGTCGACCGTGTAGACCGCGAGGTAGCGATGAGCCGGCGGCGGGACCGGGCCCTCGTCCGACTCGGGCATCTCGATCGGCGAGAGGGAGTAGCGCTGCGCGGCGCTGACACCGGGCACCTTCAGGACGTCCGGGATATGCGTGCCGTCATACCAGTCGTTGAACTCATCGTCCTTGCCGTCAACCGCATTGGAGAACACGAAGAACAGACTCTCGGCCACCTGGCGCCCCTTTCGGATCCCTTGCACCGACGCGTCACCGTACGGCAGTCGACTGCCACTGCGTCAAGGCTCGCGGGTGTGCGACGTCAGCGGCGCAAGCCGCGGAGTCACCCGTCCTCGGGACGTACGAGCCGGACGGCGACCGCCAGCAGCGCGGCCGCGGTCGGACCGAGCGACGTCCCGGCACTCCAGACCGCGCGGAACCGGCGCCGCAAATCCATCCCGCTGACCGGCACCGTCACGAGCTGGCCCGACGCGATCTCGCCCGTCACCGAGAGGGCGCTGACCACCGCCGGCCCTTCGCCGGCGACGACGGCTGCCTTGAGTGCCGCGGTAGAACCCAGTTCCAGCGCCGGCTGCAGCTGCAGACCTCGCCCCGCGACAGCCTCCTCGAAGGTCTCTCGGGTACCGGAACCGGTCTCCCGGACGACGAACCGGGCCGCAGCGAGTTCCGGCACGTCCAGCGGTCGCCGGCGCCTCGCCCATCGATGCTGCGGCGTCACCACCACGACGAGCTCGTCCCGGCCGACCACCCGACTACGCAGGTCGCGCGGCACCCGAGGACCCTCGACGAAGCCCAGCGCGACGGCACGCGCACGCACCATGTCGATGACCGCCGTCGAGTTCCCGACCCGTAGCGACACCGCCGCGTCCGGGTCGGCAGCATGCAGCGCGGCCAGCCACTGCGGAAACCGCTCGTCAGCGATCGTCAAAGACGCGGCGACCTGCAGGCGGTCACGTGCCTTATCGCGCAACGCATCCGCGGCATCGGACAGCGACCTGGCCGCGTCCAGCACCCCGTGCGCCCACCCGACCACGGACTGCCCGGCCGGAGTGAGACGCGAGCCGGTCGGGCTGCGTACCAGCAACTGCAGGCCGAGTCGACGCTCCAACCGCTGAAGTCGCAAGCTCGCGGCCGGCTGACTGATCCCGTGCACGGCCGCGGCTCGGCCCAGACTGCCTGTTGTTTCGACACTAACCAGCAGATCCAACGCAGCGAGCTCAGGTACACGCGGCGACAAGGGCATGAGTACAACTTATGACCTGATACGGGATCGGTGTCTACCGCGATGCCCCCGGCGACGGCACCGTAGCCGGGTGACCGCCCTCGCCGTCGCCATCCGCGGCCGAAGCTGGCGCGGGGCATTGCCGGGGCTGGCGGTCGTGGCGGCGATCGCCGGGCTTGCAACGGCTTTCGGCCGGTTCGCGCCGCTGGTAGGCGGACCGATCTTCGGCATCCTGCTGGGGGCGTGTGCCGGCGCCGCACTGCGGGCCGCGACGCCCGACCGCATCGGCCTGCTGCAGCCCGGCATCGCGACCGCGAGCAAGCAACTACTGCAACTGTCGATCGTCGTGCTCGGCACCGGCCTGTCGCTTCGGCAGGTGGCGCACACCGGCGTGTCGTCGCTGCCGGTGATGCTCGCCACTTTGGTGGTCGCACTCGGTGGTGCACGGATCGCTGGTCGGGTACTCGGCGTACACAGCGACGCCCAGACCTTGATCGGTGTCGGGACCGGGATCTGCGGGGCGTCCGCGATCGCCGCGACCACAGCCGTCATCCGCGCGGCCGAGGCCGACGTCGCCTACGCCGTGGCAACGATCTTCACCTTCAACATCGCGGCGGTACTGCTGTTCCCCGCTCTCGGTCATGCGTTGGGCCTGTCCCAGCACGCCTTCGGCCTGTGGTCCGGAACCGCGATCAACGACACGTCGTCGGTGGTCGCGGCGTCCACCATCTACGGCGACGCAGCGCGCTCGTACGGGGTGGTGGTGAAGCTCACCCGCAGTCTCATGATCATCCCCATCTGCCTGGCGCTCGGTGCGCTGACCGCCCGCCGCGCTGCTCGGTCCGGGATGCCGGGCACCGCCGCCGGATCCGCCCGGTTACCGTGGCGGCGGATGGTGCCGGCCTTCCTGATCGGGTTCCTGGTCGCGAGCGCGCTGGACACCGTCGGGGTCATCCCGGCCGGCTGGCACCCGGCGCTGACCGACACCAGCGTCTTCCTGATCACCATGGCGCTGACCGGCATCGGGCTGTCCACCCGCCCGCGGGCGCTGCGGGCCGCTGGTCCGCGACCGCTCCTGCTCGGCGGGATCCTCTGGGTGTCGGTCGGGATCACCAGCCTGCTGCTGCAGCTGGCCACCGGGAACATCTGATCGGGCACCGCC
>DASZVT010000013.1:0-3196 GCA_035546915.1 Mycobacteriales bacterium | reverse complement strand
GTCGACGACCTCGCTGGTGAGTCTGCCGCGCTGAGCGCGTCCGGGATTCCGCGCGAGGTGTGCGGGTCAGTGGACGGCCAGGAACCGTTCGCGTTCGCGTACCACACGGGAGCGCACGGAATTCGAATCGAGCTAGTCGACCGCGCCCTCATCGGCGACTGGCGAACGTTCCTGGTCGAGAATTCCGGCCCGACAACGGAAGGCGCGTGATCCGGTGCGCGCGGTGAAAGCGGCGGCGGACGGCGTCGTGGTGGTCGACACCGACGAACCGGAGGACGCCGGCGAGTTGATCCGGATCAGCTCCGCCGGCGTCTGTGCCTCGGATTTCGCCTACATCGGCTGGGGTAGCGAGCAGATCCTCGGCCACGAGCTTGCCGGAGTCACCCAAGACGGCCGGGCCGTCGTGGTGGAGGGGATCTTCGGTTGCGGCGCATGCGAGCGGTGCGATCGCGGCGAGTACAACCTGTGCACGCGGGCCGGTCTGGACGTGCTCGGTCTGACGACACCGGGTGGCATGAGCGAGTGGTTCCGGGCACCGACCCGCTGCGTGGTGGCATTACCGGACGACCTGCCCGTCACCGACGCGTCACTGGTAGAGCCGGGGTCGGTTGCTTGGCACGGCTGCCGGGTCGCCGACGTCGGACCCGACACCCGGGTGGCGATCGTCGGCGCCGGCGCGATCGGCCTGCTAGCCATCACCTGTGCGCAGGCCCAGGGTGCAACGGACGTGGCGCTGGAAGCCCGGCACCCTCACCAGCGGGAAGTCGGCGAACGCCTCGGCGCCACCATCGCTTCCGGTGAGTACGACGTGGTGCTCGAGATGGGCGGATCGGCCAGCTCGCTCGCCCGAGCGGTGGAGCTCGCCCGGCCTGGCGGCACGGTGGTGGTCACCGGCGTGCACCAGCCGGAAACACCCTGGCCCTACACAGAAATGATGGTCAAGCAGCTGCACACGATCTCGCCGGTCGGGTACTCGAACTCCCCTCGTGGCCGGGAGTTCGACGACGTGGCGCAACTGCTGGCACGCCGCCCGGAGATCGCGGCGGCCCTCATCACACACCGCTTCCCGATCGACGACGCGGCGGAGGCGTTCCGGGTCGCCGGCGACAAGAGCACCGGCGCACTCCGAGTTGTGATACATCCCTGATCCTGCACGGCAGGCGAAGCGTGCACTGGACGGGTTGCTCCGTCGCGTTCGATACAGTGCGACACGCCGCCGTCCGGTGGCCGGCGCCGCGGCCATGGGGTTCGTGCGCACGAAGCGACAGGTCGGGCAACAAACCGAGCGAGGCGGGCGATGAAGTTCGGCGTGCACCTTCCGCAGGCCGGCCGCAGGGCCACCGGAAAGGGGATCCTGGCGGCGGCGCAGCAGGCGGAGAGCCTGGGATTCCACTCGGTCTGGCTGTTCGACCACCTGTTCACGCCGGAGCAACACACCGGGCGCTACCCGGGCACCCCGGACGGTATCTACCGGTTCCCGCTCGACGCGCCGTACCTGGAATGCACCACGGTGCTCGGCGCCCTCGCTGCGACGACCGAGCGGGTCATCTTCGGCACCCGGGTCCTGCTGCCGGTACTCCGTAACCCGGCCATCCTCGGCAAGCAGCTCGCCGCGACCGACGAGATCGCCGGTGGCCGGCTGATGCTCGGCATGGGCAGCGGCTGGATGCCGGAGGAATACGCGGCAGCCGGCGTCCCGTTCGACGGCCGCGGCAAGCGGCTCGACGAGCACGTGACGCTGATGCGCGCCATCTGGGCGGGCAAAGGCGGGGCCTTCGACGGGGAGTACTACGCGCACGTCGCGGGCAGCTTCCTGCCGGCCGCGCCCCGGGGGACCATCCCGGTCCTGTTCGGCGGCGCTTCGAAGGCCGCGCTGCGCCGGGTCGCACGGCTCGGGGACGGCTGGGCCGTGACGACGCCGCCGGTCGAACCCAGGGGCGACGACCCTGCAGACACGGTGCTGCCGATGATCCGGGACCTGCTGGACACGCTGCGTCGCGAGTGTGACGCCGTGGGCCGGGACTTCGACGAGCTGACGCTGCTCGGGGAGGCCCCGCTCGACGCCACCCCCCGGCACCTCGACGGGCTCGCGGAGCTCGGTATCCACCACTGTGACCTGATGAGCATGAGCCGTCCGGCGAGGCTGGCCGAGTTGGTCGACGACTTCGCCCACCGGATCGGCACCGAGATCTGAATCCGCCTCGAGGAGCAGCCCCATGAACGACCTGAAGAAGGAAGCGGAACGCATCGTGCTGGCGTACGCCCGGTGCGCCGACGAACGACGCGGTGCAGACCTCGTCGCGCTGTTCACCGACGACGGTGTGGTCGACCTCGGGGAGAAGCAGCTGACCGGCAAGGCCGAACTCGCCGCGTTCTACGGTGGGAACAAGCCGGTGACGGACCGGACTGCACCACAACGTACGAAGCACTTCATCACCAATGTCGTCGCGGAATCCACCGGCTCGGACACCGCGAGCGCACAGTGCTACTTCCAGATGTTCCAGCCGACCGGCCTTGCTGTGTGGGGGCGTTACCTCGATGATCTGGTACGCACCGACGGCGGCTGGCGGATCGCCCGTCGCACCGTGGTGGTCGACGGAACGACCACACCTCCGCCTGCCTAGGACGAGACTCATGGCAGCAACGACCGCAGCGAACAGCGTCCCGCGCCGGATCTCTCGCGCCGACGTGGTCGACTGCGGCGTCGCGATCACGGCCGCATCGGGGTTCGAATCGTTGACGCTGCGTGCCGTTGCGGACGCGCTGCAGGTCAAGTCGCCGTCGCTGTACCACCACCTGCCCGGCGGCGTCCGCGAGCTCCGGTCCGCAGTCGTGGGTCGGATCACCGAGCTACTGGAGCCCGGTGGGGTCGATACCGACGAGCAACTCACCGCGTCCGAAGCCCTGGAACGCCAGTTGCTCATCTTCGGCAGGATGGCGCGGGAATACCCCGGCGCCGCCGCGCACATCCTCACCAACGGCTGCGACGAGCTGCCTGCACTCGCCGGCGCCGAGCGGGTGGTGCGGGTGCTGCAGCGCAGTGGTATCCGTGACGTGACTCCCACCGCGTACCAGCTGATCCATGTCTACGTCACCGGGTGGGCTTTCGCGCGCCGGCAGAGCCGGGCAGCGGCCCGCGGACACCACCTCGACCTGCTCGGTGACGCGCTCGAGTCCAGTGCGTCAAGGGACGACG
>DASZVT010000012.1:0-19885 GCA_035546915.1 Mycobacteriales bacterium | reverse complement strand
TCTGGTTCCTGCCCGCGTCGTTGTTCATCGCGGTGGCCGCCTGGCTGGTGACCGGTCAGGCGGAGCGGGCGGTGGCGGTGCTCGTCACCGCGACTCCGTGCCCGCTGCTGCTGGCGGTCCCGGTCGCGGTGACCGGCGGACTGTCCCGGGCGTCCCGCGCCGGGGTGGTGGTCAAGGACGGTGGCGCGCTCGAACTGCTGGGGCGCGCGTCCTGTCTGGCCGTCGACAAGACGGGCACGGTCACCGAAGGACGGCCCGAAGTCGTCGCCGTGGCGTGTGCGCCCGGCGTCACCGCCGAGGAGGCTTTGGGACCGGCCGCGGCCGTCGAGCAGTATTCCCCGCACGTGCTCGCCGCGGCGGTGGTGCGTGCGGCCCGCCAGGCCGGAATTCCCTTCGCACCGGCGGAATCGGTCACCGAGGAGGCGGGCGTCGGTGCCTGCGGGCAGGTGGCGGGCAGGCGGATCCACGTCGGCAGACTGCCGCCGGGGAGCGTGCTGCCCTCCTGGGCGCGGGCCGCGGTCCGGCGCAGCCATCTCGATCTCGCATCCGTGGTGTGGGTGCGCCGCGACGGCGAACCCGTCGCCGCGCTGCTTGTTCGCGACCGGATCCGGCCGGACGCCGCCCGCACGCTCCGGCGCCTCCGCACGGCCGGAGTCACCCGCGTCGTGCTGCTTACCGGCGACCGCGTGGACAACGCCGCCGAGGTCGCCGAACTGGTGGGCGTGGACGAGATCCAGGCGCAGGCGGCCCCTGCCGACAAGATCGAACGGGTGCGGGCCGAGCACGGGCGTGGCGTCACGGTCATGGTCGGCGACGGGGTCAACGACGCGCCGGCGCTGGCGGCGGCCGATGTCGGGGTCGCGCTGGGCTCGCGCGGCTCGACCGCGGCGGCCCAGGCGGCGGACGCGGTGATCCTCGACGACCGGATCGGCAGGCTCGCCGACGCGATGGAAATCGCCAGGAGAGCGCGGCGGCTGGCCGTGCAGAGCGCGGGCGCCGGGACCGGGCTGTCGCTGCTCGCGATGATCGCCGCGGCGTCCGGTTTCCTGATCCCGGTCGTCGGCGCCGTGGTCCAGGAGGCCATCGACGTCGCCGTCATCCTCAACGCCCTGCGAATCCTCCGCTCGCGCGGCCCGGACCGCAGCGCGGACGAGCTGCTGAACCGGTTTTCGCGGGAGCACACGGAACTGGCGCCGGTACGAGCCGCCGTCCGGCAGGCCGCCGACAGCCTCGCCGCGGGCGCCGGGACGGACGCGGAGGCGGCGGTCCGCACGGCCTACCGGCTGCTGACGGAACGGTTGCTGCCCCATGAGATGGCGGAGGAGCACGAGTTGTACCCGGCGCTCGGCCAGGTGCTGGGCGGACCGGAGAGCACCGTGACCATGAGCCGCGGGCACACCGAGATCGCACGTCTCATCCGGCGGCTCGGCCGGCATCTCGCGGAGTCCCCGGCGGAGCTGGATCCCGACCAGCTGGACGATCTGCGCGCCACGCTCTACGGCCTGGACGCGGTGCTGAACCTGCATTTCGCCCAGGAGGAAGAGGCCTACTTCTCGCTCGCCGCGCCCGGCGCCGGGTGACCCGAGATCGCCAGGTGGCGCAGCAGCCCGAGTTCCTGCTCGATGGAACCGGCGAGCAGGCCCGCCTTCGGCGCGGTCGCCAGGTCCGCGGTGATCCCGAACGTCAGGCGGCCGGCGTAGGTCAGGATCGCGATGCCGGTGCGCAGGCGGACGGCGATCGGCACATATGGGTAAAGGCCGACGACTTCGCGGCCCAGCAAGGAAAGCCGGTGTGCGGGGCCGGGGACGTTCGTGGTGACCGTGGTGATGTTGCGCTGCGGAAGTTTCGCCGCCGCGCGGATGCCCCAGCCCAGTGGCGGGAACGGCCCGTGCGCGGCGGTCGTGGTGGCGGTCAGCCCGGCTTCGGCTTCTTTTTCCCGTTTCAGCGCGGCCAGCCGCCGGTGCACCGCGGTCAGCCGTTCGACCGGGCCGGGCAGATCCACCGGCAGTACCGGGAGCAGCAGCGAAATCTGGTTGTCCACTGTGGATGTCGCGCGGACGGAGACCGGTACCAGGCTGCGCACGGCGTCCGGCGCCGGGTTCTCGCCACGGTCCAGGAGAACCGTGCGGAACGCGCCGGAGATCGCGGCGAGCGCCACGTCGTTCACGGTCACCCGGAAGTACCGGCTGATCGCGAGCACTTCGGAAAGCGTGGCGTGCGCGAGTTCGTAGTGCCGGTCGCCGCCGACCGGCCCGCTGAGCGAGGACGACGCGGCCGGCACGAGCGCGGCCGACAGCGCGGTGAGCCCGCGCGCCGCGTTCGTGACCCGCCTTGCGAGCCTGGCCGGGGACAGCAGCGTACGCGCGAGCACCGGCAGTTCGGTGGCCGGACCGGTCACCAGCCGCCGGACCGCCGAGCCCAGCAGCGCCAGGGATCCCGGGTCGTCCCCGGGCTGCCACGGGGCAGCGGGCGGCGCGGGTCCGGCGCGGAAGAACACCTCGTGCAAGCTGTTCCCGGAAACTCCGTCGGCGAGGCAGTGGTGCACTTTGGACAGCAGCGCCCAGCGGCCCTCCGGCAGGCCTTCGATGACCCAGCACTGCCACAGCGGCCGGGTCCGGTCCATCCGCTCGGCCATGATGAGCCCGATCAGGTCGCAGAGCGCGTCCTCGTTCCCGGGCGCGGGCAGCGCGATCCGCTCGAAATGCCGGTGCGGATCGAATTCCGGGTCGTCGGCCCACACGGGCGGGCCCAGGTCCAGCGGCACCCGGCGGACCCGCTGCCGGTACCGGGGCACCAGCGGCAGCAGCGCCGCGTAGGCCGCGACGATCTCGTGCTGCGCGGGCGGGGGCCCGTCCACGACGGCGATCGAGGCGATCGCCAGCGCGGACTGCGGCTCGGCGTCTTCGATTTCCAGGAACGCCGCGTCCAACGGCCTCAGTTCATCCACTGCCACTCCTGGAGGACGAGGGCGAGCCGCTGCCCAGTACCGGGCGGGCGTTTCGCCGGTGATCGGGGTCGCCGCGCAGCGCGTCGAGCACGGCCCCGCCGTCGACGGTTTCGCGGTTCATCAGCTGTGTGGCGAGCGCGTCGAGTGCCTGCCGGTGTGCGCCGAGCAGGCGGACGGCGCGTTCTTCCGCGTCCCTGAGCAGGCGCGCCACCTCTTCGTCGATGAGGCGCTGCGTCTGCTCCGAGTAACGCCGGGTGAGTTCGCCCGCGCCGGGCAGGAATTCCGAGTCCCCGGGCGGATAGCCGATCGGCCCGAGCGCGGGGGACAGACCGAACTCGGTGACCATCTTGACCGCGAGTTCGGTGGCGCCGGCGAGGTCGTTGGCCGCCCCGGTGGATCCCTGCCCGAATACGACGAGCTCCGCCGCGCGCCCGCCGAGGCGTACCGCCAGCAGGTCGGTCAGGTAGGCCTCGCTGTAGAGATGGCGTTCCGCTTCGGGAAGCTGTTCGGTCGCGCCCAGGGCCATGCCCGCGGGCAGGATGGTCACCTTCGCGACCGGGTCGGCGTGTTCGCACAACGCCGCCACGAGCGCATGCCCGGACTCGTGCACGGCGACGGAATGGCGTTCCTCCGGCAGCAGCGCGTTGGACGTCTCACGGCGGCCCAGCAGGACGCGGTCCCGCGCCGTCGCGAGATCTTCGGCGGTGACCACGGTGCGGCCGTCCCGCACCGCGTTGATCGCGCCTTCGTTGACGAGGTTGGCCAGATCCGCGCCGGAGAACCCGGGGGTGCCACGCGAGAGCACGTCCAGGTCCACGCCGGGGCTGAGCTGTTTGTCCTTGACGTGCACGGAAAGGATCGCGGCGCGCTCGGCCTGGTTGGGCAGCGGGACGGTGACCTGGCGGTCGAAGCGGCCCGGCCGCAGCAGCGCCGCGTCGAGGGTTTCCGGGCGGTTGGTGGCCGCCAGCACGACGACGTCACTGGCCTGGTCGAATCCGTCCATTTCCGCCAGCAGCTGGTTGAGCGTCTGCTCCCGTTCGTCGTGCCCGCCGGCGCCGCTGATCCCGCGCCGGCCGCCCACGGCGTCGATCTCGTCGATGAAGATGATCGACGGTGCCCGGTCGCGGGCATCGGTGAACAGGTCGCGCACGCGGGACGCCCCCACGCCCACGAACATCTCGACGAAGGCGGATCCGGTGACCGAGAGGAAGGGGACCTCGGCCTCGCCGGCGACCGCGCGGGCCAGCAGCGTCTTCCCGGTACCCGGCGGGCCGACCATGATGACCCCGCGCGGGCCCTTCGCCCCGGCGGCGGCGTAGCGGGCCGGATCCCGCAGGAAGTCGACGACCTCGCTGACCTCCTGCTTGACGCCCTCGTAGCCGGCCACGTCGGCGAACCGGGTGGTCGGGCGTTCGGCCTCGATGATCTTGGCCTTCGACCGGCCGAAACCGCCGAGGCCGCCGAGCCCGCCCGCCAGCGAACGCCGCGCGGTCCGGCCGCTCCAGGCGATGAGTCCCACGACGAGCAGCAGCGGGACGCCCAGGAACAGCAGAGTGGTCCAGTCCGTCCCCGGCGAGGAGATCGTGCCCATGATGGCCACGTTGTGTGCCTGCAGCTTCTCGCGCAGCTGCGTGTCCCCCAAGGCGGTGGGGATCCGGCTGGTGAAGGACGAGCCGTCGGCGAGCTTGCCGGTGACGGCGCCCTTGTCGTCGATCTCGACCGACACGACCCGCCCTGAGTCCACTTCGGACTCGAACTCGGTGAAGGACACCGAGGCGGCGCCGGAGCCGCCGACCAGGAAGCTGGGCAGGAACAGCAGGCCCAGCAGCACCAGCCCCGCGATGGGCAGCAGCCAGGCCCGCCACGCCGGTGGTTTCGGCGGCTCGGGTCTGGGCACCGGATCCGGTGGTGGCCCGGACTTCGCGGTTCGCGACATGGGCGGGTCCCTTCCTCTCCGGTGACGGGTTCCAGCGAACTCGCTGCGGCGCCGCGCGGGGAGCGTCGAAAGTCCCGGGTGCGGGGGGCCGAAGGCTCTGCTGCCGGCGCGGGCGGGACGGATTGACTGGCCCCAGTACGCCCGATCTTGGAGGTAAGTCATGCGAACGCTCACCGTCGGCGCGGTGATGACCAGCGAGTTGTGCACAGTGCCACCCGACGCGGAATTCAAGGACATCGCCCGGTTGCTGGCTCGCGAGCGGATCAGCGCCGTACCCGTGGTCGACGACGACGGGACGATCGCCGGGGTGGTGTCGGAGGCGGACCTGCTGCCGGCCGAGGAGTTCGCGGGCGCGGCCCGGCCCCGTATGCCGGGGCCGCGTACCCGCAGGCACTGGCACAAGGCGGGCGCGCGTCACGCGCGGGACCTGATGACGAGCCCGGCGCAGACCGTCGACATCCGCACGCCGCTCGCGGATGTCGCCCGCCGGCTGCTCGACGACGACGTGCGGCGGTTGTTCGTGGTCGACGACGGCAAGCTGGCCGGGGTGATCGCCCGCCGCGACGTGGTCGGCGTCTTCCTGCGCGAGGACGCGGAACTGCGCGCCGAGATCGAAGCCGAGGTGTTCCGCCGCGCGCTGATGACCGAGCCGGGCCGCTACAGCGTCACGGTCGTCAACGGCGACGTGACCCTGCTGGGCAGGCTGGAGCGCAAGAGCTCCGTCACGGCGGCCGGCGAGCTGACCGCGCTGGTGCCCGGCGTGCTCAGCGTCTGCAACCGGCTGGACTACGTGTGGGACGACGAAACCCGTTAGCGCACAAGGAAGACGGGGCGCCGGGCGGGAAACCCGGCGCCCCGTCTTTTCGTCGCCTCACACCTGGTGCTCGACCGGTTCACCGAGCGGCTTGAGGATGTCGGCCAGCTCGCGGCGCGGGGTGGCGGGCAGCGGGTCGGCGTTGACCGGGGCCCAGCCGATCCGCAGCACCATCTGCGGGTAGCTGCCGCTGATCACCTTGTCCCGCAGGATCTGCCAGGTGTCCCCGAGTTCCAGCGGCTCGGTGAGGGGGCAGCTGGCGAGTCCGAGCGCCGTGGCGGTCAGCAGCACCGCGCTGGTCGCCTCACCCGCGCGCAGCCGCGAAAGCCGGTCGTCCGAGGTGGTGCCGAGGACGACCAGCACGTTTTCGTCGTCGTCGCCCGAGGCGCCGGGCGCCTGGCCGAGCGCGGGGTCGGCGAAGGGACGGCCGGGGAGCGCGCCGGGGGTGTCGTCGGGCGCCGGGGCGTTGGCGCTCGGCACCCCTTCGAGCGCCGCGTGCCTGCCGCTCCACGCGGCCAGTTCCATCCGGTACGCCGGATCGCCGGCATGCTGTTGCGCCGCCTCGAAGATCGCGCGCGCGAGGTGATAGCGCGTGGTTCCTTCGGTGACCTTCAGGATGGTGCCCTCGTTCGCGGCCCGTGCCGCCATGAGTTCGAGGTCGCCGGCGGGCACGGGCCACGAGCTGTGCCGGCGGCGGTCGGTGCGGCGCCGGGGGATCGCGGCCGCCAGTGAGATCTCGTCCTGGCCCGGTTCGTGCCGGTGCAGCTCGATCGCGGCGAGATGCTCGGGTTCGGCGGGGTTGGGCAGCCGGTGCACCTCGGCCCGCCAGCCCAGCACGCCGAACCCGATCCGCAGATGGTGCAGCGCCGCGCCGCAGCTGATCAGCAGGTCCCTGCCCCGCGGGTCCGTTTCGGCCAGCTGCCGCCCGGGATCGGCGTAGAGGTGCACGGAACGATCGCCCACCCGCCACTGCCAGGGCTGTGTGTTGTGTATCGAAGGTGCCCGGCCGGCCAATGCGACCGCCGCCTGCACGGTGAAATCGTCGGGAAGTCCGCGGTCCATCACAAAACCTGCCTCGGTTGCTGGGTCGGCCTACCCGTCCAAGGTCGCACCCGGCGCGGGACCGGAGCAGGGCCGGAATGCCCCCGGGACAGGGACCTTCTGTTCCTGCCCTGTGCCTTCGCGGACGGGACGATCGCCCCTGTGCCCGGGTCGCGCCGGCGTGGAGATTTGTTTCCCGACAAGGAAAAGCTCGCCCAGGAGGTGCCGTGATGAACTGGATCGTCCGTCAGCTTCGCTGGCTGGTGTCGTTCGGCAACCCGCTGGCACGCCGCTGGGACCGGCTCGAAGCGGGAGTGGTGCTCCTCGCTTTCCTGCTCGCGGGCGGCATGGTGCCGGTCGCGCTGACAGTGGGGTCGGTCGTGCACGCCCAGACCGTCGCCGAAGCCGCCGCCCAGCGCGCGGCCCGGGTGCCCGCCACCGCGACCCTGCTCGCCGAGGTCCCCGCGACCGAATCCTCACCGGCGGCGCGGGTCCAGACCGCCGAGGCGACCTGGCGGCTGCCCACTGGTGAACAGCGCACGGGACGGATCACCGCCGACGCGGGTACCCCGGCCGGCGCCCAGGTGCCGGTCTGGCTGGACCCGGCAGGGAACGTGGTCGCGCGCCCGATGAGCGACGGTGACGCGCTCGGTGTCGCGATCGGGGTGGCGGTCTGCCTGTGGGTCGGCGCGGCCGTGCTCCTCGCGTTGCTCGTCGGCGTGGCACATCTGGGGCTGAACCGGCGGCGCGGCGCGGAGTGGGCGCGCGAATGGACCCAGTTCAGCCGTGATCTCAAGCGATTCTGACCGGGAGCGGATGATGGACTCCAGCAATGTCGGCACGATCGTGGCCGGCGTCGACGGCTCGGCCTCGGCGCTGGCCGCGGTCCGCTGGGCGGCCGCCGAGGCGGTTCGGTGGGACAGGCGGCTCCGGCTGGTGCACGTCGTGGAACCGGTGCCGGTGGATGCCGGCTTCGCTTCCCGCGACCGCGAAAGCACCGAGCGGCGCAGGCGCGGCGAATTGTGGCTGCACACGGCGAGAACGGTCGCGTCGACCGCGGCGCCGAGTGTGGAAACGGTGCTGCACGAAGGAGACCGCCGGGAAATCCTCATCGCGGAGGCGGCCTGGGCGGCCGAGCTGGTGCTCGGGTCGCGCGGCCGGGGCGGCCTCGGCCGGCTGGCCGAACGCTCGTCCGGGCTGGCGGTGGCCGTGCACAGCGGCTGCCCCGTGGTCGTCGTGCGCGGGCCCGTGCACGAGAGCGGCCACGTCGTCGCCGGTGTCGACGACGGGCCGGAAAGCACGGCGGTGCTGAGGTTCGCGTTCCACCAGGCACGGCGTTACGGCACAGGTGTCACCGTCTTGCACACCTGGCGGCTGGCCGGCCCCGGCGGGTCGGCCGCGGCGCACCGGTACGCCGAAAGAGCGCTGCGGGAAAAGGTTTCCGCGGTCGCCGCCGAGTTCGACGGCTTCGACGCCGAATGCCTTGTGGTGCGGGGAAAACCGGACGAGACGCTGCTGGAATACGGCAGGCATGCCCGGCTGATCGTCGTCGGCACCCGCGGGCACGGCGGCCTTGCCGGCCTGTTCCTGGGCTCGACCAGTCAGTCGGTGGCCGCGCACGGCACCGCGCCCGTGGCCGTCATCCGCTCGGCGGAGACGGTGACGTGGTGGGCGCGGCTGGTGAACGCGCCCACCACCGGTGTTTCAGGGCACTAGCACCGCCGCGCCGTGGACCCGGTCGGCGGCCAGGTCGTCGAGCGCCCGCCCGGCTTCGTTCAAGGAGTAGGCCGTCGTGACAACCTGCAGCCGGTGCCGGCCCGCGAAGTCCAGGAAATCCCTTGCGTCGCCCCGAGTGTTCGCCGTGACGCTGCGCAGCTGCTTCTCCTGGAACAGGTGCCGCTGGTAGTTCAGGGCGGGAATGTCCGACAGGTGGATCCCGGCGACGGCCAGTGTCCCGCCGCGGTCGAGCGCCGCCAGCGCGGGCAGCACGAGCTCACCGGCCGGGGCGAACAGGATCGCGGAATCCAGCGGCTCACCGGGAGCGTCGGCGGCGTCCCCGGCCGAGGCCGCGCCCAGTTCCAGCGCCAGCTGCCTGGCGCGCGCGTCGCGGGTGAGCACATGCACCCTCGCGCCCTCGGCCAGAGCGACCTGCATCGCGAGATGAGCGCTGGCACCGAACCCGTAGATGCCCAGCCTGCCGTGTGCGGGCAGCCAGGCCCGGCGCAGCGCGCGATAGCCGATGATTCCCGCGCACAGCAAGGGCGCCAGTTCGGCGTCGGAGTAGCCACCGGGCAGGCGATGCGCGTAGGCCGCGGGCACCGTGGTGTACTCCGCGTAGCCGCCGTCGGCGTCCCAGCCGGTGAATTTCGGTTCTACGCAGAGGTTTTCGGCGCCGGACCGGCAGTAGCGGCAGACGCCGCAGGTGTGGCGCAGCCACGCGATGCCCACCCGGTCGCCTTCGCTGAAGTCCAAAGCGTCCGCGCCGGCGGCCACGACCTCACCGACCACTTCGTGGCCCGGCACCACCCCCGGCCGGTGCACCGGCAGGTCGCCCTCGACCACGTGCAGGTCGGTGCGGCAGACACCGCACACCAGCACGCGCACGAGCAGCTCGTCCGGGCCCGGCCGGGGGACCGGTTCCGTCGCCTGGCCGAATTTCCTGGTCTCCGGAGTGCCGGGGGAGTGCACCCGCCAGGCGCGCATGGTCCTGGGTACGGCACTGGTCATCTCGTTCTCCCAACGGTCGCGGTCGGCTCCAGCGTCCTGGCCGGGCGGCCCCCGGCCACAGGGCCGAAGGACCCGCCGGGCAGGGACCGCCGGACCTACCGCGCCACCCGTGACCGGCGTGACGCTGGCAACCCGAACCCGATCAGGAAGGCCGGCCATGACGTGGTCCAGCGCGGAAACCGGCGTCCTCGCACGCGCGGTGAGCCAGGCACCTTCAGTGCACAACCTGAGTCCGTGGACCGCCGAGATCCGCCCTTCCGGTGCCGAGCTCTACGAGCGATTCGGCGTGACGCTGCCCCGGCACGACCCGACGGGCCGGGACCGGGTGATCTCGTGCGGGGCGGCTCTGGCGAATCTCGAGCTGGGCCTGCGCACACTCGGCTGGGAGCCGGAGACGGAACTGCTGCCGGAAGACGCGCATCCGGACCTGCTCGCGCGGGTCACGTCATCGCGCCGGCACGAGGCGACCGCCGACGAGATCGCTTGCTATTCCGCGATTTTCCGCCGCCGCAGCTACCGCGCCCCCTTCGCCACGCAGCTCGTCGCCGACGACGATCTGCGATCGCTCACCGCCGGTACCGACGGAGTGCAAGCGCGGATCATCGACCGGGCCGCTGAAACGGGCCCGCTGGCCGAGCTGCTTTCCCACGCCGCGCAGATACTCCGGGGTGACCGGGCCTACCAGCGGGAGCTGCGGGCGTGGTCCTCGCAGTTCCCGGAGCCTCCGGCCGAGGAGTCGACGCTCCCGTGGACGGGCCTGGTCACCGCCCGCACCCATCTGCCGGACACCGTCACGCTCGCCCGGCGCCTGGCGCGGGAAAGCATCCTGGTGCTGCTGACCGTGGACGACAGCCGCGGCGACCACGTGCTGGCCGGCCGTGCCATGGAGCTGATCTGGCTGGCGGCGGTCGCGCACGGGCTGGCGGGCTCGGTGCTGACGCAGCCGCTGCACCTGCGCGAGATCCGCGCCGGTCTCATCGAAGAACTGGACCTGCCCGGGTTCCCGCAGGCGATCCTGCGCCTCGGGCATCCGGTGATCGCGGCGCCGCCCGCGTTTTCCGCGGCGATTCCGCACGACAGAAGGAGAAGCTCATGACGACACGAGTGGCGATCAATGGATTCGGCCGGATCGGGCGGGACGTTCTGCGTGGTGCGCTGGCGCGGCCGGGCGGCAGTATCGAGGTGGTGGCCGTCAATGATCTGGTTCCGGCCGGGACGCTGGCGCATCTGCTCGAGTTCGATTCGACTTACGGCAGACTCGATTCGCCCGTGCACGCGCACGGTTCGATCATGTCCGTGGCGGGTAAGGACATCCATGTGAGCGCGATCCCGGAACCGGCCGGGCTGCCGTGGCGCGAGCTGGACGTGGATCTGGTGATCGAGGCCAGTGGCCGGTTCCGGAGCCGGGCGCAGGCGGCCGGGCATCTTGAGGCCGGCGCCGGGAAGGTGATCATCACCGCGCCGGGCAAGGATGTGGATGCCACGATCGTCCTGGGGATCAACGACGACGGCTACGACCCGGACCGGCACGACGTGATCTCCAACGCTTCGTGTACCACCAACTGCGTCGCCCCGATGGCGATGGTGCTGCACCGTGCGTTCGGTGTGCGGCGCGGGCTGATGACCACGATCCACAGCTACACCAATGATCAGTCCCTTTTGGACGGTCCGCACAAGGATCTGCGGCGTGCCCGGTCGGCGGCGGTCAACCTCATCCCGACCGGTACCGGTGCCGCGCGGGCGCTGGGCGAGGTGCTGCCGGAGCTGGCCGGGAGGCTGGACGGGGTCGCGGTGCGGGTGCCGGTCGAGGACGGCTCGCTGACCGATCTGACGGTGGAGCTGGCCGAGGAGGTCACGGCGGGCCAGGTCAACCACGCGTTCGCCGAGGCGGCGGCGGGTGCGTTGAAGGGGATCCTGCGTTACACCGAGCGGCCCATCGTGTCCCGGGATGTCCTCGGGGACCCGGCGTCGTGCGTGTTCGACTCGGGCCTGACGAAGGCCGAGGGAAACCTGGTGAAGGTTTTCGGCTGGTACGACAACGAATGGGGCTACGCGCAGCGCACCCTCGACCTGTCCGAGCTCGTCGCCGCGGCACTGATCGACTGACCGTCTACTGTGGCCGGTCCCGGAAAGGGACAGTCATGGCAGCAGGCATGGAGCCGCCTTCGGTGAAGGCCCGTGGACGGCGTTGGCCGGTGGTCGGCGCGGTGGCGGTGATCGTCATCGCCGCGATCGTGGTGTGGCGCACCGGCGGCGGATCCGGCAGCGGGACACCCGGTCCGGCCACGTCGGCCGCACCCGTGCCGCCGACGACCTCGGCGGCCGCGGCGCCTCCGGCGTCGATGACCCCGCCGGCCGCCGGCCTGCCCGCCTTCGCCTACCAGCCGCTGTGGCCGTTCACGGGTGCGGCCGACGCCGCGGCCTGGCAGCAGGAGTACCGCAGTGGTGGCCATCAGCCGTGGCATCTCGACGCCGCGCTCACCGCGCAGTCCTTCGCCCAGGGCTACCTCGGTTACAGCGGGCTGGGGCTCGTCACCCAGCAGGCCGTGCAGGGCCGCGAGGCGTGGATCGGGGTCGGTTACCAGACGCCCGGCGGCACGCAGGCCACCGCCGCCGTCGTTCATCTCGCCAGGATCGGTACCGGCCGGGACGCGCCTTGGGAGGTCGTGGGAACGCGCGATTCGCTGCTCACGCTCACCCAGCCCGCGTACGGCGCGACAGTCACTTCGCCCGTGACCGCCGGCGGCCGGATCACCGGGGTCGACGAGAACCTGGTCGTGCGGGTCCGGGATCTCGCGCACGGCGTCGCGGGCCAGGTGCCCGGTGTCCCGGCGGGCGGGCAGGACACGCCCTGGTCGGTTTCCGTGCCGTTCACCGCGACCCCGGGCAGCGTGCTGACCGTCGCCGCGGCCACCGGCGGGCATGTCACCGACGTCGAACGGTTCGCGGTCACCGGCGTGATCGCGGGATGAACAGGCGAGGGGCGGCCGAAGGTCCCGTGCACCAGGGACCGATAGCCCCAGACCGCAGCCGCGCCGGCGCCTAACGTCGCCCGTCAGGTGATGGTGATGACGGTGATCTGGCTGATCGTGTGGCTGTGCTACGGCACGCCCGACGTCGCGTCCTGGGGGCCCTGGAACAACTGGGGTGTCGCCTTGTTCGTATGCCTGGCGATCGATCTCATCGGTTCGCTGGGGGCCGGCAACCGCCGTCGGACGGCGAAACGCTGAGCGGACAAGAACCCCGTAGAGAAAGGAAGCGAACGATGACTGGCGAGCACACGATCGTCGTCGGCGTGGACGGATCGAAGGCGTCCGAGACGGCTTTGCGCTGGGCCGTGGGCGAAGCCGCGGCCACCGGCCGGGAGGTGCGGGCGGTCACGGCGTGGAGCCAGGCACTCGAATCCGGTGCGGGGCTGCCCACCCACACGGTCGCGGAGATGGTCGAGACCTATCGCGCGGCGCAGGACGAACTGCTGCGGTCGGTGGCGCGGCCAGGAGTGACCGTTCGCGGCGAAGTCATCGAGGGCACGGCGGCCGACGTGCTGCTCGAAGCGGCCCAGGGCGCGGACCTGCTCGTGCTCGGCACGCACGGCCACGGCGCCGTGATGCGGGCGCTCATGGGTTCCGTCAGCGCCCGGTGCCTTCGGCTGGCGGCTTGCCCGGTCGTGGTCCTGCCGGTACGGGCCGTGGACCCGGAGAGCGAACACGCCCATGCCGTCGCTGCCCTGGACTACGTGCCGGGCCCGATCGTGTGACCCGGCAGTGGGCCGCGAAGAGCCTTGGATTGCGAGCGCGGGGTCATGGCAGGTTCGTTCTCCGGCCCGGCATGCGCGCGCGGGCCGGTCTTCGCGGTGATCGGGCCGCGTGAGCGGTTCGGGGCCGTTCGCGGCGTCACCAGCCAGGCGAGCCGCCGCCGATGAAGGGGATCGCCGGAGACCACGGGCGCGGCGGAGCGCACATCGCCGCCGCGCTGCACAGCCGTCCGTTCCGGCGGCTGTGGCTGGTGCTTTCGTTGTCCTCCTTGGGCGATTGGCTCGGTCTGCTGGCGACTTCGTCGTTCGCGGCGGGCGAGGTCACCGGGGCCACGGCCAAAGGCGCGGCGTTCGGCGGAGTGATCGCCGTGCGGTTGCTGCCCGCGCTGGTGCTGGGCCCCTGGGCGGGCGTGCTCGCGGACAGGCTGGATCGCCGGCACACCATGGCATTGTGCGACGCGCTGCGCGGTGTGCTGTTCGTGTCGATCCCGGTCGTCGGGGTGGCGTCGGGCGACGCGGCGGTGGCCGTCGGCTGGACCGTCGCGGCCGCGCTGGTGATCGAAGCGGTCGGCATGGTGTGGGCGCCGGCCAAGGACGCCGCGGTACCCAACCTGTTGCCCGCCGGCGCGCTGGAGGCGGCCAACCAGCTGTCGCTGGCGACCACTTACGGCCTCGCGCCGGTGCTCGCGGCGCTGTTCATGGCTGCACTGCACGGGCTGGCCGGTGCGGGCACCTCCGGCTGGGCCGGCGCCACCGGGCTCGCGCTGTACTTCAACGCCGGCACGTTCTTCGCCAACGCGCTGGTGGTCCTGTTCGGCATCCCGCAGATCAGCCGCGGGCACCGCGCCGGCTCTTCCGGCCGGACCCTGCCGCAGGCCCTCGCCGAAGGCTGGCACTACGTCTGGCGGTCCCCGTCGGTGCGTGTCGTCGTGTCGCGCATCGTGCTGGCGTTCGGCGGTGCCGGGGTGGTGATCGGAACGGGGGAGTTCTTCGCCAGGGCGGCGGGTGGCGGGGAAGCGACGTTCTCGCTGTTGTTCGCCGCGTTGTTCGCCGGGGTCGCGGGCGGGGTCATCGGCGCGCCGCTGCTGCGGGTGCGCCGGACCGGATACCGGTTGTTCCAGGCGACGCTCACCGCGGCAGGTGGCTTCCTCGCGGCGCTCGCGCTCTCGCCCGGTCTCGCCGTGGCCATGCCGTTGTGCGCGGGGATGGGTACCGGTGCGGGGATCGCGTTCCTCGAAGGATGGACGCTGCTCGGCGACGGCGTTCCGGACCGCATCCGCGGCCGGGTGTTCAGCTTCGTCGAAGCGGGTGGACGGCTGGCTTTGCTGCTGGCCATTTCGCTGTCCAGTCTCCTGGTCGGCGTCGGCGGCCCGCTGTCCGTCCACATAGGACATCTGACGGGCGAGGTCCCGGTCGCGCGCTTGCTGCTTTTCGCCGCCGGCGCCGGGCTGGTGGTCGCCGGCCTCGTGTACGCCCGTCCGCCGACGCCCTCCGGCGACGGGCCGCCTCGTTAGGCCCGGGCGGCGGAGCCGATATGCCCTGGGGCCGGGGACCTTCGCCAGCCGCGGCCGCCGGGCGGCCGCGGCAGTCTGAGGAGACAAGGGATCCGCCGGAACTCGGAAGGAGCGTCGTCATGAACGTGTGGATCATCGTCGGCATCGTCGCGGTGGTGTTGCTGCTGCTGGGTTTGTCGGTGCGTGTGGTCAAGCAGTACGAGCGGGGGGTGCTGTTCCGGCTGGGCCGGGTGAAGGGAGCGCGGATGCCGGGTTTGCGGCTGATCATCCCGGTCGTGGATCGTTTGCAGCGGGTGACGTTGCGGATCGTCACGCTGCCGATCCAGTCGCAGGGGATCATCACTCGTGACAACGTCAGCGTCGATGTCTCGGCGGTCGCGTATTTCAAGGTGGTCGACGCGGTGAAGTCCGTGGTGGCCATCGAAAACGTGTACGCGGCGATCGATCAGATCGCGCAGACGACGTTGCGCAAGGTCGTCGGGCAGCACACGCTCGATCAGACGCTCTCGGAAACCGACAAGATCAATCTCGACATCCGCAAGATCCTCGATGTCACCACGGTCGAATGGGGTGTGGAGGTGACCTTGGTGGAGCTGAAGGACATCCAGCTGCCGGACAGCATGAAACGGGCGATGGCCAAGCAGGCCGAGGCCGAGCGGGAGAAGCGGGCGAAGATCATCAACGCCGAGGGTGAGTCCCTGGCGGCGACCGCGCTGGGCAAGGCGTCCGACACGATGATGGAGCACCCGCTGGCGTTGCAGCTGCGTAATCTGCAGAGCCTGGTGGAGATCGGCGTGGACAAGAACACCACCGTGGTCTTCCCCGCCCCGCTGATGAGCACCATCGGCGAACTCGGTTCGTTCCTGGCCCGCGAAACCGCGTCGGCGAGCGCGCAGGCGGCGATCCCGGCCCAGGACGACGCCGCGAACGGGTTCGCGGGCGCGAAAGTCCCCGGAGGCCACGCGTGAGCAACCCCCTTGCCGGACTCGCCACCGAACGGCTCTACCTCGCCAAGGTGGAAAACGTCCAGTGCGCGCCCAAACACGAGCTCACCCTTTTCGACAAAACCGGCCCGGGCGTCGTCAAATCCCTCTGGATGGCGCTCGGCGGAGGCAACAACCCCACCCTCGACGGACGCATCCGCGTCTACTACGACGAGAACGCCACCCCCGGCGATCGACAGCGACATCGGTACGCTTTTCGCGACCCACTAGGGCGCGGGCGCGGTCTACGGATCACACTCCACCCCGCATATGCATGTCGAGATCGAGTCGCACTCGCTCAACACCGCGCTGTTCATGACGTTCCCCATGCCCTATGGGAACCGCATCCGCATCGCCTACTACAACCCCGGCGCGAGCCAGACGGCGAACGTCTACGCGATGGCCGCCTACAACCAGACGTCCACCGACGGCGCCAACGGGAAACGCCTGCGCTACCAAGGGATACGGGTGCTCGACCAGCTCGCCACCCGGCAGCCCGGCGACGTCACGACCTTCGCGAATATCCAGGGCGGGCCCGGGAACATCGTGTGGCACGCCTACGTCGGCGGGTCGACGCCGCGGCGATCACACCCGGCTCGTCCAACAACGACTCGTGGCTGGAACGCGACGTCAGCGTCGCGGTCGACGGCGAGACCACCCCCGGCATCGTCAGCAGCGGTACCGAAGACTGGTACGACAGCGGCTGGTACTACGAAGGCTGGAAAGAATTCCAGACCTCCGTGTATTCCTACGTCGGCACCGACACGCCGTCGGCGCAACCCCACTGCGTCGGGCAGGTCACCGACCTGCTCGGCAAATGGGGCGGCATTCCGTTCAACACCGGCGCCGTGATGAAAGCCGAGACCGAACCGGCCTGCGTCACCGGCGACCGGTACTCCTTCGCCATCCTCTACTACCAGTGAGCGCGCGCGGCGGACCGGGAAAGGACGAGCGATGAGCGTGTCCGCACCGCCGAAACCGGCGGGCTCGTCGTCCGGCGCGGAGACCGCGGCCGCCTGGACGCCCGAGGACGCGTTCCGTGAGCTGGCGGTGCGGCCCGAAACCGGCCTGCCGGTGGGGGAAGCCGCCCGGCGGCAGGCGGAATACGGCCCGAACGCGGTCTCGTCGCACCGGGCGCGGTGGTGGCCGGTCCTGTGGCATCAGGTGCGGTCGCCACTGCTCGGCCTGCTGGTGGTCGCGGCGATCGCGTCCTATCTGATCGGTGAGCGCAGCGACGCGGTGATCATCGGGATCATCGTCGCCGTGTCGGTCGGGCTCGGGTTCGTCAACGAGTACCGGGCCGAGAAGGCGGCCGAGGCACTGCACTCCCAGATCCGGCACACCACGGTCGTCGTCCGCGACGGCCGCCCGCTGACGGTGGACGTCACGGCACTCGTGCCCGGCGACGTGGTCCGGTTGCGGCTGGGCGACATCGTCCCGGCGGACCTCCGGCTGTTCGCGGTTTCGGGCCTGGAATGCGACGAATCCGTGCTAACCGGGGAATCCCTCCCAGTCGGCAAGAGCACCGGCGCCGTGCCGGCGGGCACGCCACTGGCGGAGCTGACCGGTTGTGCCCTGATGGGCACGGTGGTGCACGCCGGCACCGGGGCCGGGATCGTGGTGGCCACCGGCGCGCGCACCCGGTTCGGGAGCATCGCCGCCGGCCTCGGCGCGCATCAGCTCGACACGGAGTTCCAGGTCGGGCTGCGGAAGTTCTCCATGCTGCTGGTGTACGTCGCGGGTGCGCTGACCGCGACGATCTTCGGCATCAACGTGGTCCTGCACAAGCCGGTCATCGACGCGCTGCTGTTCTCCCTCGCGATCGCGGTCGGCATCACCCCGCAGCTGCTGCCCGCGGTGGTGTCCACCAGCCTCGCCGCGGGATCGCGCCGGATGAGCCGGCGCCGGGTGCTGGTCAAACGCCTCGTCTGCATCGAAGACCTCGGCGATGTCGACGTGCTGTTCACCGACAAGACCGGAACCCTGACCCTCGGCCGCGTCGACTACATGCGCGCCATTCCCGCCGGCGGAGGCGAAGCCGTCCCGGTCTTGCGGTGGGGCCTGTTATGCGCCGAGGAAGCGGCCGGGGGCAATCCGCTCGACGAGGCACTCTGGCGGTCACCGGCCGCGGCGGCGGAACGGCACGGGCTGGCCGGCTACACCCGGCTCGCGGTGCTGCCCTTCGACCACGAACGGCGCATGATGTCGGTCGTCGTCCGCGACACCGACGGGGTCGAAACCCTGGTCACCAAGGGCGCGCCGGAGGCGGTACTGGACCGCTGCGCCGATGTCCCGCCGGAGATCCGCGCGACGCTCGCGGCCGAGTTCGCCGCCGGGAACCGCGTCGTCGCCGTCGCCACCCGGCCGGCCACCGGCACCGGGGTGCCGGACGAGCACGGGCTGCGGCTGGCAGGGCTGCTGGTCTTCCTGGACCCGCCGAGGCAGGACGCCGCGGAGGCGTTGCGGCGCCTGGCAAAGCTCGGCATCACCGTCAAGATCGTCACCGGCGACAACCCCGTCGTGGCACTCAAGGTGTGTGAGGAGCTCGGGCTGAGCGGGACAGCGGCGCTGACCGGTGCCGATCTCGACGCCCTCGACGACGCCCAACTCGCGGAGGCGATCACCCGCACGACCGTGTTCGCCCGGGTGACCCCCGAGCACAAGGCCCGCATCGTGCACGCGCAGCGCCGCAGTGGCGGCGGCGTCGCGTTCCTCGGCGACGGCGTGAACGACGCGCTGGCCCTGCACGCGGCCGATGTCGGCGTTTCGGTCGAGTCGGCCACCGACGTGGCCAAGGATTCCGCCGACGTGATCCTGCTGGCGAAGGACCTGGACGTACTCGCCGACGGCGTCACCGAAGGACGGCGGATCTTCGCCAACACGATCAAGTACGTGCTGATGGGGACGTCCAGCAACTTCGGCAACATGGCTTCCGCGGCCGGGGCGTCGCTGTTCCTGACGTTCCTGCCGATGCTGCCTTCCCAGATCCTGCTCAACAACCTGCTCTACGACTCCAGCCAGCTCGCCATCCCCACCGACAACGTCGACGAGGAACAGTTGCGCCGGCCGTCGCACTGGGACATCCGGTTCATCCGCCGGTTCATGTTCTCCTTCGGCCCGCTCAGCTCGGTGTTCGATTTCTGCACGTTCGCGGTGATGCTGTGGGTCTTCCACGCCGGCCCGGCGGAGTTCCGGTCCGGCTGGTTCATCGAGTCGCTGGCCACCCAGACACTGGTGATCTTCGCGATCCGCACCCGCCGGATCCCGTTCTTCCGCAGCCATCCGAGCCTGCCGCTGACTCTCGCGGCACTCGGCGTCGTAGCCGTCGGCGCGCTGCTGCCCGCGACACCGCTGGCGCATACGCTCGGCTTCGCGCCACTGCCCGGCGCGTTCTTCGCCGCACTGGCCGCCATGGTGGTCTGTTACCTGGTGCTGATCGAGGCGGGCAAGCGGATCTTCTACCGCGCCACGGACACCACCGTGCCCACCCCGCGGCGGCATTACGGCCGCCACCGCCACCTGCGCCTGCGTGCCGCCCGGTTCAGCACAGTCGAGAAGCCACCGGCCCGTCGAGTGGAAACCCTTGCGCGCAAAGGAAATTGATCCCGCCTGCCTCAGGCGGGGTTCGGGACGATGACGCGCGGCCGGTGATCTGGCCAGTTTTCAGTGCCTGATAAGCCTGGGGAGCTTCGCCGAGGGTGAAGGTGGTAGTGGCCGCCCGGATCCTTCCTGCGGCGGCGAGGTCGAGTACTTCCACGAGTTCGGGCCGGGTACCCCAGCAGGTGCTTTGCGCCGATAGTGCGCGTCGAATCGGGTGTTAGAGCCGACCAGGTCGCTGTCTCAATGGTCGTGGGCTTCGCAGGCGAACCCGCCGACAAGGTTGGCCAGGAGCTGAGGGACCAGGCCGCACGGCCGACAGCGTACTTCTCACGGGCAGGCCCAGGTAGTTGTTCATTGAGGCGCCCGGGGGGGTGATGTAAGCCAGACCCTCAACGGCTACACATACGCTGCAGACAATCCGCTGCTCGTCAGTGACCCCAGTGGCCTGATCATCCAGATCGACGGGCACCCCGCCTGGAAGGCCGGCGACGCTGCCTACAACGCCGCCGTCTCGAGCAACTGGGCGAACAGCTTCGCGAACAATCCCAACGCTACTGTAAACCGTGCCA
>DASZVT010000011.1:0-28659 GCA_035546915.1 Mycobacteriales bacterium | reverse complement strand
ATCCACCCGTCCCTGGGCGAACGCGGTCGCCCAGGCCGCCAGCAGTGCGCTGCGGCGGCCGGTCGCGGCCATCGGAACGCCGGTGAGCGGGGTGCGGGCCGGGGATGTCACTGCAGCAGCGTACGGGGCTGCGGGGACCCGGCGTGGCGGACGCCCGGTGCGCGATGAGCCGGTTAACCTCCGGCCGGTGGCCGGCTCCGAACTTCCGCTGCGCAGCGTGCAGTACGGCCCGGATGTGATTGCCGCGAGCCGGTTCCGCCGCCGCGAAGCTCCGGTCGTGGATGCCACGCTCGGCGTGGTGGTCGAGGAGCGCGGCACGGGGTTCTGCGGCGCCGTGGTCGAACACGACAAGCACGCCGTCACGCTCGAGGATCGGCACGGCCGGCGCCGTGCTTTTCCCTGGCAGCCGGCGGGGTTCCTGCTGGACGGGGCGCCGGTCAGCTTGCGCCCGGCACCGCTGCAGCCGCCGTCCCGCACTCCCGCCCGTACCGCGTCCGGTTCGGTCCCGGTCCCGGGCCTGCGGGCCCGGGTCGCCCGAGCCAGCCGACTGCTCGTGGAGGGGGCACACGACGCGGCTCTGATCGAACGTGTCTGGGGGGACGACCTGCGTGTCGAGGGGGTGGTCGTCGAACAGCTCGACGGCATCGATGCGCTCCCCGAGGTGCTGCGTACTCACCGGCCAGGGCCGGACCGCCGCCTCGGTGTCCTGGTCGACCATCTGGTTCCGGGGAGCAAGGAGAGCCGGGTCGTCGGCGACGTGAAGCAACCACACGTGCTGGTTCTCGGCCACCCGTACGTGGATGTCTGGCAGGCGGTCAAGCCGGCTGCGGTCGGTATCCCCGCGTGGCCGTCGGTGCCGAAGGGGATCGACTGGAAGGTCGGTGTGTGCAGCGCGCTGGGGGAGCGTGGTGGTCCGCCGGCCATGTGGCGCCGCGTACTCGCGGCGGTGCACGACTACGCGGACCTGGAGGTCCCGCTGCTGCGCGCGGTGGAGGAACTCATCGACTTCGTGACCGCCCCCGGAGCCTGACCGACAGCGCCGCACCCGTGTCCTGGCGTCTTGCGCGAGCGCGTCGATACGGGCGAAACCGGGGCTAGACCGGCATGCCGGCCTCTGCCGGGGCCATAAAGACAGCGTCCGGGGTCAAGACCCGCCCCCCGCAACGACGATTGCTTCGGGGTGAGCGATGGCCTGCTGGTGTTCGACGCGCTCGATGATGGCGAAATCACCGAGATCATCCGTCCTGCCGCGATCGTGCCGGAGCAAGCGGCCCGCGCGGTGCTGGTGGAACTCGCGTTGCGCGATGCCCGATCTGGTGGGCACTGGCATGCGGAGCCGACGATGTGGCGGCGCTACGACCGGCCGTGGCAAGGCAGTGAGCCGGGCGAGGCCAGGCTGCTGGGCAGCGTGCAGGTCGCCTACGGCACGCCGACCCGGTATGCCATCACGATCTACCGGGTGACGATCACCGCAGAGGGCCAGCAGGCTGGGTACGACGTGCAGTCGCTGTGCGACGAGGCACTGAGCTACGGCGGCTTGCAGCTCGATGGCTGTCCGCGGGCAAGCCTGGCGGCACCGCCGCCTCGATTCCACCCTCGGTGAGCAGGACTCGACCGTTGCGGGGTCTTCCGGGGTGCATGCCTGGCTAGGGTCAGCTCATGACTGCGCGGGCGCGGCGCCCCGATCCGGAGGGCGACCACCCGCTCCCGGACGGCGCGCCCGAAGCGGCGGTGACGGCGGCACGGCTGCGCGAAGCCGCCGGTCCGCTGGCCGCCGAGGCGGTGACCCGGATGACCGAGCGCTTCGCCTGGTTCCGGGATCTGCCACCGGACGAACGCAGCTGGGTCGGACTGGTCGCGCAGAACGGTGTCACGACCTTCCTGCACTGGCTCTCGCACGCCGAGGGCCCGCGTCCGGATGTGCGCGCGCTGGCAGGCCTGGTGTTCGGCACCGCACCCGCGGAGATGGCGCGGGTGGTGAGTCTGCAGCAGACGGTCGAGCTGATCCGGGTGACGGTGGCGGTGGTAGAGGAGCACGCCCCGGAACTCGCGCCGCCGCATCGCCGCGCGGCGTTACGGGAGGCCGTGCTCGTGTTCAGCCGGGACGTCGCATTCGCGACCGCCGAGGTGTACGCCCGCGCCGCCGAGCAGCGTGGCGCATGGGATGCGCGGCTGGAGGCGTTGGTCGTCGACCACGTGCTGCGGGACGAGCCGTCGGAGATCGTGCTGTCCCGCGCCGCCGCCCTCGGCTGGGTCGCGCCCCCGGCACTCACCGTCGTCGTCGGGACGCCGCCCGCCGCCGACGTCGCGCCGGTCCTGGTCGGCGTGCACGAGGTTGCCGAGGGAAGCGGCCTGCAGGTGCTCGCCGGCGTCCAGGGAGAGCGGCTCGTCGTGGTGACGGGGATTGCCGGCACGGCTGCCGCAGATGCGGCCGCACGAACCCTCGAGCCGGCGTTCGGCGCCGGCGCGATCGTCTACGGAGACCCGGTCGCGGGCCTCGCGGAGGCAGCGGCCAGCGCGCAGGCAGCGTTGTTCGCGGCGCGGGTCGCGAGCAGTTGGCCGGGCCTACCACGGCCGGCCGCGGCTGCCGCGTTGCTCCCCGAGCGGGCACTCGCCGGCGAGGCCTCGGCGCGCGACCAACTCGTGCAGGATGTCTACAACGCACTGGGGGACTACGGCGGCGATTTGCGGACCACGGTCGGTGCCTTCCTCGATCATGGCGGCTCCCTGGAAGCAACCGGGCGTTCCCTGTTCGTCCATGCCAACACGGTGCGGTATAGGCTCCGGCGCGCTACCGAGCTGACCGGCCTGGACCTGAGCACCGCCCGCGGCCGATATGTCGCCGCGGTTGCACTGACATTCGGACGGCTGGCCGACGTATTGTAGGATTCCTACAAAATCGACCGGATTTCCTGGTGCGCGCCGTGTACGACTTACCAGTCGGTAGTGATGGAGGCTTAAGCCATGCCTTCCGCTCCGTCCCCGTCGGGTCTGCGGGTCTGCGCCGGCGCTCCCGGCGCGGCCATCCTTGGCGTGGGAGCCGCCCGTCCGCGGACCGTGCTGACCAACGCCGAACTCGAGCAACGGCTGGACACGAGCGACGAGTGGATCCGCACCCGGACCGGCATCACTGAGCGCCGTGTCGCGGGCGAGGGGGAGAGCGTCGTCGATCTCGGCGCCGAGGCCGGCGCGAAGGCGCTGGCACACGCCGGCGTGCTTCCCGGGGAGATCGACCTGGTGCTGGTCGCGACCTCCACGCTGGAGTTCGCCATGCCTCAGGCGGCGCCGCAGGTCGCCGCGCGGCTGGGTTCACAGGCCGGCGGCTTCGACGTCGGCGCCGCGTGCGCAGGCTTCTGCTACGCGCTGGCTGCCGCCGCGGACGCGATCCGGGCCGGTACCGCGCGACAGGTGCTCGTCGTCGGGGTCGACCGGATGACCGACATCCTGGACCCCGGGGACCGCGGCACGGTGCCGATCTTCGGGGACGGCGCGGGCGCAGTGGTGGTCGGTGCGAGCGAGGAAAACCGGATTGGTCCGGTGGTGATGGCCAGCGACGGGGAACGCAGCGGCCTGATCGCGCGCGCCGCCGACGCCCCGGTGCTCGTCATGGACGGTCCGGCCGTCTTCCGCTGGGCTACGACCAGCCTGCTGCCCTACGCCCGCCTCGCCTGCGAGCGAGCCGGTATCACGTTGGCGGACCTGGACGGGCTCGTCGCGCACCAGGCGAATGTCCGCATCATCGACGCGCTCGCTCGGGCGATGAAGCTGCGGCCCGGGGCGGTGATCGCCCGGGACATCGTGACCACGGGGAATACCTCTGCCGGGTCGATTCCGCTCGCGCTCGAGGCACTCGTCACCCAGGGCGACCTGCCGGATGGCGGGCGTCTGCTGCTGATCGGTTTCGGCTCCGGCCTCACTGTGGCCGGCCAGGTCGTCAGCTTCCCCTGATCCCGGTGCGGATATCCGCACCACTGTTCACCCTGTAACGAAAGGAATGTCATGACCGACGAAGAGGTGCTCGCCGGCCTGGCCGAGATCGTCAACGAGATCGCCGGCGTGCCGGCGGCCGACGTGGTGCCCAGCGCCAGCTTCACCGACGACTTGGACCTCGACTCGCTGACCATGGTGGAGGTCGTGGTGGCATGCGAGGAGAAGTTCAACGTGCGCATCCCGGACGACGACGTCCCCGGGCTCAAGACCGTGGGTGACGCGGTGGCCTACGTTCGTGCCGCGGGCGTGGCTGCCTGATGCACTCGGATCTGTCCGTGCCGGTTGCGGTCACGGGCATGGGCGCCACCACTCCAGTGGCCGGTGACGTCACCGGCACCTGGGAAGGCGTGCTCGCGGGGCGTTCCGGCGTACGCCGACTCGAGGCGAGTTGGGCTGACCAGGTCCCGGTGGACGTCATCGCGGACCTGGCGGTCGATCCGTCCGAGGTGCTGGACCGGGTGCAGGCCCGGACCCTGGACCGGAGCCAGCGGGTGGCGCTGATCGCCGCGCGGGAGGCGTGGGCGGATGCCGGCCGGCCCGAGGTCGATCCGGAACGACTCGCTGCCGTGATCGCCACCGGTATCGGTGGTGCCGTCACGCTGCTGGATCAGGCCGACGTCTTCCGTGAGAAGGGTTCGCGCCGGGTCACGCCGCATCTGGTCCCGATGCTGATGCCGAACGGGCCTGCCGCGGCCGTCGGGCTCGAGCTCGGCGCGCGAGCCGGGGTGCACACCCCGGTGAGTGCGTGCGCGAGCGGGTCGGAGGCACTCGCATACGCCCTCGACATGCTGCGACTGGGCCGGGCCGACGTCGTCGTGGCCGGCGGCGCCGAGGCGTGCATCCACCCGCTGCCACTGGCCGGCTTCGCCAACATGCGGGCGCTGTCCACGCAGTTCGCGGACCGGCCGGAGCAGGCGTCGCGACCGTTCGACAAGCAGCGGGACGGCTTCGTGCTCGGCGAGGGGGCGGGCGTGCTCGTACTCGAGCGCGTCGAGGACGCGCAGGCGCGCGGTGCCCGGATCTATGCGCTGCTCGCCGGGGCGGGCATGACCTCGGACGCGCACCACGTGACCGCGCCCGATCCGGCCGGGACCGGGGCAGCCCGTGCCACCCGGTTCGCGATGCAGGACGCCGGCTTGGCACCGGAGGAGATCGGCAGCGTGAATGCGCACGCCACCTCGACCCCGGTCGGAGACATCGCTGAGGCCAAGGCATTGCGAGCGGCGCTGGGGGAGGACACGACCGCGGTGGTGACCGCGACGAAGTCCTGCACCGGGCACCTGCTCGGCGCCGCGGGCGCGGTGGAGGCGATCTTGACCATCCTCGCGCTGCGAGACCAGGTGGTGCCGGCGATCCGCAATCTCGACGATCTCGACGACGAAGTCGGCATGGACGTGGTGCGGATCAGTCCGCGCGCCTTGCGGCACGACGCCGCGCTGTCGACCTCGTTCGGGTTCGGCGGGCACAACGTCGCGCTCGCGTTTCGGAGTGCACCGTGACGACCACCGGAGGCGTGCGGTGACCTGGGCGCTGGTGACCGGTGGGTCCGGTGACATCGGGGCGGCGGTCTGCCGGCGGCTCGCCGCCGACGGTCACGACGTCGTCGTCCACACCTTCCGCGCCATCGAGTCTGCCGAGGAGGTCGCCTCGAAGGTGCGTGCGGAGGGGCGCAAGAGTCTGGTGGTGCGCGGCCATCTCGGTCGCGAGCACGGTGGGCAGACGCTCGCCGAGGAAGTCGTCGACCGTACCGGCGGGGTGGACGTGCTCGTCTCGAACGCGGCCAGCGGCGTGCTGCGCCCGGTTTCGGAGCTGACCGAGCGGCACCTGGATTGGTCCTGGGAGGTCAACACCCGCCCGCTGCTCGCCCTCGCCGCGACGCTGCGTCCACGCGCTACCGTGGCGCTTTCGAGCAGCGGCGCGTCGAAGGTGCTGCCGCACTACACCGGCGTCGGGGTGAGTAAGGCCGCCCTGGAAGCGCTGGTGCGTTATCTGGCCGTCGAGCTGGCACCGGCCAGCCGGGTCAATGCGATCTGCGCCGGCATCGTCGATACCCGCGCCCTCGCCGCCTTCCCGCAGGGCGGCCGGCCGCTGCTGGACGAGGCGACCGAGCGGACGCCGGCCGGCCGGCTGGTGACGCCGGACGACGTGGCGACCGCAGTGTCGTGGCTGGCCGGGCCGGAGTCCTCGATGGTGACCGGGCACGTGCTGGTCGTTGATGGTGGAAGGAGCCTGCTGGCATGACCGCAGCACCTGAACTGATCCCCTCGGAGCACTCGCCCGGGTCTACCAAGGTCACAGAGCAGCTCGACCCGCGTTCGCCGCGGGCCCGACTGGAGGCGTTGCTGCACGAGCCGACGATCGCGGCCGCCGCGGACGGCGTCCTGCTGGCCGCCGGCGAGGTCGAGGGAGCCCCGGTGCTGGCCTTCGCCACCGACTTCGCCCGGCAGGGAGGTGCGCTCGGCTTCGAGGGCTGCGGGGCGATCGCCCGTGGGATCGACGAGGCGGTACGTCGTGGCGTGCCGGTGGTCGGGATCTGGCACTCCGGTGGGGCCCGGTTGAACGAGGGCGTGGCCTCCCTCGACGGTGTGGCGAAGGTCTTCAAGGCCATGACGGCCGCGTCCGGCCGGGTTCCGCAGTTGTCGCTGGTGCTGGGTGCGGCCGCCGGGGGTGCCGCTTACGGCCCGGCGCTGACCGACCTCGTGGTGATGGGCCCGGCCGGGCGGATCTTCGTCACCGGCCCGGACGTGGTGCGTGCGGTCACCTTCGAGGACGTCACCGCGGAAGACCTCGGCGGTCCGGTGACGCACAGCAAGTCCGGCGTAGCGCACATCGCCGAGGAAAGCGACGAGGCTGCGCTGGCGCGGATCAAGGAGCTGACCGGTCTGTTCGCCCGGCCGCGGAAGGCGCTCGCGGCTTTCCCCGACGATGATCCTGCCTTCGCGGAATTCCTGCCGCAGGAACGCCGGCGCGCCTACGACGTACGGCCGCTGGTGCGCATGCTGCTGGATGCTCGCGATCCGCAGGTCGAATTGCAGGCGAAGTGGGCTCGCAGCATCGTCACCACCCTCGGCCGGCTCGGTGGGCGGAGCGTGGGTGTGATCGCGAACAACCCGCTGCGGATGGGTGGCTGCCTGGACGCGCTGTCGGCGGAGAAGGCGGCCCGTTTCGTCCGGATGTGCGACGCGTTCGGGGTGCCGTTGGTGGTTGTGGTCGACGTGCCCGGATACCTGCCCGGGGTGCGGCAGGAACACGAGGCTGTGGTTCGCCGCGGCGCGAAACTGCTGCACGCCTTCGCCGCGGCGAAAGTGCCGAGAGTCACCCTGATCACTCGTAAGGCGTACGGCGGCGCATACATCGCGATGAACTCGCGAGGCCTCGGCGCCACTGCGGTGTTCGCGTGGCCGACCGCGGAGATGGGTGTCATGGGCGCGCCGGCGGCAGTCGGAATCCTGTCCCGGCGGGTGCTGAACGCCATCGAGGATCCGATCGAGCGTGCGGCCGAGCAGGAGCGGCTCGCGGAGCAATACGAGCGGGAGACCGGGGGTCTCCAGGCCGCGGTCGATCTCGGCGCGGTTGACCGGGTGATCGAGCCTGCCGCTACTCGGCGGGCTATCGCCCGTGCGCTGGCGATAGCTCCGGACCGTCGCGGCGCGCATCGGAACATCCCGCTGTAACGGACTGTCACGGCACGGATACGGCGTGCCGCCGCGTTTCCTGCCACCGATGAGCCATGCTGGTGCGGTGGACAACCTCGAACTCCCGCTGGAGTTGTGGCAGCGGCAGTGCGCGCTGTGCGGTGGGCTCGACGCTGACCACGCCTGGCCGGAGCCGGTGGACGACGGCGAGCCTTGGCACTGTCCGCGCTGCGAGGCGGTGCGCTGGCTCTGGCGTCCGGCGCGCCACCGCCATGCCGCAGCCCGCTGACCTGGAGCGTCAGTCGTGAGCGTCGCCCACGGCGCGGCGCAGTGCGCGCTGCATGCGTTGCGACTGGAGTTCCGGTTCGGCAAACCACGACCGCGCCAGGTAACCGCCCGCGGTGATGCCGGCCGCCAGGCCCAACCCGATTCCGGCGGCCGTGACCAGGCTGGTGAGGCCGTCGTCGACGAGGTCCGGGGAGCCCTCCAGCAAGTAGAACAGACCGCGGTAGACGGACAGGCCCGGAAGCAGCGCGATGATGCCGGCCGTGGTCAGCGCCAGCGCGGGCACCCGCAGGCGGCGCGCGAGCAGTTGGGCGAGGCAGCCCACCACGACGGCGGCAATCGCGCTGCGGGTCGGTAACCCGAGATCGAGCGGATCGGCGGCCAAGAAGGCTACCCAGCCCAGACCGCCGACACCGGCTGCGAGGACAGTGGCTCGGATGCCGGTATAGGCGGAGACGGCGAAAGCACCGGCGGTGACGACGGCGGCCACCGTGGTACCGATCGCGTCGCTGCCCAGAGCCACGTACGGCGACACGCGCATCTGGATACCCAGTCGTTGGGCGGCGGCAAGTACGACCCCCACCCCGACCACGATGCCCATCGTCAGCATGAGCACTTCGAACGCCCGCCCACTCGCCGTGACGTAGTACCCGTCGATCGCGTCTTGTGCCGTCCCGACGACGGACAGCCCGGCCAGCAGCACGATGATGCCGGCGACGACGACCAGCGAGGGGGAGTGCAACCCAGGCAATTGCTGGCCGTGCTGGTTCGCGTAATACACCGTCGCGGCGACCGTCGTGGCCAGGGCCGCCCCGATCGCCTGGGTGAAGAACGTCGCCACCCCGCGCAGTGACAACCAGCGCTGCACCCGGTCGATCACTGCGGTGGTCAGGGCGGCCAGCGCGATTACGAGTGGGCCGCCGCCGAACAGTCCGACGACGCCGGCGCCCATGATCGCCAGCGCTACCGTCACCAACCAGCGCCGGTAGGGATGCGGTGCGCGCAGAATCTCGGCGAGCTGAGAGCGCGCCTCGTCCACCTCGATGCCGGTGCCGGTGATCTGGCGGACGAAGGCATGCAGAGCCTCGAGCCGGCTGTAGTCGGCGGCCCGAACCCGCACCACCCGCATCACGCTCAGTGGGTCCTCGTCGAGGCCGCGTGGCACCGCGATCGTGATGGAAGTGTGGGTGATGTCGACGTGGGCCGAGCCCAGGCCGTAGGCACCGGCGACCCGCAGCATCGTCGTGACGACATCGGACGCGGAGGCACCGGTCGATAGCAGCGCGTCCCCGAGGCGCAGTGTCAGGTCGACGACGGTGCGCGCGTACCGCTGGGTCACGTCGTCCGCGCCGACGGCGGCGAAAGCGATGGTGGGAGGACCCCCGCTGCGTACGGCGCGCCGCGCGTGCTCGCGCAGCGCCGTCCCGACCTGCTGTCTGGGCCCGGGCGTGCGGCGTAGGCGGTTCCGCATCCGCTCCAGCCTAGGGCGTTCTGGCCTTACCGAAAGGCAGGCGGTCGCCAATCCGCTCGGATTGGTCCGCTGTCGCGGCCACCCAGTCCGAGCTGTGTCGTTCCCGCCGGACCGGGGTCAACGGGATCGCGAGCAGCGGGAAGATCGCGACCAGGGCGAACCCGAAGGCATACCGATGATCGCCGATCACGGCGGCCAGCAGCGGTGCGGTGAGCAGCGAAGCCACGTTCTGCCCGGTGTTGTGCACGCCGAGGGCTCGTCCGCTCCAGGCGACGCCCGCCGTCTCGGCGACCGCGGTGTAGGCCAGTCCGTTGTCCGCGACCGTGACCACCGCCGCGGTGCCGAAGACGGGCACGATCCACCATGCGCCGCTCGCCGCGGCGGCAGCGAGCAGCGTCATCAGCACCGTGCTGGCGACCGCGAGCCGGCGCATCGGCCGCAGCCGGCTGTGGACCCGGTCCGACCACACGCCGGTGACGACGCGGCCGCCGGCGCCGACCAGCTGGAACACGAAGATCAGCCGACCGGCATCCACCGGGTCCCAGTGGCGCTGGCTGACCAGGTAGACCAGCGTGAAAGACGCCACCGCGAACTGCGGGATCACCAACAGCGCGCTGCCGAGATGGATTCGCCACAACACCGATTCGCGATACGGGGAACGTGCCGTGCGGTGCAAGCCGGGTCCCGCCGGCCGGGGCGGATCCACCACCAGCAGGCAGACGCCCAGCGCCATCACCGCACACGACACAGCCGGGAAGGCGAGCGCGGCCGCCAGGCCGTGCTGGTGCGCCAGCCCGGGCAGCGCCAGCCCGGCGACAGCGACACCTAGCGGCTGCGCGGTCTGCCGGGCCCCCATCGCGAGCCCTCGTTCCTGCCGAGCGAACCACCCCATCACGACCCGCCCACTGGCGGCGTTCACGCACGCGCCGGCCGCCCCCGCCGCGCCGAGAAGCAGGCACAGCGGGATCACCCCCCGAACGCACAGTGCCAGTCCCAGCAAGCCCGCCGCGGCGGCGGTTCCGGTAGTGATCACCCACCGTTCACCGAAGCGGTCGGCGGCGTAGCCCCAGGCGACGAGGGTGAGTAGGAGGCCGGCGATCGGGGCGGAGGCCACCACGCTGGCGCCGAGCAGGGACAACCCCTTTTCCGCTCTCAGCGCCGGTATCAGCAGTGGCAACCCGTACAGGAACGTGCAGGTAGCTGCCTGGGTGAGGATCCCCACCGCGAGCACGACCCAGCGCCAGTGCGCACTCGCCCTCGGGTCACGCATCTCTCCAGGGTATCTGATGATATCAAAAATTGAGACTTATATCTCATATAATGAGACACCCTACAGGGTGCGGAGCATCAAGGCGGAGCGGCCGCGTAGCGACACGCTCCGGTCGCCGTAGGCGAAGCCGGGCTCGCTGCTGGCGAGCACCTCGACCGGTGTGGCCGCGATCGGAACCTGCACCGGTTCGGGTCCGAGGTTGGCGACCAGCACCACGCGGTCCCGGACCAGCACCAGCCAGCGCGCAGCCTCGTCGTAGTCGACCCGCGTTCGTGCCCGACGGTCGTCGCGCAGGCAGGGCTCGGCCCGGCGCAGCGCGATCAGCTGCGCGTACCAGTCGCGGATCTCGCGGTGCGGATCACGATCCCGCTCGGACCACACCAGCCGGGACGCCTCGAACGTGGACAGCGCGACCGGGTCCGGGACGTCGCCGGGTTCCCAGCCGTGCTGCGCGAACTCGCGGCGCCGGCCGTCCCGGGTAGCCCGGGCCAGGGCCGCCGAATCCGGATCACAGAAGAATTGCCACGGGGTGCCGGCACCCCACTCCTCGCCCATGAACAGCAGCACGGTGTACGGCGAACACAACAGCAAGGCGGCCGCTACCTTCAGCTGCGCCGGTTCGAGCAGTGCCGCGAGGCGGTCGCCGCGGGCCCGGTTCCCGATCTGGTCGTGATTCTGCAGGCAGGCCACGAACCGGCTACCGGGCAGGTCCCCGGTCGGGCGGCCATGTGAGCGACCACGGAAGTGCGACCAGCCGCCGTCCAGCACGAACGCGTCGGTCAACGCCTTCGCCAACACCGACAGCGGTCCGTAGTCGACGTAGTAGCCCTGCCGCTCACCGGTGAGCGCCGCGTGCAGCGCGTGGTGGATGTCGTCAGTCCACTGCGCAGTGAGGCCGTATCCGCCGCGGGTGCGTTCCCGGATCAGGCGTGGATCATTCAGGTCGGATTCGGCGATCAGCCAGAGTGGTCGGCCGAGTCGTACCGCGAGCGCGTCCACCGCCGCCGCGAGCTCCTCGAGCAGGTGGGTAGCGCGGGTATCGCGCAGCGCGTGCACGGCGTCCAACCGCAGGCCGTCGAGGTGGTAGTCGCGCAGCCACATCAGCGCGTTGTCGACGACGAACCGGCGCACCTCGTCGCTGCCGGGCTCGTCGAGGTTCACCGCCTGTCCCCAATCGGTGCTGCTGGCACCGAAGTACGGACCGAACCTGTCCAGGTAGTTGCCGCTCGGGCCGAGGTGGTTGTACACGACGTCCAGCAGCACCGCGATGCCGGCGCCGTGCGCGGCGTCGACGAAGCGGACCAGCCCGTCTGGACCGCCGTAGTTCTCGGTCACCGCGTACAGGTCGACCCCGTCATAACCCCAGTTGCGGGCTCCCGCCGTCGCAGCGACCGGGAGCAACTCGACCGCGTCGACGCCCAGCGCGACCAGGTCCGGCAGTCGCTCGATCGCCGCATCGAAGGTGCCGCCCGGCGTGAACGTGCCGATGTGCAGCTCGTAGATCACGCTGCCGGGCAGCGCTCGTCCGGGCCAGCCTTGATCCGTCCAGTGGAACCGGCGCGGGTCGACCGTGCGGCTGCGACCGTGCACGCCGTGCGGTTGCCGGCGGGATCGCGGATCGGGCAGCACGTCCGGGCTGTCGTCGAGGCGGAACCCGTAGTCCGCACCGTCGTCGAGGCCGGCGACCTCGACGCTCCACCAACCGCGGCCACCGTCGCGCGTCATCGCGACCTCGCGGTCCGGCAGTGAGAGCCAGGCCTCTCGGCGTGCCGCCGGCGCCCATACCGAGAACCTGGTCATCGCAGCTCCCGCCGCAACACCGCCCCGGCGCTGGAGCCGACGATCTCATCCAACCGGTCACTGCCGATCGGGGCGCCACTGAGTACGTCGGTCCAACGTCCGCCCGGGAGCGGCACCGCGGCGTCACCCCAGCCGTCGCGGGCGAGTCCGACGGCCAGCCGCGGCACGACCACGATCAGGTCGTCGCTGCGGGCATAGGCGACGGCGTAACGGCTACCGGTCTCGATCGGCGTGTAGCGGGTGAACAAGTCAGGCTGCGCGCGCCGCAATCGCAGCACGTTGCGGACCACTGCGGTCTTGGCGTCCGGGTCCGCGGTCCAGTCCACCGGCCGGCGGTTGTCGGGATCGACCAGGGCGAGATAGACGCGCTCGCTGCCCTGGTACAGGTCAGGAACCCCCGGCATCGTGAGCTGCAGCAGCTTCTGCGCCAGCACCGTCCGGTGCCAGGCCGGCGCCAGCCGGGCCAGGAAGCCGGCCAGCACGTCGCGGTGCGCGCGGTCGGCGAGCACGGCGCGTACCAGCGTGTCCAGATCGGCCTCGTAGTCCAGGTCCGGGTCGGTCCAGCTACTGCGCAGACCGGCTTCGCGTACCGCCTTGCGCAGGTAGCCGGCGATGCGGTCTTCGTCCACGGGGCCGACGCCGACCAGGGTCTGGTGCAGCAGGTACGCGTCGGCCGGATGGATCCGGCCCCGGTACGGCTGGGCGCAGGAGGTCAACCGCTCCGTGACCGCGGCCCACGTGTCCGGCAGCTCCGACAGCAGTACGAGCCGGGCTCGCACGTCCTCGCTCCGCTTGCTGTCGTGGCTGGACAGCGTGGTCATCGTCGCCGGCCAGCGCTTCTGCAACGCGGCCGCACCCCGGTGGAACTCGTCGACGTCGACGCCGAACGCACCGGGATCCGCGCCCACCTCGTTGAGGGCGGCCAGCGGGAGGTAACGGTAGAACGCGGTGTCCTCCACCCCCTTCGCCATGATCATCCCGGACGTCTGCTGGAAGCGGACGGCCAGCGGATCGGCCGGGTCTGCCAGCCGATCCGCAAGCGCAGCCACGTCCGCACCAAGATCAGGTCGGTCCGCCGCGGCCCGCAGCAACGCGCCCTCGAGCTCGGCCCGGCCGGAATCCGGCAGGTAGCTGCGGTAGACCGCGAACTGGACGAGCGTCTCCACCAGCGCCTGGGGGTTCACGGTCGGTGCCAGCCGTGCCAGCCGCTGCACCTCGGCCGCGAGACGTTCGCGGCATACCGATCGCTTCGCCGTGCGCGCGACCTGGGCGAAAACGTCGGCGGTGCCGCCGTGCGCTCGCCAGACCCGGTGCAGCGCGGCTGCACCGGCGGGATCGACGAAGAGCCCTCCGACCAGTCTGGCTGCGTCGTACCCGGTGCTCCCGGCGACCGGCCAACTACGCGGCAACTCCTCACCGGGCTCGAGGATCTTCTCCACCACGATCCAGGCCCCGGCGCCGTCCCGCGACAGTCTGTCGAGGTAGCCGCCTGGATCGGCCAGGCCGTCCGGGTGATCGACCCGCAGTCCGTCCAGCACGCCGTCGCGAAGCAGTTTCAGCAACAGCCGGTGGGTCGCGGCGTACACGGCGGGATCCTCGACCCGAATCCCGGCGAGCGTGCTGATGTCGAAGAATCGCCGATAGGTCAGCTCGGTCGCGGCGCGGCGCCAACCCACCAGCCGGTACGCCTGCCGCAGGTGCACCTCCGAAACAGTTCCGCCGTCCGTCCCGGGTGCCAGCGGGAAGCGTCGATCCCGGTAGGCCAGTTCCGGCCCGTCCGACGTCGCGACGACCTCCAGTTCGGGCACGTCGCCGTCGTCACCCAGCACCGGCAGCAGCAGCGGCCCTGCCTCCCAGTCGATGTCGAACCAAGCGGCGTACTCGCTCTGCCGACCGTGCCGGAGCACGTCCCACCACGCCCGGTTCTCCCGGGGGTCCGCCACGCTCATGTGGTTCGGCACGATGTCGGCGACCAACCCGAGACCACGGGACCGGGCCGCACGGGCCAGTCGGCGCAGGCCCGCCTCGCCGCCGCGCGCGTCGTCCACCCGGCCGTGGTCGACCACGTCGTAGCCGTGCTCCGACCCGGTAGCCGCCTGCAGGATCGGGGACAGGTAGAGATGCGACACGCCCAGCGCGGCGAGCCGGTCCAGCTGCTCGATCACGTCGTCGAAGGTGAACGCCGCGCTGAGCTGCACGCGGTAGGTCGCGGTCGGAACCGTCACGGGACCCGGCGCAGCACCCGGATGGACCGTGCCGGCAGCTGTGGCTGCGCGCCCGAGGCGATCGGGCCGCTGGTCGCCGGCTCACCGGTAGGGACAGCCGTGTCCAGCACCGACTCCCATGCGGTGCCGAACTCGGCCGCCGGGATGGTGAACGTGATGTCCTCTTGATCGGCATTCAGCAGCAGCAGGAACGAGTCGTCGGTAACCCGCTCGCCGCGCGCACCCGGCTCACGGATCGCATCGCCGTTGAGGAATACCGCGACCGAGCGTGCCGATCCCACCTCCCAGTCGTCGTCCGACATCGGCTGGCCGGAGGGGGTGAACCAGGCGAGGTCCTCCAGCCCACCCGATCCACGGGTCGGCGTGCCGCGGAAGAACCGGCGGCGGCGGAACACCGGGTGCTCGCCGCGCAGCCCGGCCAGCCGCTGCACGAACGCCGTCAGCGGGGCGAACTCGCGGGCGCGATCCCAGTCCACCCAGGACAGCGCGCTGTCCTGGCAGTAGGCGTTGTTGTTGCCGGCCTGGGTGCGACCGAGCTCGTCGCCGTGTAGCAACATCGGTACGCCCTGCGACAGCATCAGGGTGGTGAGCAGGTTGCGCTTCTGCTGCTCACGCAGCGCGCGCACCTGCGGGTCGTCGCTGTCACCCTCGACGCCACAGTTCCAGCTTCGGTTGTAGCTTTCCCCGTCGTTGTTGTCCTCGCCGTTCGCCTCGTTGTGTTTGTCGTTGTACGAGACCAGGTCGTGCAGGGTGAACCCGTCGTGGGCGGTGACGAAGTTGATGCTCGCGGACGGTCGGCGGCCAGAGTGCTCGTACAGGTCGGACGAGCCGGTGAGGCGGGAGCCGAGTTCGGCGAGGGTGCCGCCCTGCCCACGCCAGAAGTCCCGCACCGTGTCCCGGTATCGACCATTCCACTCGCTCCACAGCGGCGGGAAGCGGCCGACCTGGTATCCGCCGTTGCCCAGATCCCAGGGCTCCGCGATCAGCTTGACCTGGCTGACCACAGGATCCTGCTGGACCAGGTCGAAGAAGGCCGCGAGCCGGTCCACGTCGTAGAACTCACGCGCCAACGCAGAAGCGAGGTCGAAGCGGAACCCGTCGACGTGCATCTCCAAGATCCAGTACCGCAGTGAGTCCATGATCAGCTGCAGCGCGTGCGGGTGCCGCACATTGAGCGAGTTGCCGGTCCCGGTGTAGTCGAGGTAGCGCCGCCGGTCGCCGTCCTGCAGCCGGTAGTAGGCAGCGTTGTCGATACCGCGCATGGACAGCGTGGGGCCGGCGTGATTGCCCTCGCCGGTGTGGTTGTAGACGACGTCGAGTAGCACCTCGATCCCGTTGTTGTGCAGGGACTTCACCATCGCCTTGAACTCCTGCACCTGCTCGCCGAGCCGGCCGGCTCGAGAAGCCGCAGCGTAGGAGTTCTGCGGCGCCAGGAACGCGATGGTGTTGTAACCCCAATAGTTCGTCAGCCCACGCTGCACCAGCTGGTGGTCGCGGACGAACTGGTGTACCGGCATCAGCTCGATCGCTGTCACCCCGAGACCCTGCAGGTGCGCGACGACCGCCGGATGGGCCAGCGCTGCGTAGGTGCCGCGTTCGGATTCCGGGACCTCCGGGTGCGTCATCGTCAGCCCGCGCACGTGCGCTTCGTAGATCACCGAATCCGCATACGGAATCCGCGGGGGCCGATCGTTGTCCCAGTCGAAGTACGGGTTGACCACCACGCCGTGGAAAAGATGCGGGCCGGAATCGGTGTCGGTGGGCGCTCCGTCGGGACCGTCCGCGAACGCGTACGAGAACACCGACTCGTCCCAGTCCACGTCGCCGTCGACGGCCTTGGCGTAGGGGTCCAGCAGCAGCTTGGCGGGGTTGCAGCGCGAACCGTTGCCTGGGTCGTAGGGGCCGTGCACCCGGAACCCGTATCGCTGGCCCGGTCCGATTCCCGGCAGGTAGCCGTGGTGGACGTTGCCGTCGACCTCGGGGAGTCGGATCCGCTGTTCCACCCCGTCGCCGTCGAGCAGGCACAGTTCGACCAGCTCCGCCGCCTCGCTGAACAGGGCGAAGTTGGTGCCCGTCCCGTCGTAGGTCGCGCCGAGGGGATACGCGGTTCCCGGCCAGACCTGCTGCATATGGCTCCTCCCTGCCCGGCGTTGCGGTACCCCGATCATGTCCCGGCCGCTGTCGCCCGTGGGGTCCGGCCTAGGTGGTCCAGCTTCGTGCGACCGCGCACCCGCACGACCCGTTCGGCCGCTGGGCTAGCGTCAGGTCGGCGAAGGGAGCCTTCATGACCAGTGTCGAACATGTCGTCGCGGCGGGTGTACCGGTGTCGGTGGTGCGCCCGGCAGGTGCACCGCGGGGAGCGGTGATCGTGATCCAGGAAGCCTTCGGCGTCACCTCGCACATCGAGGATGTCGCGGGCCGGGCAGCGGAAGCGGGCTATCTCGCGGTCGCACCGCACCTGTTCCACCGCCAGGGCGACCCGGTACTGGACTACGACGACATCCCCGCGGTGCGGCCGGTGATGGCGGCACTGACCCGCCCCGGTATCGAGGCAGACCTCGACGCGACCCTCGGCTGGCTCGACAGCGAAGGGTTCGCGGTGCCTTTCGTCGGCATCGTCGGATTCTGCATGGGCGGATCGGTCTCCTTCTACGTTGCCGCGACCCGCGCGCTCGGTGCGGCGGTGAGCTTCTACGGCGGTGGCGTCACCGACGGGCGTCTCGGCTACCCACCGATGGTGGAGCTGGCCGCCGGCCTGCAGACGCCATGGCTCGGCCTGTACGGGGAACGTGACAGCGGCATCCCGATGGACCAGGTGGCCACACTGCGCACCGCCGTGGAGGCGGTCGCCACGCCGACGGAACTCGTCACCTACCCGGGTGCGGAGCACGGCTTTCACTGCGACGACCGGCCAGCCGTCTTCGATGCCGCGGCCGCCGCCGATGCGTGGGACCGGACGCTGTCCTGGTTCGGCCAGCACCTGGCCGGCCGCTGACTCACGCCGGACTACTCAGCAGCCCGTAGTCGACGCCGGTACGAGCGACGGAGACAGCCCACAACCGCGCCGCCGTGCGCGGGTCGCGGACCCGTCGGGGGAGTGGGGACCTACCCGCGCCGCCCCGTATCAGGTAGAGCCCGCGGGGTCCGTAGAAGCAGCCGCCGCGGACCGGTGCCGCCGCTGCGTACAGCACCGGCAGGGCTCCACCGGCTGCCGATTGACCGATCAGGCGGCCGGTGACCGTCATCCCCCAACGCTCAGCACGGGCATCGCGGCTGCGGGCACTGGTGGACTGCAAGTTCGTATTGGCATAGCCGGGGTGCGCCGAGACCGCGATCAGACCCGTCCCCGCCTCGGCTGCCCTGCGCTGTAATGCCGCGGTGAACAGCAGGTTCGCCAGCTTCGATTGGGCGTAGGCGGTCCAAGGCCCGTAGCGCCGATTCCCGTCCAAGTCATCAAAATCGATCCGGCCCAGGTAAGCCAGCACCGACGACACGGTGACCACCCGCGCCCCGGGGGCGACGAGCAACGCCGGCAGCAGCAGCCCGGTGAGGGCGAAGTGGCCGAGGTGGTTGATGCCCCACTGGGCTTCGAAGCCGTCCGCCGTGGTCGATTTCGGATGCGCCATGACCCCGGCGTTGTTCACCAGCAGGTGAAGTGGACCGGTCCAGTCGGCGGCAAAGGCACGGACCGAGGCCAGGTCCGCAAGGTCGAGGGGACGCCAGCAGGCGCGAGCGCCCGGAAGCCGACTGCGCAGCCGCTCGAGTGCCTGCTGGCCGCGCTCTGCGTGCCGCGCGGCCAGCACCACGTCGGCACCGGCCGCTGCGAGTCGGTGCGCGACCTCGTACCCGATCCCGCTGTTGGCGCCGGTGACGACGGCCGTCCTCCCGTGCAGGTCCGGCAGGTCCGCCGGGCCCCATCGCCGTCCCATCGCCGCATCATGTCGCGAGCTGCGCTGAAGCGGGGTCCCGCCGAGAATCGCGGTGCAGCCTGGAGATAAGTTGGGATCGTGCCTGACACTGCCGTTGACCCGAGCCGGACCTTCACCGATGTCCTCACCGCGAACGAGGAATACGTCGAGCACTTCGCGCTCGGCCACATGGACGGGATCGCCGGTATCGCCGCCCGGGGACTAGGCATCGTCACCTGTATGGATTCCCGGATAGAGCCGCTGGCCATGCTCGGGATCGGCCCGGGCGACGCCAAGATCCTGCGTAACGCGGGTGCCCGGGTCACCGACAGTGTGCTGGTCGACATGACGCTCGCCAGCCACCTGCTCGAGGTCAGCCGCATCATGGTCATCGCGCACACCCGGTGCCGGATGAGTTCGGCGTCGCAGGACGAGGTCGTCGCCCAGATCCAGACTTCGACCGGCCTCGATACACGCAGCCTGGACTTCGGTCTCGTCGCCGATCAGCGCGACACGCTGCACCGGGACGTCCAGCGGCTGCGCTCATGGCCGTTCCTGGCCCGCGGGGTCACGGTCGGCGGCTTCCTGTACGACGTGACGACCGGCCGGCTCGAGCAGGTCGTCTGAGCGACCGCGGGTCGGTCAGGCCAGTGGGAGCGACGCGCGCCCGGCGACGACGGTGTTCCGGTGCGCGGCGAGCACGGCCCGGTCCGGCCGGGGCAGTAGCTCCTCGTCATCGGTCCCGGTGAGTCGCCGGTTCAGGGTGAACGCGACTCGGGATGCCTGCAGTTTGGCCTGCTCGGCGCGCGGCCCGGTGTGCAGGTCGTCCACCGTCGCCGTCCAGATCTCGACCCAGCGGGCGAACAGCGCCGAGTCGAGCGGCGCCTTGGCGTGCACCGTGCGATGCACCTCGAGCGCGTTGCGGTGGTAGGTGCCCGCGCGCATCAGCACGCTCTCCCAGAAGTCACACATGACCGGGAGATGCTCGTCGAGGTCGAGCTTGACGATGTCCACGAAGATCGGGCCGAGGTCCGGGTCGGCGAAGGCGCGCCGGTAGAAGGTCTCGACGAGCGTGAAGATGTCGTCGCGATTGCGGATGTCAGTGCCGGGCACCGGGCCTCCTGGGCGAGACGCATGTCGACCAACGCGGCGGACATCGCCCCTCGGTCTCGTGGGACGCCTAAATTTTACGATAGCGGTCGTGATAAATAAAGCCGGGGTGGCGTCATGATCGACGTTGCCCGGCTGGTTTTCGTACCCTCACCTCGACGAGAGGAGACGCGGTGGACAGAGGAGACAAGGCACCGGACTTCGAACTCCCGGACGAGAACGGCACCCCGCGACGGCTCGCCGACTTCTTGGCGCTAGGCCCGACCGTGCTGTTCTTCTATCCGATCGCGATGACCCCTGGCTGCACCGCGGAGGCCTGTCACTTCCGCGACATGGCGGCCGAGTACGGGCAGGCGGGCGTGCAGCGGGTCGGGATCAGCGTGGACCCGGTCGCGAAGCAGAAGGAATTCACCCAGAAGCATGCTTTCGGGTTCCCGCTGCTCTCGGACGTCGGCGGCACCGTGGCCGCCCGATACGGGGTCAAGCGAGGGCTGCTCGGCAAGCTCGCCCCGGTCCAGCGCAGGTCGTTCGTCATCGACCGCGATGGAACGATAGTCGGGGTGGTGAAGAGCGAGACCAAGATGCATCTGCACGCTCGCCGGGCGCTGGAGATCGCCGCTGGCCGGTCCTGATCGGCGCGCCTCGGGTTTGCGGCCCCGGAAACCGGACATGATCATCACAGGCGGCTCCCGCCGTGTGCGGGGGAGGGAGCGAGGGGAGAGGGCCTCATGACAGACCAGCTAGATGCTCCCGCGGACGGGCCGCAGCAGACCACCGGGCGGCTGGTGGCGCAGTTGTCCGAGCAGGTCGCCCGGCTGGTGCGCGACGAAGTCGCGTTGGCCAAGATCGAGCTTGCCCAGCAGGGCAAGCGGCTGGGGGTCGGCGCCGGCATGCTCGGCGCCGCTGGCGTGCTCGCGCTCTACGCAGTCGCCGCCGGGCTGGTCGCGGCCGGTCTCGCGCTTGCGCTGGTCCTCGACGGGTGGCTCGCGGCACTCGTCGTCGCGGGCGCCATCCTGCTTGTCATCGCGATACTCGCGATGGTCGGTCTGCGCAGTCTCCGACGGGGTATGCCCCCGGTGCCGGCCGCGACCGTCGCCGGCGTCCGCCAGGACGTAGCGACGCTGCAGCGGATTCGGACGAAGGGACAGGGGACGAAGGGGCAGGGGACATCGTGACTACCGAACAGCAGGAGCCGGCCGTGGCTGGTGAGCCGCCGCACCGCAAGCCTGACGGGGGCGACGGCTCCGCCGACACGGCCCGCAGCCGCGGCCAGATCGAGCGGGATATCGCAACGACACGGGCCGCGATGTCCGCCACGGTCGACGCGCTGGCGGAGCGACTCGATGTGCGCGCCCGGACGTCCGCACGGGTGTCGTCCACGCTGGAGCGGGTGCGTGAGCGCCCCGGTCCAACGGTCGCAGCGGGTGGCGTGCTGGCGTTGCTGAGCCTGATCATCTGGCGCAGGAGGCGGCGATGAGCAAGGCGGCGAACCTGGCGTACAAGCCGGTGGGTATTGCGGGGAAGATGGTGGCGGGTGGTCTCGCAGGCGCGCTGGTGAGCCGGATCTGGCAGATGGGCCACCGGGAGGATCCGGCGCTGCCGGGTGCACGTAGCTTGCAGCACGGCTGGCGGGACGTCCTGCTGGCGGCCGCGCTCCAGGGCACCGTGTTCGCGGTGGTGAAGACGGCGGTCGATCGGGCTGCGGCCGGCCAGTTCGCCCGCTGGAGCGGTGCCTACCCGGAGCAGTGAGCGTCTGCCACGGTCACCAGTCTGGTCGGCTAGCCGACCAGACTGGTGACCGCATGGATGAGCAGGCCCGCCAGCGCACCCACCACCGCGCCGTTGATCCGGATGAATTGCAGGTCTCGTCCGACGTGCAGCTCGATCCGGCGCGCCGCCTGCGGACCGTCCCACCGGGAGACCGTGTCCGCGATGATCCGTGTGAGGTCGTCCCGATAGTGCATCGCCAGGTAGGTACCGGCTCGGATGACGGCGTCCTCGAAGGAGCTGTGCCAGCCGGCGTCGGCTTGCAGCCGCATTCCAACCTCGCGCACGTTCTCCGCTAGTCGCCGGTGCAGCGAGCTTGCCGGTTCGCTCAGCGCGGCTGCGAGCTGTTCCCGCCCGGAGGTGAGCAGATCGCCGACCGCGGCCCGAACCGCCGGACGGGTCGCCAATCGATGGACGGCCTGGTCGAAGCCTCGGGCCACCTTCGGATCGTGACTCAGGTCGTGCGCGAGTTGGAGCAGGAAGTCGTCGACCCGGGCGCGTAGCGGGTGGTCCGGATCCGCCTCGATCTCGGCGAGCACCCGGGTGAGCTCCCGGTGCAGCCGACGGGCGACCGGCCGGTCGACGAACGCCGGGCTCCACGCCGGCGCGGCCCGTTCGAGCAGCGCGATCACGTCGTCGGCGGCGATCACCAGCCAGTGGTGCAGACCGGTGATCGCCCGATCTAGCGCTGCCCGGTGGCCGCCGGCGCGGACCAACGCGTCCAGCGTCCGGCCTACCGGCGCGGCCGGCGACGCCAGCGCCAGCCGCGCCTGCAGCAGGTGCATCGCGAGATCACGTAAGTCGCCGTCGCGCAGCAGCCGCAGCGCCGCCGCGGCGGCGTCGGCGCCTTCCTTCGCCACTCGGGCGGCGTGTCCGGGGTCGGCGAGCCAGCGGCCCGCCCGACCGGCGATGTCGGCGTCTTGCAACTGGCTGCTCAGCGCCGCCGGGGTCAGAAAGTTCTCGCCGATGAACGACTGCAGACTGCGTCCGAGGCTGTCCTTGCGCCGCGGGATGAGCGCGGTGTGTGGGATCGGCAGTCCGAGGGGGTGGCGGAACAGCGCCGTCACAGCGAACCAGTCCGCCACGCCACCGACCATGGCTGCTTCCGCGGCCGCGCGCAGGTACCCCCAGCCGCCGGTCCCGCCACCGTCCACCTGGTAAGTGGCGGCGTAGACCGCCGCGGCCACCACGAGCAGCCCGGTCGCGACCGCCTTCATCCGGCGCAGCCGGTTGCGCCGGATGTCGTCCGAGTCCGCGACACCCGGCGCGGCAGGGCCGGGAACGCCGGTTCCGGTACTCAGGTGACCGCCGTCCGGTGCCTGTCGGCGGTCCAGTGCTTGATAGCGGCGTGCTCGATGACGGGCTCTCCTTCCGGGAACGTCCATCCTGCCCGCACCACGTGCATGCTGGCGGGATGGACGCGTTCCGTCGAGACGGGCTGGTGTTCCCGGTCCGTGAGACCGGGCCCGCGAGCGGGCCGGTCGTCATCCTGCTGCACGGCTTCCCGCAACTCTCGACGATCTGGGACCGGGTGACCCCGCCGCTGGCAGCCGCCGGGTATCGCTGCCTCGCGCCGGACCAGCGGGGCTACGCGCCAGGCGCCCGGCCCCGCGGCCGTCGTGGGTACCGGATCAGCGAACTGGTCGCGGACACGTTCGCGCTGGCCGATGCCGCCGGTGCCGAGCAGGTCCACCTGGTCGGGCACGACTGGGGCGCGGCCGTCGCCTGGGCGGCCGCAGCCTCGCGGCCCGACCGGGTGCGCAGCCTCGCCGCGTTGTCGGTGCCACACCCGGCCGCGTTCGCGCGCGCGGTCGCGACCAGTCGCCAGTTCCTCGCCTCCTGGTACATGTACGCGTTCCAGTTGCCTTTCCTGCCGGAGCGGTACCTGACCGGCGGGGGAGGCGAGCCGTGGCACCGGCTGGCCCGGGCGCTACGGCGCAGCGGTCAGCACCCCGCGCGGGCCGAGCGGGATGCCCGGGCCATGGTCACCTCGGGGGCGCTGCACGGGGCCATCCAGTGGTACCGCGCGCTCCCGGTGACCGATCCGCGCCCGTCCCTCACCCGGGCGACCGTCCCGGTGCTGTACGTCTGGAGCGACGGCGACGCCGCCGTACTGCGGCCGGCTGCTCGCCGTTGCGCCGACTTCGTCACCGGCCCGTTTCGCTGTGAGGTGCTGACCGGGGTATCGCACTGGATACCGGACGAGGTACCGGACCAGCTCGCTGCGCTGCTGCTGCCGCACCTGGACGCAGTGGCAGCCGCGCAACCCTGACCGCCGCTGCGTCGTCCACTCCGAGCCGCCGCGGTCACAATCGGTAGCCAACCAGTCCGCCGCCTGAGAGCACTGCGCCATTCGGCCCTGTCCGTAGCACCCATATCGCCTACGGTCACTAGGCATTTACGCTGTAAAGAACCTGCTTTCCCACCCGACACGGGCTGCCCCTGTACCGCGCTGCTACAACTGCCTGTAGCGTGACCTCCGCCACAGTGGCGGTCGAGCACCACCGGCCCCGGGCGCGCCACCCGGGCTTGCGGTGCATCGGCTCCCACCGTGCGTAGAGTCACCCGGATCCGCCCCCGAGCGGGTCCTCCATCCCCACAGTCCCGACGGCCCGAACACCCCGAGCGAGGTACTCCGCCGTGTTGCTGCCCTTCATCATCGCGGGCCTGACCACAGGATCCGTATATGGACTTGCCGGCGTCGGCCTGGTGCTGACGTATAAGACGTCCGGCGTCTTCAACTTTGCCCACGGCGCGCTCGCGACCGTGTCGGCTTACGTCTTCTACACGATGCACGTGCAGCACGGGGTGCCTTGGCCGATCGCCGCCATCATCTGTGTCCTGGTCCTCGGGCCGGTGCTGGGCATCATCTTCGAGCGGATCGCGAAGGCGCTGACCGGTTCGAGCCTGGCGACCCGGGTGGTCAGCACCATCGGCATCCTGCTGATCGTGCAGGGTGGGGCAGTTCTGATCTACGGCACCGTCCAGACCCGCAAGGTGCCCCAGTTCCTGCCGACACATCCGTTCCACCTCGGTGAGACGACGCTCACGCTGGACCGGCTCATCGTGTTCATCGTCGGTGCGGTTGCCACCGCGGGGCTCTACATCTTCTTCCGGACCGCGCGCATGGGTGTCGCGATGCGGGCGGTTGTCGACAACGCGGACCTGCTGGACATGGCCGGTACCAACCCGGTCGCGGTCCGGCGCTGGGCCGGGATCATCGGCGTCAGCTTCGCCTCCGCTTCCGGCCTGCTGCTCGTGCCGTTCGTGACACTGGACGCGACGACCCTCACCTTCCTGGTCATCGCGGCCTTCGGTGCGGCTGCGGTGGGATCGTTCAGCAGCCTGCCCGGGACGTATCTCGGTGGGCTGGCGATCGGGGTACTCGCCTCGCTGTGCACCAAGTACTTCACCACCGGCCTGTGGGCCGGGCTGTCGAACACGCTGCCGTTCCTGGTGCTGTTCCTGGTGCTGCTCATCTCGCCGCGGCGCCGGCTTGCGGAACGCACGCCGGTGGTGCCACGAGGCCAGTCCAACTGGACCACGCCGTGGCAGTTCCAGGCCGGCTGGGGTGTGGCGCTGCTGCTGTTCCTGTGCTTCGTCCCGCAGTTCGCCAACATCCACCTCACCGACTGGACCCGGGCGCTGGCGCTCAGCGTGATGTTCCTGTCACTGGGCCTGCTGACCCGGACCTCCGGCCAGGTGTCGCTGTGTCACATCACCTTCATGGCGATCGGCGTCTGCGCGTTCTCGCACCTGCAGGTCGACCATCACTGGCCCTGGATCGCCGCCGTCCTCGTGGCCGGACTGATCGCCGTTCCGATCGGTGCGCTGCTATCGATCCCGGCGATCCGACTATCCGGGCTGTACCTGGCCCTGGCCACCTTCGGGTTCGGCATCCTGATGCAGTACATGTTCTACACGCAGAGCTACATGTTCGGTGACCTCGGCCTCGGCGTCGCGATTCCGCGGCCGCACCTGTCCTGGCTGACCCTGGATACCGACACCGGCTACTACTACTTCGTGTTGGCGATCTCGGTCATAGCCACGGCGGCGGTCGTGGTGATCAACCGCAGCCGCCTGGGCCGGCTCTTGCGGGCGCTGGCGGACAGTCCGACCGGTCTCGCGACCAGTGGTACGTCGGTGAACGTCACCCGGGTGCTGGTGTTCTGCCTTTCGGCTTTCTTGGCCGCGATCGCCGGCGTGCTCGAGGCCGGTTCGATCGGCCAGATCAACGGTGACTCCTACCTGCCGATCACATCGCTGATCTACTTCGCGCTGATCGTCATCGGCGTCGGTGGCGCGCCCTGGTACGCCATTCTCGGCGGTTTCGGCTGGACGCTCGTCCCGTCGTACTTCACCAGTTCGAACACGGCCAACTGGCTGCAGGTCCTGTTCGGCGTATTCGCGTTGCTGCACGCGCTGACCCCACCGAGCCGGCAGGGCACCCACCCGGCGGTGGCACGCCTGCTGGACCGGTTCGGTCGACCGTGGCAACGAATCGGGAGCCACGATGGGCTGTCGCCGGAACTCGGGGCGCCGGCAGCGGAGCCGGTCCGATGAGGGCCGACCAAGCCCGCGGTCGCCGGGCCGTCCGGAACCAGACGCTGCTAGAACGGAGTGAGGGTTGAGATGGGCTTCATCCTGGGCGTCATAGGCATCCTCGTCGGGGTCTCTATCTACGTAGCCCTGGTCGGGCTGGTGGCGAGCCTCGCTTACAGCAAGAACCGGTCGTACAACCTCTTCTTCGCGTTCGCCTTCGTGCTGTTGCCCATCGCCGCTTTGGTTGCCTGGCTGATGAAGCCGGGGCCAGCTCGGCAGGAGCAGCAGGCCACGGCTGCGGTCGCGACGGAGCGCGCTACAGGCACCCAACAGCGGGTGGAGGAGGCCGAGCTGCGGATCGACGGCCTACGGGTGGCGTTCGGCGGCCTGGTCGCGGTCGACGGGGTCAGCCTGAGCGCGCCCACCGGCCGTATCACCGGCCTGATCGGACCGAATGGCGCGGGCAAGACGACTACCTTCAATGCCTGTTCCGGGCTGAACCGGCACGTTCACGGCAAGGTGACGTTCGACGGCCGGGACGTCTCCAGGCGAGGTCCGGCCGCGCGCGCCCGGATGGGTCTGGGGCGCACGTTCCAGCAGATGGAGCTGTTCGACAGCCTGACCACCTGGGAGAACGTCGCGCTCGGGTTCGAGGGCGGCAAGGCCGGGGTGAACCCGCTCGGACACCTGGTGAGCTCGCCGATCAGCGAGAACCGGAAGAGAGCGGTGACGGACGACGCGATCGCACTCTGCGGCCTGCAGGACCTCGCCGAGATACGCGTCGGGTCGCTGTCCACCGGCCAGCGGCGACTGGTCGAGTTGGCGCGCTGCCTCACCGGTCCGTACCAGGTCCTGCTGCTGGACGAGCCATCATCGGGCCTGGACCGGGTCGAGACCGCACGATTCGGTGAGATCCTGCAGCAGATCGTGGCCGAACGCGGCGTCGGGATCCTGCTCGTCGAACACGACATGGCGCTGGTCACCGAGGTGTGCGACTACATCTACGTACTCGACTTCGGCAAACCGATCTTCGAGGGCAGCGCCGCCGAGGTGATGGCATCGCCGATCGTTCAGGCCGCCTACCTCGGCGGCGAGGAAGCCGCTCAGGACGCCACCGAAGGTGACAACCCGCTCACGACGCAGGACCCGGAGGTCGTGTCATGACAACTACCACGCCGTCTCGCACGACGGAGGAGACGCGCGCGGACGCGCAATCGGTTCTCCGGCTCGACAACGTCACGGCCGGCTACGGCCGCACGACGGTGCTGCGCGATGTGAGCCTGAACGTGCCGGCCGGCACGATCGTGGCACTGCTGGGTCCGAACGGCGCCGGCAAGACGACGACGCTGCGTACCGCCGCCGGCCTGCTGCATCCCAGCAAGGGAACGGTGCACATCCAGGGTGAGGACGTCACCTCGTATCCCCCGAACCGACGGGCCAAGCAGGGCCTGTGCCTGATACCGGAGGGCCGCGGCATCTTCCGTAGCCTGACGGTGCGGGACAACCTGCGGATGCAGGTTCCCGCGTGGGCGACGTCGTCGGAGCACAAGGAGCGGATGGTCGCAGCCCTCGATGCGTTCCCGGACCTGAAGAACCGGATGGGGCAGCTCGCGGGGACGATGTCCGGCGGTCAGCAGCAGATGCTCGCGCTGGCCCGCTCGTACCTGGCAGCGCCGCACGTGGTCTTGTTGGACGAGGTCTCGATGGGGCTGGCACCCAAGATCGTCGACGAGATCTTCGTATCGCTGCAGAACCTCGCGAAGACCGGCGTCTCACTGCTGCTGGTGGAACAGTACGTGACCCGGGCGCTGGAGATGGCCGATCAGGTGGTGCTGCTCGACCGCGGCACGGTCCGGTTCGACGGGCGCCCTTCCGAACTGGAGCACGACGCGGTCCTGCGTGGCTACCTCGGCGTCGAGATGGAACTCGAGGACTCCGAGAACACCGACCGGGCTGCCGGCGCCTGAGCTGCGGACGCATAGTCTGACCGCATGTCGAGCGGCGGGGGCACGCGTGCTGTGCTGGCCGCTTTCGCGGCCAACCTCGGTATCGCCGTCGCCAAGCTCGTCGCGTTCCTGATCACCGGGGCCTCGTCGCTGTTGGCGGAGGCCATCCACTCCTTCGCGGACTCGGGCAACCAGGGTCTGCTGCTGTTCGGCGGGCAGCGCGCCCGCCGCCGCCCGGACGCAGAGCACCCGTTCGGATACGGCCGGGAGCGCTACTTCTGGGCGTTCGTGGTGGCACTGGTGCTTTTCAGTGTCGGCGGCCTGTTCGCCATCTACGAGGGCATCGACAAGCTACGGCACCCAGCCCATCTGGAGTCCCCGGTCGTCGCGTTCACGGTGCTCGCCGTCGCGATCGCGCTCGAAGGGCTGTCGCTGCGCACCGCGGTACGCGAGACCGCGCACGTGAAGCGGGCCGGCCAGACGTACCGTCAGTTCATCCGCAACACACGGCTGCCGGAGCTGCCCGTCGTGTTGCTGGAGGACACCGCGGCGCTGACCGGGCTGGTGCTGGCGCTGGCCGGGTTGGTACTGGCGGAGACAACCGGCGAGGCCCGCTACGACGCAGTCGGGACGGTCGCCATCGGGGTGTTGCTGGTCTTCGTCGCCGTGGTGCTTGCCCGAGAGATGAAGAGCCTGCTCATCGGAGAGTC
>DASZVT010000010.1:0-4093 GCA_035546915.1 Mycobacteriales bacterium | reverse complement strand
ATGGTCACCAACATCGACGCGGCCCTGCAGGAGGCGGTCGGCAACGAGTTGGAGAAGGGCATCCAGCTGGCCCAGAGCCAGCAGGCGTCCACCGGTGCGCAACTGCTGGGCACGACCGCGTCCGCGGTGGTGGTGGACGTCACCAACGGTGCGGTGCTGGCGATGGCGAGCGCGCCGAACTACGACCCGAACCAGTTCATCGGCACCCTCAGCGAGGCCGACTACGCGAAGCTGTCCGACCCGAACGCCAGCAACCCACTGATCAGCCGGGCATACCAGGCGGCCTTCCCGCCCGGCTCCACCTTCAAGGGCGCCAGCGCGACCGCGATCCTGGCGAACGGAATGACGACACCGACCACGGTGTCCGAGTGCCCGCCGTACTACACGGTGCCCGGCACCGACTACCGGTTCAACAACTTCGAGGGCGAGGCCCCGGGACCGAAGACGGTCACCGGTGCGCTGGAGGTCTCCTGCGACACGTACTTCTACAAGTTTGCATACGACGCCTGGGTCAAGGACGGCGGCCTGCGGGCGACGCCCAAGGACCGGGCGAAGCCTGCGAAGGAGATCTTCACCAAGAACGCCAAGTCCTTCGGATATGGCTCCGACACCGGCATCGACCTGCCGAATGAGAGCGCCGGCATCATCTACGACCGCGAGGCGCTGAAGAAGTACTGGGAGGCCACCAAGGCGGACGCCTGCAAGGGCGCGCAAACGTACAAGACCAGCGACCCGGCGCGCGCGCAGCTGGACGCGTACAACTGTACCGACGGCTGGCGGCTGCAGGCCGGTAACGCGGTGCAGTTCGCGATCGGCCAGGGTGCCAACGTCGAAGTCACCCCGCTGCAGCAGGCGATGGCGTACGCCGCGATCGGCAACGGCGGCACCGTCTGGGAGCCGCAGATCGCGAAGGCGTTCATCAAGCCGGACGGCACCGTCGACAAGGTGGTCCAGCCGAAGGCGAAGAACAAGCTGGACGCGGCCCAGATCCAGGCGCTGTCCACCGTCCGGGACGGGTTGAAGCTGGTGGTGCAGGGCCCGGAAGGCACCGCGCGGGGCGCCGGCTTCCCGGCCGAGCTGGACGTGGGCGGCAAGACCGGCACCGCCGACGTCGCCGAGGAGGGGCCGCTCAAGGGGCAGGTCGAGTCCTGGTTCACCTCGCTGCAGCCGATCGACAACCCGAAGTACGCGGTGGTGGTGCTGGTCGAGCACGGTGGCCAGGGCGCGAGCACTGCGGCCAAGGTCGTGGCTAACATCTACAAGGACATCTACGGCCTGGGCGGGCACGCCGCGGTGTGGCCGAACGGGCAGCGGCCGACCGCGCTGCCCAAGATCAGCCCGACCGGGGCGATCACGCCGCCGCAGTCGAACCCGATCCCGGTGACCCCGCAGGCGCCGCTCGCACCGGGCACGCCGGACCCGGTGGCGGTGGCGAACGCGCTGCAGGCGAAGGCCGAGGCCGACGCGGCGGCGGCGCGCAAGAAGGCCGCCGAGGAGAGTCCGTGAGCTGCAACCCCGCCGTCCTCTCCGCTCCGGGCCTCGCCTGCGGCTCGTGTCCTCGCTTCGAGGCCGGCTCATGAGTGATCACGCGACGCCTTGGTCGACGCCCCGTGCCGCGCCGACCAAGCGACGGCAGGCCACCACGCGGGAGATGGTGCTCGACCGGGTCGGTCCGGTCCGCACCCTGGACTGGTGGCTGCAGAGCGCGATCCTCGGACTGGTCATCCTCGGCGCCCTGCTGGTCTGGTCCGCGACCAAGCACAGCCAGGAAGCAAAGGGGCTCGACCCGGCCAGTTACCTGAAGAAGGACATCATCAACGTCGGCATCGGCCTGGTGCTCGGCACGATCGTCGCGCGGGTGGACTACCGGTCACTGCGCGCGTACGCCCCGATCGTCTACGGGCTGTCGATCCTCGGCCTGCTGGTGGTGCTCTCCCCGCTGGGTTCCACCGTCAATGGGGCGCACTCGTGGATCGTGCTGCCCGCCGGCTTCCAGATCCAGCCGTCGGAGTTCGCGAAGGTGGCGCTGGTCGTCGGGATGGCGATGATCCTCGGCGAGACCCGCGACGGGGAGAGCGGGCCGCGCAGCTCGGACGTGATGCTGGTGTTGGCGCTCGCCGCGGTGCCGATGGCGCTGATCATGGCGCAGCCCGACTTCGGCACCATGATGGTGTTCGTCTTCATCATCCTGGGCGTGCTGGCGGTCTCCGGCGCACCGAAGAAGTGGGTCGTCGGGCTGGTCGTCGTCGGCGTCCTGTTCGGCGGCGCGGTGCTGCAGTTCCACCTGCTCAAGCCGTACCAGGAGGACCGGCTCACCGCGTTCGCGCACTCCAACCGGAACCTGACCTCCACCGCGTACACGGTCGACCAGGGCAAGACTGCGATCGGCGCCGGCGGGCTGTTCGGGAAGGGACTGTTCCACGGCAGCCAGACCAACGGCGGCTACATCCCGGAGCAGGAGACGGACTTCATCTTCACCGCTGCGGGGGAGGAGCTGGGCTTCGCCGGCGCCGGGTTGATCCTGTTGCTGCTGGGAATGGTGCTGTGGCGTGGCACCCGAATAGCCGCGGCGTCGGATGATCCGTTCGGGATGCTGCTGGCATCCGGGGTGGTCGCCTGGTTCGCCTTCCAGAGCTTCGTCAACATCGGCATGACGATGGGGATCATGCCGGTGACGGGGCTCCCGCTGCCGTTCGTCTCGTATGGCGGGTCGGCCATGTTCGCCAACATGATCGCGATCGGCCTGCTGCAGAACGTGCACGCCCGCACCGGCCGGAACACCTGATCCCGCACCCCGGCGGGCCCCACACCGCCGCCTCCGGTTTTTTCGCGCTTTGACGTGCCGGTTGCCGCGTACTTTCCGGAGTTGACACTGGCGACGGAGCGGAGCGGGTGCTGGTCGCTGCGCCGGATCGGCGGAGGTGCACCGCCTCTCCGGAGAGTACGCGGGGGCGGCTACAGCCAGGCGCGAGAAAGCCGGAGGAACGCCGGGCGGCGCAGGCACTACGACCGTTCCGGATCTGTGCGTCCGGTCCGGATCCGCCTCGGCCGACTACGCGGCGGTGCGCGCGAGGGCCGCGCGCACCGCGGGGACGACATTGCCCCGGTCTGTCCAGGCGAAGCGCAGCACCGTCCAGCCAGCTGCGACCAGGGCGTTCTGCCGTCGGAGGTCGGCGCCGAGCGCTTCCGGCGTGCCGTGTGTCTCGAATCCGTCGAGTTCCACGATCAGCAAGCGGCTCGGCCAGGCGAGATCCGCGCGTGCGAGCCAGCGTCCGGACTCGCCGTACACGTTGTACTGCAGTGCTTCCGGGTGCAGCCCGGCGAGGGTGAGTTCGACCCGGACGGTCGATTCGAACGGTGACTCGGCCCGGGCATCGGCGAGGGAGAACGCCGCGCCGCCGCGACGGGCCCGGGTGGCGAGGCCGCAGAGGTCGCCGGGTTCGATCAGCCGCCGCCGGAGGGCGTCGTCGATCAGCGGTACGACCAACCGGAGCGGCTCGCGGCGAGCGAGGTCGACCAGGGTGCGCGCGGGGGTGGTCACCGGAACACCGCGGTGCTCGCACCGGTCCTCCGGTGCGAGCTGGCGCCAGGAGAGCCGGATGCCGCGTGGCTGCTCGCGGGTGTCAGCCGGATCGAGGATGAGTTCCGGTCGCTCGCGACGCGCGCCGGCAAGCTCCCAGAGCCGGGCTGCGCTGTGTCCGCCGACAGTGCCGCCGCGGACGGCTAGCCGGGCAGCCGCGACCTGCGTATCGACGTCGAGCGAACTCGACGGGCGGGTCCAGAACACGCCGTGCTGCAGGCGGCACCATGCACCACGACGCACGGCGCGCCGGATTGCGTCGTCGCTGAGGCCGCAGGAATTGGCCTGGGAGCGAGTGATCAGATCACGGTGCTGGCTGGCGAGAGCGGCAGCCGCGCGCCAGCGGTGATCGTCCATGTCGCCAGCTTGGCGGTGTAAGGCAATGCGGAGATGGTGGGCCACCAAGTTGGGGACGGTAGAGCCAGGCCTGGGGATGGAGTAGCTGATCCGCGCGCGTCCCGGTGTGGGGCGCGCTGGGCTGGGCCAAGGGCATGTTGGCCGTACCTCCGGTTT
>DASZVT010000009.1:0-4055 GCA_035546915.1 Mycobacteriales bacterium | reverse complement strand
CGACCCCGGCCGGCCGTAATCCGTGGGTCTGCGGGACGGTGGGGCGGGTCGGCGGGATATCGGCGGTGGGCGCCTCGGCCACCCGGGCGACCGCGCCGAGGATCTGGTCGAGCTGACCGGCGAACAGGTCGAGTTCGTCGTCCGTCACGTCGAGGCGGGCCAGCCGGGCCAGGTGGGCGACCTCCGCGCGGCTGAGTCCGGCGGATGGCGTCATGACGCACAATCCTAGTGACGCCCACGCGGGACCGGCTGACCGGCGCCGCCGATACCGGGCCGCAACATCTGCGTCATCGGAACGCGAGACGCTGCTGCGGTGAGTTACCTACTGCGCGTGCTGTTGCCGGACCGGCCGGGATCGCTCGGCGCGCTGGCCACCGCCCTCGGCCGGGTCGGCGCCGACATCGTGAGCCTCGACGTGGTCGAGAGCGGCCCGGAGGGTGCCGTCGACGACATCCTGGTCGAGCTGCCCCCGGCAGGCCTGGCAGACGTCCTGATCACTGCAGCCCAGTCCGTACCGGGTGTCGCGGTGGAGTCGCTACGCCCGCACTCCGGGGGGCGCGAGATCCACCGCGATCTCGATCTGGTGGACGCGCTCGCGGCCGATCGCGGCGGTGCGCTCGCGACGCTCACCGCCCTCCTGCCCGGCGTGTTCCGTGCCGGGTGGGCGCTGCTGGTAGTGCTGGAGCCGGGCCGCCGCCCACGGGTGCAGTACGCATCGTCCGGAGCCCCGGAGACCGCCGGGCTGGACCTGCCCTGGCTGCCACTGCCGGCAGCGCGCCGAGTCGAGCCGGCCGAGCAATGGGTGCCTGCTGCCTGGCGGGCGCTCGGCACCGCGCTGGTGGCTGCACCGGCCGGGCCACCGCAGCGCGCGGTGTTGCTGGGCCGACCCGGCGGCCCGCAGTTCCGGAACTCCGAAGTGCTCCGGCTCGCGCACCTGGCCGGGATCGCCGCCACCGTGACCGCTCTCCCGCTCGATCCTCCAGGAGGTTGATCCCGCGCCAGCGGCCGGCTCCTTCGGGGCGCGCTGGTATCAGCTCGACTCGACGTGGGCGACGGCCGCCGCGGCCTCCGGCCCCTGCGTGAGTAGCACCGCGAAGCCGGCATCGTCCAGGATCGGCCGAGCCAGCTTGACGGCCTTGTCGTACTTCGCCCGCCCCGGGTCCGCCCCGACCACGACGAAGTCGGTGTTCTTCGACACCGACCCGGTGACCTTGCCGCCACGCTCGGTGACCGCGTCGGCGGCGGTCTCCCGGGAGTAGTCGGCCAGCGTGCCGGTGACCACGACGGTGACGCCCTCCAGCACCGGCGGCGCGGTCCGCGCGGTGGCAGGGTCGTCCTGCATCCGGACGCCGGCCGCGGCCCAGCGGTTCACCACGTCCGCGTGCCAGTCGACCGCGAACCAGTCCACCAGCGCGGCGGCGATCACCGGGCCGACGCCCTCGACCTCGGCCAATTCCTCGACCGTCGCAGCCCGTAGCGCCGCCATGGAGTGAAAGTGCGCGGCCAGCGGCCGAGCCGCCTCCGGGCCGACGTGCCGGATCGACAGCGCGACCAGGACCCGCCACAGCGGCTGGTTCTTCGCTTGCTTCAGCCCCTCCAGCAGGCTGGTCCCGTTGGCCGACAGCTGCCCGTCTTTGCGCCGGAAGAAGGCGACGGTGGTGAGGCGGTCGGCGTCCAAGTCGAACACGTCGCCCTCGTCGACCACCAAACCGCCCTGCAGCAGGGCGATCGCGGTCTCGTAACCGAATCGGTCGATGTCGAACGCGCCGCGGCCGGCGAGGTGGAACAGCCGCTCGCGCAATTGTGCTGGGCAGGAGCGCGTGTTCGGACAGCGGATGTCCACGTCCCCCTCGCTCGCCGGCGCCAGCGCGGTGCCGCATTCCGGGCAGTGCGTCGGCATCACGAACGCGCGCTCGCTGCCGGTGCGCAGCTCCACCACCGGTCCGACGATCTCCGGGATCACGTCGCCGGCCTTGCGCAGCACCACCGTGTCGCCGATGAGCACGCCCTTGCGCGTCACCTCGTTGGCGTTGTGCAGGGTCGCCAGGCTGACCGTCGAGCCCGCCACCTGCACCGGCTCCATGAACCCGAACGGTGTTACCCGGCCGGTGCGACCGACGTTGACCCGAATGTCGAGCAACGTGGTGGTCACCTCTTCCGGTGGGTACTTGTAGGCGACCGCCCACCGGGGGGCCTTGCTGGTGGCGCCGAGCCGGCGCTGCAGCGCCCGTTTGTCGACCTTGACCACCACACCGTCGATCTCGTGCTCGATGTCGTGCCGGTGCGCGCCCCACTGTTCGACGTAGCGCTGCACACCGGCCACGTCGTCATGCACCTCGTACCGGGCGGATACCGGAAGTCCGAACGCGTCGAGAGCCTGATACGCCTCGGACTGAGTGGCCGGATCGAAGCCGTCGCAGGCGCCCAAGCCGTGCAGGGTGAGCCGCAGCGGCCGCTGCGCGGTGACCCGTGGGTCCTTCTGCCGCAGCGACCCTGCGGCTGCGTTCCGCGGGTTGGCGAACGGCGGCTTCCCGGCTTCGACCAGGCGAGCGTTGAGCTCGGCGAACTCGGCGACCGGGAAGAACACCTCACCCCGCACTTCGAGCAGCGCCGGGGCCGACCCGGTCAGGCGGCTCGGCACGTTCCGGAGCGTTCGGACGTTGGGCGTGACGTCTTCGCCGGTACGTCCGTCGCCACGGGTCGCGGCTCGCACCAGCCGGCCGTGCTCATACACCAGATCCACAGCGAGACCGTCGATCTTGAGTTCGCACAGCCAGCGGGACGAGTCCGCGCCGAAGCTCCGGCCGGCCCGCTCGAACCAGCTGTCCAGTTCCTCCGGGGAAAATACGTTGTCCAGTGACAGCAGGCGTTCGAGGTGCTGTACCGGCGTGAACAGGGTGGAGACCGCACCGCCCACCGTCTGGGTCGGGCTCTGCGGAGTGCGCAGCTGCTCGTAGCGCGCCTCGATCGCCTCGAGCTGCCGGATCATCGCGTCGTATGCGCCGTCGGCGATAGTGGGCTGGTCGAGCACGTAGTAGCGGAACCTGTTCTCCTCGACCTCCCGGGACAGCTCGGCGTGCAGCCGGGATGCTTCCTCCACGGTGTCCGGGACCGCCTGTACCGCAATACTTTCCGCGCTCTTCCGGGCAGGGCGTCCGGGGGTCGGGATAGGCATCGCGCTAGTCCTGTTCGGCGAGCTGTCGCGCGGCGGATCGCACCGCGCGCAGCAGCTCCCAGGCGGCGGCCTCGGATCGGCCGGCCAGCCCGCAACGCGGCGTCAGCAACACCTGCGACCGCCAGCGGTCCGGTGCGAGCCCGAGCCGGTCGAGGAGGTGCTGCGCCGGCTGCGGGTCACCTTCGATACCGAGGACGAGACCGGTGCCGGCGTCGAGCGCTTCCCCCAACGCGTCGTCGTCCCGGCCCGGTCGCAGCAGGGTGGCGTCCAGGGACACCCACGCCGCGCCGGCGGTGCGCAGCAGCGCCAACGGGACGTCCGCGGCGCAGCAGTGCACGCCCGGCGTGGGCAGTGCACGCAGCACAGTGGCGAGCACCGCATCCAGTTCCGGTTCCTCCGGGACCCGCAGCCGTCCGAAGCCGCTGGCCGTGGGCACCCGCCCAGCCAGCACCGCCGGTAGCGACGGCTCGTCCAACTGAACCCAGAGGGTGGCTGCCGGCAGCAGCGCGCGGACCCGCTGCAGATGCGCACCCAACCCATCCGCCAGGGACGCGGCCAGATCCATGACCGCGCCGCGGTCGGACAGTGCGCGGTCACCGCGCGGCAGCTCCACCCCGGCGGCAAACGTCCACGGGCCGGCCGACTGCAGCTTGAGCGGGCCGCGGTAGCCGTCCGCGGCGATAGCCAGTGCGTCCAGGTCACGATCGAGCAGGTCTCGCGCACGACGCAGATCGCGCCCCGCCCGAGGCACCAACCGCCACCCGGACGGCTGCAGATCGACCGCCAGGTCGGTCAACAGCGCGCTGGTCCGGCCGATCATGTCGGCACCGGGACCGCGGTCCGGTAGCTCGACCAGATGCGGGGCATCCGGGAGCAGTTC
>DASZVT010000008.1:0-7791 GCA_035546915.1 Mycobacteriales bacterium | reverse complement strand
CCTGGCCACCGAGGCGCGCGGCCATCTGACGCTGCTGTACTTTGGCTACACCAACTGCCCTGACGTCTGTCCCACCACGATGGCTGACCTCGGCGCGGCGCTACGCAAGGTCCCCGCATCGGTCGCGCGTGACGTCCGGGTGGTGTTCATCACCAGCGACCCAGCCCGGGACACCCCGGCGGTGATGCGCGCCTGGCTCGCCCACTTCGACTCTGGGTTGCCGGTCCCGTTCGTCGGATTGACCAGCAGCATCAGCGCCATCGACGCGTACGGTCAGAAGCTCGGTGTCGCGCTGGAACCGCCGAAGAAGGACAAGGACGGCACTATCGAGGTGACCCACGGCGCCCAGGTGACCGCGTTCTCGCCGCAGGACGGCAAGGCGCACCTGGTCTGGACCCCAGGAGGGCTCACCCCGGAGCAGTACGCCTCCGACATCGAGCTGCTGATGAAGCAGGTCCCGGCGTAGTCCGCAAATCCGCAGCTGGCTGCTAGGGCTGGCGGGCCAATCCGAGAACGCGTTCCGCCAGGATGTTGCGCTGGATCTCCGAGCTGCCAGCCGCGATCGTGTCCTGCCGGGAGAACAGCAGCTCGTACTGCTGCTCGGACAGCCTCCCGCCCGCGAGCAGTGCCCCGGCGAGCCCATCCACCCGAAGCGCAAGCTCCCCGACCCGCTGGTGCCACTGAGACCAGAACAACTTGCCGACCGAGCCTTCCGGCCCGGGAACGCCACCGTTCGCATATGCCTGCACGGTGCGCAGGCCCATCGCCCGCATCACCTGAAGTTCGATCCAGGCCTGCACCAGCTCATCCCGCAGGCCGCCGTCCCGTTGCGCGAGCGGCCGGCCCCGAAAGCGCTGCAGGAGGTCTTCGTACTGGCGGGCGAAGACCCGCTGCCGGCCGAGGAAGGCGGTACCCCGCTCGAAACCCAGAACCGCCATGGCGACCTGCCAGCCACGGCCGACATCCCCCACGACGAGGTCGGCCTCGGTGCGGGCGCCGTCGAAGAAGACCTCGTTGAACTCGCGTCCGCCGGTGAGCTGCCGGATGGGCCGGATATCGACGCCCGGTTGACCCAGCGGGCACAGCAACAGCGAAAGGCCGTGGTGACGGGTGCTTTCCGGATCGGTACGGCACAGCACGAAGATCCAGTCCGCGAACTGAGCCAGGCTGGTCCAGATCTTCTGTCCCTCAATGTGCCACTGGCCATCCCGCAGCGTCGCCCGGGTACGCACGCCGGCCAGGTCGGATCCGGCACCCGGCTCGCTGTATCCCTGGCACCAGAACTCGGTCCCAGCCAGGATCCGCGGCAGGAACCGAGCCCGTTGCTCGGCGCTGCCGTGTGCAAGCAACAACGGCCCGAGCAACTGCTCACCGAAGAAGCCAGCGCGGTCCGGCGCTGCCGCGATGGCGTACTCCTCGTCGAAGGCGAGCTGCTCGCGCAGGCTGGCCCCGCGCCCGCCGTACTCCACCGGCCAGGACAATCCGACGTAACCCGCCGAGGCGAGCTCCGCCTCCCAGCGGGCCCGGAGTTCCCACGCCTTCGGATCGTCCATCTCGTCGCGCGAGAGCGAACGCAACTCGTCGGTGAGGTGCTCCTGCAACCACCCCCGCACCTCGGCGCGGAACCGCTGCTGCGCGGCATCGGTCGCCACCGGTCAGCGTCCCTCGAACCGAGGCGAGCGGCGCTCCGCATATGCCCGCACCGCCTCCTGGTGGTCGGCGGTCTGGAAAAGCGCATGCAGCCGGACCCCGCGCAGCGCGCCGAGATCCCCGACGTCGCTCGCCGGGCGACCGACGGAACGCCGTAGCAGCTCCTTCGTCGCCTCGACCGCGAGCGACGGCATCGCCGCGATACGCCGCGCCAGCTGCACTGCCTCCGGCAGCAGGTCATCCGCGCCGACTAGCCGGGAGACGAGACCGAGGTCGGCGGCACGATCCGCGTCGACGATGTCTGCGGTGAGGAGCAACTCGGCCGCGGCCGAGCGCCCGACCAGCTGCGGAAGGAGCCACACGCCGGCCAGGTCCGCCACCAACCCCATCGCGGCATATCGCTGCGAGAAACGGGCCTGTGGGGAAGCGATACGGATGTCACAGAGCAAGGCCAGGTCCATCCCGATACCGATCGCAGGACCGTTCACGGCAGCGACGGTCGGCGTCAGCATGCCGAGCATGACCTCGAACAGGGGCGTCACCGCGGCCCGCGGCGTGGCCAACCCCGCGAGCGAGTCGGCCATCTGCGTGTTGTCCCACATCGCCTTCACGTCGTCGCCGGCGCAGAAGCCGCGCCCGGCGCCGGTGACCACGACGCAACCGACACCAGGGTCGGCGTCGGCATCGGCAAGCCGGCTGACGAGAAGCTCCTCCATCTCGAAGGTGAGGGCGTTGAGCGACTCCGGCCGTTGCAACGTGACCATGGCCACCCGGTCCGTCACCTCGTAACCGATCGTCACGACGCCATCATCCGAGGCCTGCTTCTCCATGCGCTCGCCTTTCGAACGGATCGTCCCGACATTAGCTGTCAAGTTACTTGGCCTCAAGCAATCTCCGTAGACTCAGCCCATGGTAGAACCCGTGTTGCTCGATCCCGCGCTGTCGCGTCGCATCTCTCCAGAGACCGATCCGGCCGACAAGCAGGCGCTCCTGAATCTGCTTCGACTGGCGGATGCCACCAATCACGTGTATGCGTCGCTGCTGCGGCCCCATGGCCTGAGCCAGACCGGCTTGAACGTGCTGACGATCCTGGCTACCGGCCCGGCCGATCCGCGACCAGCCTGGGTGGCGGAGCGGCTGTTGCTCACTACCGGCACCATCACCACGGTGCTGGACACGTTGGAGCGCCGCGGCTTGATCCGCCGTCAGCAACACCCGTCCGACCGCCGCAAGGTGACGCTCTCGCTGACCCGTAGCGGACGAGCCCTGGTGCCGAAAGTGCATCGCGAACTGGACCGCTTCGAGCAAGCACTGCTGGCGGCGCTGCGCCCCACCGAGCGCCGGACGCTCGACCGATTGCTGCGGCGGCTGTGCATCCACCTCGACGAAGCGACCGCCCGGTAACCCTCCCTTTCCCGTTGATCATGCAAAGTTCGGGGATGTCCCGATGTGTCGCGTAAGAGACTGCATGATCAACGGAGCGGGGCGCGCGGATCCGGCGACGGGATGAACGGCTACGCCGACCAGATTCATAGGGCGTCCTATAATTGGACGTCCTATGAATGATTCCGCCCGATGGATAGACCGTGGGAACGGAGCGCTGCCATGACCAGCATCGCGAGCAGCTCGTCGCTGTATGTCCCGACTCACCCGGTCCGCTTCGTCACCGCCGCGAGTCTGTTCGACGGGCACGACGCCGCGATCAACATCATGCGCCGGATCCTGCAGTCACAGGGCGCCGAGGTGATCCACCTCGGGCACGACCGCAGTGTCGAGGCCGTCGTCACTGCGGCGCTGCACGAGGACGTGCAAGCGGTCGCGGTCAGTTCGTACCAGGGCGGACACGTCGAGTACTTCAGCTACCTGGTGGAGCGGCTCCGCCAGGTAGGTGCGGCACACGTGCAGGTCTTCGGCGGTGGCGGTGGCGTCATCGTCGACGAGGAGATCGCGCTGCTGGCACAGCGCGGGGTGCGCATTTTCTCCCCCACCGACGGCCAGCGACTCGGCCTTCCCGGCATGATCAACAGCCTGGTACGGGACGCCGACGTCGACCTGGCGGCAGGCCCGGTCGACCTCGACGCCGTCCTCCAGGGCAGTCCCGGCGCGCTGGCACGGGCCATCACGGTGCTGGAGGCCGGCCGCGACCGCCAACTCGCAGCCAGGCTGCGCACCGCAGCCGGCCGCCGGCGGGTACCGGTCCTCGGCATCACCGGGACCGGCGGCTCCGGCAAGTCCAGTCTCACTGACGAGTTGCTGCGACGGCTGCGGATCCGGACCGAGGACAAGTTGCGGGTCGCGCTTCTGGCGATCGATCCGTCCCGCCGCCGCGGCGGTGGCGCGCTGCTCGGCGACCGGATCCGGATGAACGCGCTCGAGGAGGACGCAGCCGGCGATCGGACGTTCTTCCGTTCGCTGGCTACCCGGACGCCGGGCGCCGAGGTGCCCGAGCATCTCGCCGATGTCATTGCCGCGTGCCAGGCCGGCGGCACCGACCTGGTGATCGTGGAGACACCAGGGATCGGCCAGGGCGATGCCGCGATCACCGGATTCTGTGACGTCTCGCTCTACGTCATGACGCCGGAGTACGGCGCGGCCTCCCAGCTCGAGAAGATCGACATGCTCGACTTCGCCGACGCCGTCGCAGTGAACAAGTTCGAGCGCCGCGGCGCCGAGGACGCCCGCCGAGACGTGGCCCGCCAGCTGCTGCGGAACCGGGAGGCCTTCGGCGCGAGCTGGGAGCAGATGCCGGTGTTCGGCACCAGCGCCGCGCGATTCGGCGACGACGGCGTCGACGCGCTGTTCACCTACCTGTGCGGGCTCCTTGGCGAACAAGGCGTCTCCCTCTTGGCAGCCGGCCGGACGGAGGCCCTCGCCAGTCCGCTGCCCCGGGTCTCGTCCGGGCTGCACAGCGTGGTACCGGCAGCGCGCAGTCGATACCTGGCCGAGATCGCCGAGGCAGTGCGTGGCTACCACGCAGCAACCGCGCGGCAAGCCGACGCTGCCCGCCGACGCCAGCACCTCGACACCGCGGTCAGCTTGCTCGGCGGCGACCCGGACGAACGGATCGAACGGCTGCGCGCACAAGCCGACACCGAGCTCGACCCAGACCTGCGGGAGGCACTGGAGCGCTGGCGGGACACGGTGACTGCCTATGCCGGCGATGAACTGGTCCATGACGTCCGTGGTCGCGAGGTGGCTGAGCGGCTGACCTCCACGACGCTGTCGGGCACGCGGGTCCCCCGGGTCGCACTGCCGCGCACGGCCGACCACGGCGAGCTGGTCCGTTTCTTCCGCAGTGAGAACCTGCCCGGGGCATTCCCTTTCACCGCCGGGGGTTTCGCGTTCAAGAGGCAGGGTGAGCCGCCGGCTCGGATGTTCGCGGGCGAGGGTGACGCGTTCCGCACCAACCGGCGCTTCCAGCTATTGGCGGCGGGCGAGCAAGCCACTCGGCTGTCGACCGCGTTCGACTCGGTCACCCTCTACGGCCGCGACCCGGACGCCCGGCCCGACGTCTACGGGAAGGTCGGCACCTCCGGCGTCTCCATCGCGACCCTCGAGGACATGCGTGAGCTCTACCGGGGCTTCGATCTGCTCAGCCCCACCACGTCCGTCTCGATGACCATCAACGGCCCGGCGCCGACGATCCTGGCGATGTTCTTCACCGTCGCGATCGAGCAGCGGTTGCTGGCGTTCGAGACCGAGCAGGGCCGGGAGGCCACCGCGGACGAGCGCGACCGGCTGCGTGCCGAGACCCTCACCGCGGTCCGCGGGACCGTACAGGCCGACATCCTCAAGGAGGATCAGGGACAGAACACCTGCATCTTCTCCACCGACTTCGCGCTGCGGTGCATGGCCGATATGCAGCAGTGGTTCATCGACCACAGAGTGCGCAGCTTCTACTCGGTGTCCATCTCCGGCTATCACATCGCCGAGGCGGGTGCGAACCCGATCAGCCAGCTGGCGTTCACCCTCGCGAACGGATTCACCTACGTGGAGGCGTATCTGGCCCGCGACATGGACATCGACGACTTCGCTCCCAACCTGTCGTTCTTCTTCTCCAACGGGATGGACGCCGAGTACACCGTGATCGGGCGGGTAGCGCGGCGGATCTGGGCGATCGCGATGCGGGATCGGTACGGAGCGAGCGAGCGGTCGCAGCAATTGAAATACCACGTACAGACCTCAGGCCGGTCCCTGCACGCACAGGAGATGGCCTTCAACGACATCCGCACCACGCTGCAGGCGCTGTGCGCGGTCTATGACAATTGCGGCAGCCTGCACACCAACGCCTACGACGAAGCGGTGACCACGCCGAGCGAGGCATCAGTCCGCCGAGCGCTCGCGATCCAGCGGATCATCGATGCCGAGTGGGGACTGGCCGACAACGAGAACCCACTGCAGGGCAGCTACGTCGTCGAGCAACTCACCGACCTGGTCGAGGAGGCCGTCCTGGCCGAGTTCGACCGGCTCAGCGAGCGCGGCGGCGTGCTCGGGGCGATGGAGAGCGGGTACCAGCGTGGCCGCATCCAGGACGAGTCGATGCTCTACGAGCACCGCAAGCACGACGGCAGCCTGCCGATCGTGGGGGTAAACACCTTCCTGGCGCCGGAATCGGACGACCCTGTGCCGCAGTCGATCCCGCTGGCCCGCGCCACCGAGGAGGAGAAGCAGTCGCAGTTGGACCGGCTCGCCGACTTCCACGCACGGCACCGGGACGAGGCGCCGCAGGCACTCCAGCAGCTACGGGACGTTGCCGCAGCCGGTGGCAACACCTTCGCCGCTTTGATGGACGCCGTGCCATGCTGCTCGCTCGGCCAGATCAGCCAGGCATTCTTCGAGGTCGGGGGCCAGTACCGCCGATCGGTGTGACCGTCGGCCGCGACCTACCCTCTCAGCCCGGAAGGACCAGAGCCGCGATGTCCGAGCCGCTGTCGCTCGACCCGATTGCCGAGGCGGAGCGGCACTGGCGCCGGCACGGCTGGCCGGACGCGGCCCCGGGAATGGCGGCGGTGACCTCGATCATGCGCGCGCACCAGATCGTGCTCGCCCGGGTGGAAGCGGTACTACGACCGCACCGCCTCACCTTCGCACGCTACGAGGTACTGATGCTGCTGAGCTTCAGCCGCACCGGCACGCTCCCGATGAAGCTCGTCGGCAGCCGGCTGCAGGTGCACCCCACCAGTGTGACCAACGCGGTCGACCGGCTCCAGGACGCGGGACTGGTGCGGCGCGAGCCCCACCCCGACGACGCCCGGTCGCTGCTGGTCGCGCTCACCGACTCCGGGCGCGACGTGGCTCGAGCGGCCACGACAGACCTGAACGCGGCCGTGTTCAGCCAGCCCGGCCTCAGCCCGGCGGGCACCGCGGAACTGGTCCGAGTGCTAACCGACCTACGCCGTGGCGCAGGCGATTTCACCTGACCGACCGGCTCAGGAAAGCGCCGCCTGAAAGGCGGCCATCTCGGCCAGGAACTCCTCGACGCTGCGCACGTGCGATTCGTATGCCAGCCAGGTGACCCCGGCGGCGGCGTAATCGCGTTCACGTCCCAACACCGTCTCGCACCACTGCTCGACGGTCCCCCGGTGCTGCGGGCAGAAACAGACGTCCGGCGCACCGGCCCGGCCGGCCGCGGCCCAGCCCGCCTTGATGTCGGCGTGCCCCGCGGCGATGTCGTCCAGACCGGAAACGACGGCCGTCCCGGTGATCCGGGCCATCTCCTCGCCCTGCTGGAAGGGCATCCAGCCGTCCCCGTGCTTGGCGACGCGCTGCCGCGCAGCCTTGCTGTTCCCACCGATCCAGATCGGGGGGCCGCTCGGCTGTGCCGGTCGCGGCAGTGTCGTGTGCTCCGCCACCGCGAATGGCCCGTCGGGGATCGTCACGCTCTCACCGGTCCAGGCAGCGCGGATCGCCTCGATGGCCGCGTCGAACCGGGCCCCCCGGCCGCCGAACTGCGCGCCGAGCACGGCGAATTCCGGCTCGAGGTAGCCGGCTCCCATGCCTAGGATCGCCCGGCCACCGGAGAGGTAGTCCAGCGACGACGCCGCCTTCGCGGTCACGTACGGGCTGCGGTAGGCGGCGACGATGAGGTTGGTCAGCAGCCGGATCCGCGACGTGGCCGCCCCCATCCACGACCACGCGACG
>DASZVT010000007.1:0-7877 GCA_035546915.1 Mycobacteriales bacterium | reverse complement strand
TTCGTCGCGCGGGACCAAGCGCTGACCCGATCGGTGCGACGGCGTGACGAGCGTATGGAGCTTGAACTCCCCACCGTGGCGGAACTTCTCGCGTTAGCGGTCGGGGCGGGCGAGACCCCGGTGGCTGCGCTCGAGCGCGTGACCGGGCGGGCGACCGGGGCGCTATCGAGCGAGCTCCGTCGAGCGCTCGCCGACGCCCGAGCAGGGGCGCCGTTCGCGGTCGCACTTGCCGGAGTCGCCGACCGTACGTCGCTGCCGGCCCTGGCCCGGTTCGTTGACGGCATCACTGTTGCGCTGCAGCGCGGCACGCCACTCGCGGAGGTACTGCGAGCACAAGCCTTTGACGTCCGCGAGGCGGGGCGCCGCCGCTTGCTCGAACTCGGTGGGAAACGGGAGATCGCGATGATGATCCCGGTCGTTTTCCTTGTCCTGCCGGTGACCATCCTGTTCGCGCTCTTCCCCGGCGCGGTGACCCTCACCAGCATCGCTCGCTGATCCAGTTCACCTGATTGGGAGACGACATGACTTCGACCCGTGCGAACCTGTTGCTACTGAACGGCTTCGGTTGCCTGATCGCACTCACTGACAGCGTGACACGGCGCGTTCGTGCGCTCAGCGGTGGGCGCCGCGACCGAGGCGACATCCCCGGCTGGGTCATGATCGCGATCATGAGCGCCGCGGTGGTCGTGGTGTTGATCCCGTTCGTCGGGCCGATCATCGGGCGGGCTTTCTCCAACGCCGTGGACAGCGTTTCCAACACGAAGTCGGGCGTCTCCGGCCCGTGACGACAGCCCGCTGCGGGCGGGTGATGCGGCTGGCGCACAGCGTGTTTCGGAACGGCGGAGGCTGCCGCGACGGTGGTTCTGCGGTGGTCGAATTCGTCCTGGTCGCGGTGCTGCTGATCCCGCTGTTCCTCGGCGTGGTGCAGGTCGGCTTGGTGCTGCACGCGCGGAACGTGCTGGTGGCCGACGCTGCGGAGGGCGCCCGAGCCGCGGCAGTGCGCGGTGCACGCCTGCAGGACGGCGAGCGGCTGTGCGCCCGGTTGGTGCGGGAGGCGCTCTCCGGCGCGATCGACACCGGGACGCAACCGTGCCGGGCGACCGTCGTGGCAGGAAGCGCCGGGCAGCCACCGTTGGTGCGGATGGACGTCCACGCCACCTTGCCGCTCACCTTCATCCCGCTCGGGACGGTTCACCTGGATGTCGCGGCCCGCGCAGTACGGGAACCGCAGTGATTCGCCGCGCCCCTCGGGCGCGGCCGCGCTCCGGCGGAGCCGAACGCGGCAGTGCGCTGGTCGAGTTCGTCGGCGCGTCGGTCATCCTGCTGCTGCCGTTGATCTACTTGCTGCTCACCGTCTTTCACCTGCAACGCGCGTCGTTCGCGGCATCCGAAGCCGCGCGGGAGGCTGGTCGCGCCTTTGCGACCGCGCCCACCACGGCGATCGGTTTGGTGCGTGCGACGTACGCCGCGCGACTTGCGTTCGAGGACCAGGGCATCGATACCGATCCGCAGGTCGTCTTCACCGCGGCTGGCGCCGGGTGCGGTGACCGCGCGACTCCGGTCACGCCGTCTCTCACGCCCGGCGCCAGCTACACCGTCTGCGTCGCACAGGACGTCGCGCTGCCGTACGCGAACAATGCGATCGCCGCGCACTACCTGCACGCGCGCGTGCACGTCACCGGGCGCTACGCGCTGTCCGTCGACCGGTTCCGGGCCGCCTCATGAGGGGGAGTGCCCCGGCGGTCCTGACGCGCCGGCCGCGCGGCGACGACGGCACGATCCTGCTGCTGTCCATCGGGTTCTGCGCCGTGGCGCTGCTGCTGGTGTGGGCCGTGGTGGACGCGAGCGTGGTGTTCCTGGCCCGGCGTGACCTGGCCGCCGCGGTCGACGGTACCGCGCTGGCCGCCGCGCGGCAGGTCGACGTCGACCGGGTGTACGCGTCCGGCGCCCGGGGTGATCTACCGCTGCAAGCGGGTGCGGTGCGCAGCGCGGTGCAGGACTATGTCGCCCGCACCTATCCGCTGGTGTCCTACCCCGAGCAACGCATCGTCGGCGACGTCACCGCGGACCAGCACGCGGTGGCCGTCTCCGGCCGCCGCACCGTGCACCTGCCCGTATTCGGCAGCGTCACGGTCACCGCCCACGCCACCGCCGTCACGCACTCCCTGGAGTGAGGCCGCGGGCGCCTGTCGGCAGCGCCGTTACGCTGCTCACCGTGGCCGAGGAACTTCCCGAGCAGGTCAAGGCGCTCGACGCCACCCTTTCCGGTGTCGAGCAGGTGCTGGACCCGGCCGGGCTGCGGAACAGACTCGCCGAACTCGAGCAGCAAGCCGCCGCGCCCGACCTGTGGGACGACCCCGACCGCGCCGCCGGCGTGACCAGCGCGATGAGCCAGGCCAAGTCCACCCTGGACAAGCTCACCGACCTACGCGGCCGGCTCGACGATGCCCGCACCGCGGTGGAACTGGACGACGCGGACCTGCTCGCCGAGGTCGAGGCCGGACTGCCCGAGCTGCGCCGTGCCGTCGACGACCTGGAGGTCCGCACCCTGCTGTCCGGGGAGTACGACGCCCGGCACGCGGTGCTCACCATCAACCCCGGCGCCGGCGGGGTGGACTCGCAGGACTGGGCCGAGATGCTGCTGCGGATGTACGTGCGCTGGGCCGAGCGTTCCGGCTATTCGCTGGACGTCCTCGACAGCCAGTACGCCGAGGAGGCCGGCATCAAGTCGGCCACCTTCACGGTCAAGGCGCCGTACGCCTACGGCACGCTCGCCGGTGAACACGGCGTGCACCGGCTGGTCCGGATCAGCCCGTTCGACAACCAGTCCCGCCGGCAGACCTCGTTCGCCGCGGTCGACGTCACCCCGGTCGTGGAGGCCAGCGACCACGTCGACATCGACGAGAAGGACCTCCGGGTGGACGTCTTCCGCTCCTCCGGACCCGGCGGACAGGGCGTCAACACCACCGACTCCGCGGTCCGCATCACCCACCTGCCGACCAACATCGTGGTCACCTGCCAGAACGAGCGATCGCAGATCCAGAACCGGGCCAGCGCCATGCTGGTACTGCAGGCCAAGCTGCTCGAGCGCCGCCGGGCCGAGGAAGCCGCCGAGATGGACGCACTGCGCGGCGGCCGTGCCGACATCAACTTCGGAAGCCAGATCCGCAACTACGTGCTGCATCCGTACCAGATGGTGAAGGACCTGCGCACCGGCACCGAAACGGGCAACGTCGAGGCAGTCTTGGACGGCGAGATCGACGAGCTGCTCGCCAGCGAGATTCGTTGGCGACGGACTGTTGCGGAGGGTAGCTAAACAGGTACACTCCGTGCTAGGTTCTGGTTGGTCAGCAAGATCTGTCGGACGCATAGCAGACAATTCCTCAAGATCACGCTATCGTCAGACAGCCGGTTGAGATGCCGGGGGGACACGAAGATCCGCGCCAAAGCCGCCAGTCGGTCACCAGGCGGCGCGGGGAGTGAGTGGTGAGCCCGACCCCACAGCACTCCTTGTCACGTGGAGTTTCCTGTGAAGGTCAAGTCGGGTCATGATGTTTCGCACGGTCGCTTCGGTCGTTACCTCCTGACCGCTGCGCTCGTCGCCCTTCCCATCACGATGATTCCCCTGCTGTTGCAGGGATCTGCGCAGTCCGCGGAGAACGGTTCGCCGCCGACGCAGCTGGCCGCGGCCCGGACGGTGAATGCCGATGTGCTGACCGCCAAGTCTGCGGCGGACTGCGTCGACGGCAAGTTCACCATCGGCCCGGTGACGCTCGACGGCAGCGGTCACGTCTCCGTCGACCTGTACTCCGATGCGTGCACCGACCAGCAGTTCTCGTTGGTCGCCTACACCACGGAGGGTCCGGACTGGGCCACCAGCGGCGTGCAGCATCTCGCCGCGATCGACACCCAGACCGTCACCGGTCACGCAGAGTTCAACGTCACCGTGCCGTCCTGCTACTTCCAGCTGGACTTGATTTACGGCTCGGACGCGCCGCAGGTGCTGCAGGCCGGCGAGTCCTACTTCGCCGACAAGGGCACGCTGATCGCGTCCTACAACGGCGGTCAGGGGCCGTGTGTGGTGACGTCGACCACGCCGCCGACCAGCACCCCGCCGACGACGGAGCCGCCGACCAGCACGCCGCCGACGACGGAGCCGCCGACGTCGGTCGAGCCGTCGACGACGGTGACCACCACGCCGCCGCCCACCACCACGACCACGACCACGACCAGTGAGCCGCCGACGTCGGTGCTTCCCACCACTTGGACCACGACGCCCGGTGCCGTGGTGGCAGCTACGTCGAGTTCGCTGCCGACCCAGGTCCTGGCGGAGCAGTACAACCAGGAGGGCCAGCTGCCGTTCACCGGCCCGGGCGCTCCGGTGGGCACGATGATCGCGATCGGTGTCGAGGCGCTGCTCGCCGGTGTGGCTCTGCTGTTGATCTGCGCCGGTCGCCGGCGTCGGGCCGGTGGCAGCCACCGGTAACGGCTCCGCCCGTCCTTAGCGCGTTACGGCCGCTCCCGCTCGTCGGGGAGCGGCCGTTAACGCGTACCGAGGGCAGATCCAGGATTGCCGGGTAGCATCGAGAGCCATGTCCGCCTCTCGGGTTGCCCGCCTATGATCAGGTTCGACCGCGTCAGCAAGTCCTACAACGTGCAGCACCGCCTCGCACTGGACGACGTGAGCGTCAACCTGGAAGCCGGCGAGTTCGTCTTCCTCATCGGGGCGTCCGGATCCGGGAAGTCGACGTTCCTGCGGTTGTTGCTGCGCGAGGAGCGGCCGACCTCCGGCACGGTGCACGTCGCCGGCAAGGATCTCGGCCGACTCGCGCAGTGGAAGGTTCCGGCCTTCCGCCGCCAGATCGGTTGCGTCTTCCAGGACTTCCGGTTGCTGCCGAACAAGACGGTGGCGGAGAACGTCGCCTTCGCGCTGGACGTGACCGGCGCCAGCCGGCACAAGGTGGCTGCCGTGGTGCCCGAGGTCTGCCAGCTGGTCGGCTTGAAGGGCAAGGAGAACCGGCTGCCCGACGAACTGTCCGGTGGCGAACAGCAGCGGGTGGCGATCGCTCGGGCCTTCGCCAACAAGCCCATGCTGTTGCTCGCCGACGAGCCCACCGGCAACCTTGACCCGCAGACTTCGATCGGAATCATGAAGCTGCTCGACCGGATCAATCGCACCGGCACCACCGTCGTGATGGCCACCCACGACGCGGCCATCGTGGACACGATGCGCCGCCGGGTGGTGGAGCTGGCGGGTGGCAAGGTGGTGCGCGACCAGAACCGCGGGGTCTACGGGTACGCCCAGTAGGCACCGAGACCGGCCTGACCTCGTCCGGGTTCGCCCGCCCCACGCGACCTCGGCCCAGCACCTTCAAGCCAGCGCCCTCGATCGGACAGGAACCCCATGCGTCCCCGCTTCGTCCTGCAGGAAATCGTCACCGGTCTGCGCCGCAACCTGACGATGACCGTCGCGGTCATCGTCACCGTGATGATCTCGCTGACCCTCCTGGGTGCCTCGATGCTCACGACTCGGATCGCCGATCGGATGCACGAGCGGTACTTCAACGAGCTGTCGGTGGCGATCTACCTGAAGCAGGACGTCACCGCGACCCAGAAGGCGACCCTGCAGACCGAGTTACAGGCGGACCCCGAAGTCGAGAAGACGCTGTACGTGTCCCGGGACGAGGCGCTGGCCCGATTCAAGAAGGAATTCGCCGACCAGAGTGACCTGGTCAACTCCATCACCGGCCCGGACGTATTGCCGGAATCCTTCCAGGTCAAGCTCAAGGATCCGCGGAACTTCGAGGACATCTCCAGCAAGTACGGTCAGCAACCCGGGGTCGACCAGGTCTACGACCCGCAACGAGCGCTGAAACCGCTCTTCGACCTGCTCGACGGGGTGAAGACGGTGGCCCGGATCGTGGCCATCGTCGCGGGCGCTGCGGCGCTGCTCACCACCTTCAACACGATCCGGCTCGCGGCGTTCAGCCGACGCCGAGAGATCGGCATCATGCGCCTGGTCGGCGCCGGCAACTTCACCATCCAGTTGCCGTTCGTGCTCGAGGGGGTGATCGCGGGGCTCCTCGGGGCCGGGGCAGCCGTGGGGTTGCTCGCGCTGTTCAAGACCTGGGTGCTGAACGGCACCCTCAAGAGCTTCTTCGCCGCGGGCGTGGTCCCGAACGCCACCTGGGGCGAGGTGTGGGGGGTGACTCCGTGGCTCGTGGTCCTCGGGGTCGCGGTGGCGGGCGCCGCGTCGTACCTCACCTCGCTCGTCTACGTGCGAGTCTGAGCGGGGCCGGGCACCCGGCGGTCGTGGGCGGGTTGTCATCCGTCGGGCCGTAGTTCATGGTGTTGAACTGTGACGGGTGGGACCAGTGTGATTGGGCGGCTGGCGTCTGGGCGCCGCGTCGCACCGGTCGTCCGGCTGGTCGTCGCCGGTCTGACGCTCAGTACCGCACTGCTGCTCGTCGCGACCGTGGCCGCTCCGACACGGGCGCGCGCGGACGGCGTCACGGATCGGCAGAAGCAGGTGGAGGCCGCGCTGAAGGCGGCGAGCGCGGATCTGGATTCCTCGAGTGCCGCGACCATCAAGGCTGCCAGTGCGCTGAAGGCCGTACAGGCGCAGCTCAGCACCGCGCAGCAGCGGCTCGCGGGCGCGCAGCGGCAGCTGACCGGCGCCCGGGCGACGGCCGCCAGCGCCGCGCGGGATGCGGCTGCGGCACGTACCGCGCTCACCGGGGCGCAGCGCGAGGTGACCGCCTCCCAACGTCGGGTGGACGCCAAGCAACAGCAGATCGACAGCCTGTTGCGGCTGCGGTACGAGAGCGGGCCGAGCGAAGACGTCACGCTGCTGTTGGGATCCGGGGAACCCGGTCGCTACCTGGAACGCGCCGGCTTGTTGCAAACCGTCGTCCGGGGCCGCGGCACCCAGCTTGTGGAGCTCCGGAACGCTCGCGGCCAACTCGCCGCGAGCGAGGCGGTGCTGCGGGACCGTCACGCTGCCGTCGCCCGACGCGACGTCGCCGCCCGCCGCGCACTCGACCAGGTGCAGCAGCTCGTGGCGACCGCGCAGCAGGCGAACGACGAGCTGGCGACGCTCGCCGCTGCACGTAACGCCACGCTGAACGCTGCCGAGGCGGCGCTTGCGCAAGACCGCGCGCAGGTCGCCCAACTGCAGCAGGAATCGGCGAACATCGCCGCGTTGATCCGGCAGCGTCAGCAGCCGGCCGCCAGCACCGCCGCCCCGCTGTCGGCGAGCAGCGCCGGGTTGATCTATCCGGTGCAGGGGCCCGTCACCAGCGAGTTCGGGATGCGTCACGACCCGGTGACCGGTAAGTACGCGCTGCACGCGGGGATGGATTTCGGGGTCCCGACCGGAACCCCGGTCAAGGCGGCGAAGGCCGGCACCGTGATCTACGCCGGCTCCGAGACCGGCTACGGCAACTACACCTGCATCGACCACGGCGGCGGATTCTCCACCTGCTACGCACACCAATCGGTCATCCAGGTCAGCGTCGGCCAGCACGTCGCGCAGGGCCAGGTCATCGGCCTGTCCGGCTCGACCGGTTACTCCACCGGCCCGCACCTGCACTTCGAGACCCGGATCAACGGCACCCCCGAGAATCCGCGGCGCTATCTCTAGCGCCAGCCCGATCCGCACCCAACACGCGGCGGACAAATCGGGACAGTGGAATCGGCGCCCTACGATAGGTGGATGCGCGCGAGCACGCGCGTGCGCCGGCTGGCCACGCGAACCGCTGTCGCCGCGGGTACCCTCGGCGCGCTAGCGGGTGCATTCTGCGGCGGCTTGGTCGTCGCCGGCGGCGGTCACCACGGTGACCACGGCGGTGTCGTCGACGAGGCCGCCCAGGTGATCC
>DASZVT010000006.1:0-5582 GCA_035546915.1 Mycobacteriales bacterium | reverse complement strand
CGACCCGCACCGACGGCGCGGGCGATGTCAGTGCGTGTGGCTGTGACCGCCGTGCGAGTGGGTGTGGCCGTGGCCGTCGTCCTCCGACTCCTCCGGCTTGTCGGCCACCAGAGCCTCGGTGGTCAACAGCAGGCCGGCGATCGACGCGGCGTTCGCCACCGCGTTGCGGGTCACCTTCACCGGGTCCAGCACGCCGGCCTTGATCAGGTCTTCGTATTCGCCGGTGGCCGCGTTCAGTCCGGATCCGGCCGGCAGTTCGCGCACCTTGGCGACGACGACGTATCCCTCCAGGCCGGCGTTGGTCGCGATCCAGCGCAACGGCTCGTCGAGCGCCCGGCGTACGACGTTCGCGCCGGTCAATTCGTCGCCGGTGAGCTTGGTCTTGTCGAGCACCGCGGCAGCGTGCACGAGCGCCGAGCCGCCGCCCGGGACGATGCCCTCCTCCACGGCTGCCCGGGTCGCGGACACCGCGTCCTCGATCCGGTGCTTGCGCTCCTTGAGCTCCACCTCGGTCGCGGCGCCGACCTTGATCACCGCGACCCCACCGGCGAGCTTGGCGAGCCGCTCCTGCAGCTTCTCCCGGTCCCAGTCGGAGTCGGTCGCCTCGATCTCCGCCTTGATCTGGCGGACCCGGTCGGCAACGGCCTCGGTGGTGCCGGCGCCCTCCACCAGCACCGTCGTGTCCTTGCTGACCGTGACGCGCCGTACCGTGCCGAGTACCTCGAGGCCGACCTGGTCCAGCTTGAGGCCGACCTCCTCGGACACAACCTGGGCGCCGGTCAGCACCGCCATGTCCTCGAGCATCGCCTTGCGCCGGTCACCGAAGCCGGGGGCCTTTACCGCGCAAGCTTTGAGCGTCTTGCGGATCGCGTTCACCACCAGCGTGGACAGCGCTTCGCCCTCGACGTCCTCGGCGATGACGAGCAGCGGCTTACCCGACTGCGCGATCTTCTCCAACAGCGGCAGCAGGTCGGCGATCGCGGAGATCTTGCCGGTGGTCAGCAGCAGGTACGCGTCCTCGAAGACGGTCTCCTGCTCCTCGACGTCGGTGACGAAGTACGGGCTGATGTAACCCTTGTCGAACTGCATGCCCTCGGTGAGTTCGAGTTCGGTGCCGGTGGTGTGCGACTCCTCGACGGTGATGACGCCGTCCTTGCCCACCTTGTCCATCGCCTCGGCGATCAGCTCGCCGATGGTGCGGTCCTGCGCGGAGATGCTCGCGACGTGCGCGATCTCGTCGTGCGTCTCGATCTCGGTCGCGACCGACAACAGTTCGTCGTTGATCTCCCGCACGGCCGCGTCCATGCCGCGCTTGAGCGAGGTCGGGTCCGCGCCGGCGGCGACGTTGCGCAGACCGGCGTGCACCATCGCCTGGGCGAGCACCGTGGCGGTGGTGGTGCCGTCACCGGCGACGTCGTTCGTCTTGGTGGCAACCTCCTTGGCCAGTTGCGCACCCATGTTCTCGTAGGTATCGGTGAGCTCGATCTCGCGGGCGATCGTCACCCCGTCATTGGTGATGGTCGGGGCACCGAACTTCTTGTCGATCACCACGTTCCGGCCACGGGGGCCGAGGGTGACCTTCACGGCGTCGGCCAGGGCGTCGACGCCCCGTTCGAGCGCCTGCCGCGCGTCGTTGTCGAAGGAGAGGATCTTGGGCATTCGGTCAGGTCCTTTCACGCGCTCGCCCCGGCGGCCATCGGCTACCGGGGCGAGCGAGGGTGATATCGGTTCGAGAATTCAGTGCGACCGGCAGGTCACTTCTCGATAATGGCGAGCACGTCGCGGGCCGACAGCACGAGGTAGTCCTCGCCCGAGTACTTCACCTCGGTGCCGCCGTACTTGCTGTAGATGACGACGTCGCCGACCGCCACGTCCACTGGGACCCGGTTGCCGTTGTCGTCGACCCGACCCGGGCCCACCGCGATGACGGTGCCCTCCTGGGGCTTCTCCTTCGCGGTGTCCGGGATGACGATGCCCGACGCGGTGGTGGTCTCGGCCTCGTTGGCCTGAACCACGATGCGGTCCTCGAGCGGCTTGATCTTTACCTTCGTGGCGGTGGTCATAAGCGGACCTCCCCTTCACAGTCGTCGATGGCGTAAAGGGCGGGCCTGCCGTCGCGGGGTTCAGGCCTGCTGGCACTCTCGGGTGCCGAGTGCCAACTTATGCGGTCGGCACCGCGCCCGTCAACACGACGGGGTGTCCGGGCACCATGAGGGCGTGGACCTGACGACGGTGGCGATGCTGCGCGCCCCGGCCGGGACGGAGTTGCTCGCCGCGCTGCCGCGGTACGACGAGGCGGCCGTGCTGTCGCTCGGGGCCCGGCTGCGCGAGCGCGCCGCGCGCCGGCTCGGGCCGATCGCGTACGAGCTGCTGTGGACGCCGGACGCGGCACAGCAGGCGACCCGGCGGAGCGTGGCCGACTGGCGGGCCGGCCGGATGCGGGCGGGCGGCGTACGGCGGGTCCTCGACCTCGGTGCCGGTGCCGGTGGTGACGCACTGGCGTTGGCGGCCGTCGGCATCGACGTGATCGCGGTGGAGCGGGACCCGGTGGTCGCCGCGGTGCTGACTGCCAACGCGGCGGTGGCCGGCGCCGGACGGATCCGGGTGGTGCAGGCCGACGTAGCCGAGACCGCCGTGGTGGAGCCGCTGTTGGCAGACTGTGACGCCGTGTTCGCGGACCCGGCGCGGCGGATCGCAGGCCGCCGGGTGCTCGATCCGGCCGGCTGGAGCCCGTCGCTGCGCACTATCGGGACGTACGCCGCCCGGGTCCGGTGCGCAGCGGCGAAGGTCGGCCCGGGCATCGACCACGACCTATTGCCGGACGGTGTGACGGCGGAATGGGTATCGGAACACGGCGACGTACTGGAATGCGCACTGTGGTGGGGTGGGCTGCGTGGCGCTGCGCCCCGGTCAGCCACCGTGCTCGGCAGCAGCCCGGACGCCACCCGCACACTGACCGGTACCGGTGCTCGGGCGGAAGTCCGGCCCGCCGGCCGCTTCCTGCACGAACCGGACGGGGCGGTGATCCGAGCCGGGTTGGTCGCCGAGGTCGCGGTGCAACTGGACGGTGGCCTGCTCGACCCGAGCATCGCCTACATCAGCACCGATGCTGACGTCACCTCGCCCTGGACGACCCGGTACGCGGTCACCGACGTGCTGCCCTTCTCGGTGAAGGCGCTCCGTGCGTTGCTACGCGCGCGGGGGGTCGGTCGCCTCGTCATCAAGAAGCGCGGCACCGCGGTGACACCGGAACAGCTGCGTCCGCAGTTGCGGCTGGCCGGGCCGCGGGAGGCGACGGTGGTGCTCACCCGGGTGGGCAGGCGCCCGTACGCGCTGCTGGTGGAGCCGCTCCCTTCCCGCTGATCAACTGCGTGGCAGCGGGAGCGTCGAGCGCGCCGGCAGGTCCAGCGGCGACGGCGCGGCACCGCGATCGACCAGCAGCGCGCCCAGTGCCGCCACCATCGCTCCGTTGTCCGTGCACAGACCGGGGCGTGGCACCCGCAACCGCAGGCCGGCGTCGTCGCAACGCTGTTGCGCCAGGTGCCGCAGCCGCGTGTTGGCGGCGACCCCGCCGCCGATCACCAACGTGTCGTGCCCGAGTTCCCGACAGGCACGTACCGCCTTCGCGGTCAGGACGTCGGCAACCGCCTCCTGGAACGACGCGCACACGTCCGCGACCGGGAGGTCCGAACCGCCCGGATACGCGGCAAGCCAGCGCGCGACGGCCGTTTTCAGCCCCGAGAAGGAGAAGTCGTACGAACCGTCGTCGTGCTTACCCCGCGGGAACGCGATCGCGGCCGGGTTCCCGTCGCGAGCCATCCGGTCCACCACCGGGCCGCCCGGGAAGCCGAGACCGAGCAACCGCGCCACCTTGTCGAACGCCTCGCCGGCCGCATCGTCGACCGTCTCCCCCAACACCTGCGGCGCGGCCGGGTCGCCGACCGCCACCAGCGACGAGTGGCCGCCGGACACGAGCAGGCCGACGCACGCGGTCGGCAGCGGGCCGTGCTCGAGCGTGTCCACCGCGACGTGCGCGGCGAGATGGTGGACGCCGTGCAGGGGGACGCCCAGGCCGGCAGCCAGCGCCTTTGCCGCGGCGACCCCCACCAGCAGTGCGCCGGCGAGTCCTGGCCCGGCGGTGACCGCGACGGCGTCGACGTCCGTGAGCGCCACGCCGGCGTCGGCGAGTGCCCGATCCAGTGTGGGGAGCATGGCCTCGACGTGGGCCCGGCTCGCCACCTCCGGCACCACACCGCCGTACCGGGCATGCGCGTCCACGCTGCTGGCGATCGCGTTCGCCAGCAGCGTCGGATGGCCTGCCGCATCGGTCCGCACCAGCCCGATACCGGTCTCGTCGCAGGACGTCTCCACGCCCAGCACCAGGCTCACGAGAGCTCCCGGACCATGATCAGCGCGTCCTCGCCGGACGGCTGGTAGTAGCCGCGGCGGCGCCCGACCGCCTCGAACCCGTGCCGGGCATAGAGCCGCTGGGCGGTAGCATTGCTCGCCCGTACCTCCAGCCCGATCTCGCCGGCGCCGCGTCGGACCGCGACCGCCAGCATGTCGGTCAGCAGCCGGGCCCCCAGGCCGTGGTGCTGATGGTCGGGAGCGATGCCGATCGTCTGGACGTACGCCTGCTCGCCACCCAGCGCGAGGCCGCCGTAACCGAGCAGCTCGGTGCCGTCGACGACGACGGTGTACGAGCGGTTTTCGCCCTGCGCGAGTTCGGACCAGAACAACTCCTCGCTCCAGTTCTCCGGTGCGAACAGCACCTGCTCCAGCGCCAGGACCTCCGGCAACTGCCACCAGCGCAGTGGTTGCAGGGTGATCATGACCGGGTCACCGCCGGCTCAGCGGCATCGGGCCGGCGCAGGTAAAGGGGGACCAGTACGTCCGCCGGTGCACCGCCGCGGGCGCGGCCCGCCACCAACGACGCGAGCCGCTCGACCGGTATCGGCCGGTCATCGGCGTCGCTGCCCCCCAGCAGGTCGGCGTAGAGAAGGGCGCCCGGGCCGACCACGCGCTGCCCGGCGAGCCGGGCAGCCAGCACCGCCGGGCGATCCACCGCGGGCCCTTGGACCCGCGCCCCGGACCGGTCGTAGCGCGCCCAGTAGACCTCGCGTCGACGCGCGTCGGACGCGACCAGCACGTCCGGCTCGGCGAACAGGTCCAGCGAGCACGCGCCGTATGCCGGGACGCCCAGCGTTCGGGCCAACACCGCACCCGTGACCACCCCGGCGCGCAGACCGGTGAACGGCCCGGGTCCGAGGCCGACCGCGACGGCGGCGACGTCGGTCAGCCGGGCACCGAGGGCATCCAGTGCGGCCAGCGCCAGCGGCATCAGGTGCTCACCGGCGCCCCGCGGCTCGCGTCGAGTACGCGCCGCGATCCGGTCCGGGTCATCGAGATCGACGGCCGCCGCCGCGACATCGGCGGTCGCGGTATCCAGGCAGAGCAGGAGCACCGAGTCAGCCTACGGAATCCGGTCAGGCCGCCTCGTCGGCGCCGCATTCACCGGGTCGTGCGACTCTCACCGGGTCGTGGGGGGGGGGGGGGGGGGGGGGGGGGGGGGGGGGGGGGGG
>DASZVT010000005.1:0-11606 GCA_035546915.1 Mycobacteriales bacterium | reverse complement strand
CGCCGCTGTGCGGCCTGGTCACCGGCCGATTGCTGGCCGTCCCGGATCCGCGGCTGCGCGTGCTGCAGGCGGCGCCGAAGCAGTTCCTTGCCGTGCGGGTCGCGCTCGATCCGTGATCGTCAGGGGCGGCCCAGCGCCCGGTACGTCCAGCCGGCGTCGCGCCACGCCTTCGGGTCGAGGGCGTTGCGGCCGTCGACCAGCCGCGGCGCCGCGACCAGTTGCTTGGTGGCCGCCGGGTCCAACGCCCGGAACTGCTTCCACTCGGTCAGGTGCAGCACCAGGTCCGCGCCACCGAGGCAGTCCTCGATCGAATCCGCGTAGCTGAGCTGCGGGTGGGTGCGCTGCGCGTTGGCCATCGCCTGCGGGTCGTAGACCTTCACCACCGCGCCCTGCCGCGCGACGGCGGCGGCGACGTCGAGCGCCGGCGAGTCGCGGACGTCGTCGCTGTCCGGCTTGAACGCCGCGCCGAGCACCGCCACGCGGCTAGCGCCGAACGAGCCGTCGAGCAGTTCGCGGGCCAGATCGACGACCCGGGCACGCCGGCGCAGGTTGATGGCGTCCACCTCGCGCAGGAAGCTCAGCGCCTGGTCCACGCCCAGCTCGCCGGCCCGCGCCATGAAGGCGCGGATGTCCTTCGGCAGGCAGCCGCCGCCGAAACCGAGTCCGGCGGTGAGGAAGCGGCCGCCGATACGGGTGTCGTACGACAGTGCCTCCGACAGCCGGGTGACGTCGGCACCGGTGACCTCGCACACTTCGGCCATCGCGTTGATGAACGAGATCTTGGTGGCGAGGAAGGCATTGGCGGAGACCTTCACCAGCTCGGCGGTGGCGAAGTCGGTCACCACCATCGGCACCCCGGCGGCCAGCAGTGGCGCGTACACGGTCCGCAGGGTGGCCTCGTCGGCCGGGTCGCTCACGCCGATGACGAGCCGGTCCGGATGCAGCGTGTCCGCCACCGCGAACCCCTCGCGCAGGAACTCCGGGTTCCAGGCGAGCCGCGCGCCGGCCGCTTCGATCAGCGGTTGCAGCCGGTGCGCGGTGCCGGTCGGCACCGTGGACTTGCCCACCACCAGCGACCCGGGTCGCAGCTGTGCGACGAGCGCGTGGACGCAGGCGTCGACGTGGCCGAGGTCGGCGGCGTACTCGCCGGCCTTCTGCGGTGTCCCCACGCACAGGAAGTGCACGTCACCGAACGCGCCCACCTCCTGGTACGACGTGGTGAACCGCAACCGGCCGGACGCGAGGTTGCGCTCGAGCACTTCGGTCAGTCCCGGTTCGTAGAACGGGACGTGGCCGGACTGCAGCTGCGCGACCTTGTCCGGGTCGACGTCCAGCCCCAGCACCTCGAAGCCCAGCTCCGCCATGCAGGCGGCGTGCGTCGCGCCCAGGTAGCCGGTTCCCAACACGGTGAGGCGTGGCGAACTCATCCAGGCAGCGTAGCGGGGCTCGGCCGCAACCTGGGCCATTCAGACCACCGGCCGAAGGAAACGTCGGGCAAACCGCACGGGGCGCATCGGGCGTGCGTAGAGGTACCCCTGCCCCCAGCGGGCACCGAGAGCGAGCAGCGCGTCACGCTGCTGCGGCGTCTCGATTCCCTCCACGATCACATCCAGGCCGGTGTCCTCGCCGAGCACGAGCAGCGACCGGACGATCGCCACGTCGAACGGGTGCTCGTCCGGTGGGTACACGCCCGCGGCGAAGGTGCGGTCGATCTTCAGGAAGCTCAACGGCAATCGTCGGACGTTGGTCAGCGAAGACCACCCGGTTCCGACGTCGTCGATGCCGACCTGCACGCCCGCGCCCGCCAGTTCGTCGAGCTGCTCCAGGGTCCGCTCGGACAGGTCCAGCAGCTCGCTCTCGGTGATCTCCAGCCCGAGCACCTCCGCCGGCACCCCGTAGCGGCGCAACGTTGCGAGGATCCTTTCGGCGGCGTGCGGCTGCAGCAGCTGGCTCGGTGACACGTTCACCTTGACGCTGACATCGCCCTGCACCGCGCCGGATGCGCGCCAGGCGGCCATCTCCGCGCAGGCGTGCTCGAGCATGCGGTCGCCCAGCGGGGCGATCAGTCCGGTCCGCTGCGCGGTCGGCAGGAACTCGTGCGGGGTGAGGAGGGTCCCGTCGGCGGTGCGCAGCCGGGCCAGCGACTCCATCGAGACCAGCCGTCCGGAGTCCAGGGCGACGATCGGCTGCAGGTACAGCAGCACCCGGCCAGCCGCGATCGCGTCCCGGACCTCCTGCTCGTGCCGGCGGCGCGCGTCGAACGCCTCTCGGAGCGCGGGGTCGAACTCCACCAGTGGGGTGCTGGCGGACTCGATCGCCCCGGCCAGCGCCAGCCGCGCATCCGACAGCAAGCCGGCCGGGGTCTGGCCGGGCCGGGACCGGGTCAGGCCGAGCCGGCAGTCGGGCGACAGCATCCCGGCTGGGGTGGACACCGGAACCTGCAGGACCTCCTCGACCCGGTGGGCCAGCCGGCGCCCCGGGACCGTGCCGGCCGGCCAGGCGAGGGCGAACACCACCAGGTCCAGCTGGGCCAGCATTCCGCCGGGCGGTGTCAGGTCGCCGAGGCGCTCGGCGACCTGGTGCAGCAGCAGGTCGCCGATCTCGTGGTGGTGCGCGGCGTTGGCCTCCCGGATGCCTTCGAGGTGGACCGCGAGCAGGTGGACCGGGCTGCCGGGTTTCGCGCGCTGCCAGTCGCTGATGCGTTCGAGCAGTGCTCCCCGCCGCGGCAGCGTGATCCGCCGGGTGTTTCCCTCGACCCCGGCCGCGGACTGCGTTGCGCCCGCGACCTCCAGCGGCTCGTACAGGGCGAGCACCGCGGTGGTGGCACCACTGTCGTCGGTGATCGCCAGCGCGGTGACCCGGGTCGGCAGGACGCTCCCGTTGCCGTGGACGAAGTCCTTGTGCCATACCTCCTGGGCGGATTGCCGCTCCACCAGCCGACGCAGGTACGGCGCGCTCACGTCGCGGTCGCCCGGGACGGAGATGTCCGTGCTGAGCGACCCGACGAGTTCGGTGGGGGAGCGACCGACGAGCTGCGCAAACGCCTTGTTGACCCGCAGGTACCGCCGGTCCAGGCCGACCAGCGCCAACGCGGACCGCGCCTGCTCGAAGGCCTGTTGTAGCCGTACGTCGATGATCCGGCCCTCGCGAGCGCCGCTGACGCTCTCGGTGACGTCGGTGATGATCAGCAGTGTGGTGCCCGGCCGTTCCGGGAAGACCGAGGCGCTGATCGCCAGCCACCGCGCCGCGCCGGCGCCCTCCAGGCTCACCATCTCGGTGCTCGTGCGCCCCGTCAGCAGGGCCCGGCCGGCCGCCGACACCAGCGGGCCGGCGACGGTGCCGTCCGGTGCCCGGATTCCCCACGGTCCGGTGTAGGCGGAGCGCCCCTCCAGCGTGCCCGGCTCAGCGCCGGCGATCCGGTACGCCGCCTCGCTGACGTACAACAGCGTGCCGCCGGAGTCCATCAACGCGCAGCACAGGCCGAGTGTCGACGCGAGTGCCTGCACGGCCTCGAACGTGGTCGGCGCCGGGGGAAGCAGACCGGCCGGCTGTGCGGATGGCTGCGCACCGACTGGCTGTGCACGGAATGACATGGCGTCCTTCCGTTATCGGTGGGATCGGCCTGATTATCGGTGGGATCGGCCTGATTTCGCAGCGTAGTCACGCGATCACGTTTGTGTGAGCAGGACGGCGCCCAGCTGACCTTGAGGTGGTCCTGAGCCGGTTCGCACCATGATCTGGCAGGGTCCAGGTGTGCGCAGCTCACGCCGGAGGCCCTCGCTGCTGCTGGCGTTCCTGGTTGCGGTGGTCGCCTTGGCGGCGGCCGTCGTCATCGTCCAGCTGCGTGGCGGTGGTGGGGCGACCGACGCCGCCCCAGCGTCGGCCGTGGTATCGAGCACTACCACCGCCCCGTCCCCGAGACCCACCGTCGCCGTGGACGCCAACGGGGTGCCGGTCGCGGTGCGCACCGCGGTGGCCGCGGCCGGCGGCGACGTCGCGGTCGCGGTGTACGACGCGACCACCGGGCGCGGCTACACGGTCGACGACTCCGCCCGCTTCGTGACCGCGAGCGTGGTGAAGCTGTCCATCCTCGGCGAGACCCTCCGCCAGCAGCAGAACGGCCGCGAACTCGGCACAACCACCCGCTCCGAGCTCGCCGGGATGATCGAGAACAGCAACAACGACGATGCCTCGGCACTGTGGGACGCCGCGGGCTACGGCCCGGCGGTCGTCGGTTACGACACCCGGGTCGGCACCACCTCGACCACCGCGGACAGCGGCGGGTACTGGGGTCTGACTCTCACCAGCGCGGCCGACCAGGTCGCCGTGATGCGGTCCATCGCGTACCCGAATGCGGTGCTGACCGACGCATCCCGGGCATACGCCAACACGCTGTTGGCGGCTGTGCAGGACGACCAGCGGTGGGGCGCCACCGGCGGCGTGCCGGCCGGCGTCAGCGTGCTGGTGAAGAACGGCTGGCTTCCGCACGGATCCGGCTGGGTGGTGCACACGGTGGCCCACGTCAGCGGGCTCGGCCGGGACTACGTCGTCGCGATCATGTCCGCGGACAACGCGACCGAGGCAGCCGGCATCGCGCGGCTGGAGGCGGTCAGCGCCGCGGTCTGGGCGACCGCCGGCCAGGCGAACGTCAGCTAGCGGCGACCGGCGTGGCGCGCTCGGCCTCGAGCCGACGTGGCAGCGCGGCGGGGTCCGGATGACGGCACAGCACGGTGCTGCCACCGCCGGCAAGGGGCGCCAGGTACGCGGCGACGAGCAACGGCCGGTCCAGGGGCGGATCGCCGTCGGGTGCCAGCAGGATCCGGTCGGCGCGCGGATCGGTGCCGCCGACGAGGGCCGCGTGGCTGGTGCCGGGCAGCGCCGGATCCGCGGCCGCCGGCGTCGGGCCGCCGTAGCGGTCGCCGTACGCCAGCACCTCGGCGGCGTAGTCGGTGACGCCCGGATCTGGTGTCGCCAACCGGCCGCCCAGCGGCCGGAGCGAGAGCCGGACCTCGTCCCCGCCGGGCGCGGCCGGGGTGGGGCCGCCCTCCGCGGTGAAGAGCACCGCGGCATCCCCGGCCTGGCCGCCGAGGTCGACGACCAGCCCGGCCGCCCAACAGCCGGCCGCCACGGCGACGGACTGCCAGTGCATCGGCAGGCACACGGCCGCAGTGTCACCCGGACCACAGCCGAGACCGTCGACGAGCAGGTTCGCGGTCTTGGCCACCCAGTTCGCGAAGGTGGTGGTGGACAGTTCGACCCGTTCCCCGGTCGCGTCGTCGTAACAGGTCAGCAGCGGGCCGGCGCCGTCGCTGCGCAGTCGCGCGGCCAGCAGCGCCGGCGCGGTGGTAGCCGCGGTCACGGGCCGCAGTTCTGGTTGGCGGCGGTAGCGGTGTCGCTCGAACCGCCCGACGACGGGGTACTGGGGGCGCTCGGGGTGGAGGTCGCCGTGCTCGGGTCCTGCACCGAGGTGAAGTCGGTCCCGATGATCAGCTGCACTGTCCCCCCGGTCAGCGACGAGTCCTGCACCAGGGCTGCGCCCGGGACCGCCTTCGCGAGGGTGCGCGCGGCCCCGGCGTCCGCGTCGGCGTACCGGATCGTGGTCGTGCCGTGCGCTGCGTCGCCGATCGAGGCCACCTGGAAGCCGTAACCCTCCAGCGCGGTGCGTGTTGCCGCTGCCGCACCGTTGACGCCGGACCCGTTGAGCACCTCGACGCTGACCTGGCTCACCGGCAGCGGCGAGGCGGTCTCGGCGGGCTGCGGCGGCACGTAGTTCGGGTCCCGGCCGGCCTCGATGTTGGCGAAGTACGCCTTGACGGCGTCGGGGTCGATCTTCACGTAGTCGACCTGGTCCCCGTACCCGGCGAGGTACTTCTTGCCGCCCTTGTCCACGGTGGGGATCGTCAGGAACTGGATCTTCGACAGGTCGATGTCCTTGAGCCGGTCGGCGAGCTTGACCAGCCCGGTGCCGGACAGGCCGGTGTCCACGGTGAGGCTCTTCGTCGCCTTCTGCAGGATCTGGTTCACCGTGAGCGGGTTGCGCTCGCCCTTGACCTTCTTCACCATCGCGGTGATGAAGCGCTGCTGGCGCTGGATCCGGCCGAAGTCGTCCCCCGGCAGGTAGTGCCGCTGCCGTACGTACTGCAGCGCGGTCGAGCCCTTCAAGGTGTAGGTGCCCGGCTTGGTGAAGTTGGCGTGCGTGTACGGGTCGTAACCCGCCTCGCCGTTCACGCAGACGTTCACGCCGCCGATCGCGTTGCTGATGTCGATGAACTGGAAGAAGTTGACCATGACGAAGTGGTCGATCCGCACGCCAGCGAGGTTCTCCACCGTCTCGGTGAGCAGGCCCGGCCCGGTGATCGACGGGTCCTTGGCGTGGTCCGCCTCGCCGTCCGCGTAGGCACTGTTGATCTTGAAAGCCTTGTGCCCGGGGATATCGACCACGCTGTCGCGCGGGAACGACACGAACGTGACCGGCCCGCCGCCCCCGGCGATGTGCATCAGGATGATCGTGTCGGTGTTCACCCCGCCGCCATCCGAGGTCGTGTCCGCCTCCTGCAGTTGTGCCTGGGTGGCGCCGTTGCGGCTGTCGTTGCCGACCAGCAGGATGTTCTGCGAGCCGTTGTCCGTCTTCTGCGGCCGGTTGACCTTGGCGGAGTAACCGAACACGTTCACGCGCTTCACGTTGCCGTTCAGCTCGTTGTAGTACGCGAACGCGAAGCCGCTGGTCACCACGATCAGCACGCTGAGGACGCCGGCCAACCAGGTGAGCCTGCGGCCGCGGTGGCGCGGTCCCCGGTAGCGGCCGCCCCGGCGCGGCGACAGTTCGGGGGGAAGCGGCAGGTGCCCCGAACTCATCAGACGCCGCAGGAGTCGTCAGCAGCCGTTTGCACGGGGGGCGGAGTGCTGGCGGTGCCGGCTGGCTGACTCGGCGTGTTGTCCGCACCGGTGCCGCTGGCGGTCACCTGGAGCCCGTCGGTGCCCAGCACCAGTTGCAGGCTGGCGGACAGGCTGTCGTCCTGGACGAGGACGGCGCCGGGGATCGCGGTCTGCAGCGTGTTGGCCGCATCGTGCTGGCCCGGCGCGTACCGGATCGTGGTGGTGTCGATCTGCACGGCGTTGCCGAGCGTGTCCACCTGGAAGCCGTACCCGCGCAGCGCGCTGGCCGCGGCCGCGGCCGCGCCGCTCACCCGGCGGCCGTTGAGCACCGTCACGTGCACGCCCGCTGCCGCGGCGGTGTCGACCTGCGGCGCGGTGCTGGTGCCTGCCGCCGGCGCGGCGTACGGGTCGCGCTCGGCCTTGATGTTGCCGAAGAAGGTGGCCATCGCCGGCTTGTCCAACTCGACGTAGCTCACGTTCTGCCCGTTGGACAGCCGCTTGGACGCGTTCGGGTTTTCGACCGGCACTGTCACGTACCGGATGTCCGCCGGGTTGACGCCCCGCAACCGGTCCGCGAGCTTGATCAGGCCGGGACCGGACAGCCCGCTGTCCACGGTGAGGCTGCTCGTCGCCTTCTCCAGCAGCGCGTTCCAGGTCAGCGGGTTGCGGATGGTCTTGATCTTGTTGATCATGGCGGTGGCGAAGCGCTGCTGGCGCTTGATCCGGTCCAGGTCCCCGCCCGGCAGGCCGTGCCGCTGACGGACGAAGGCCAGCGCCTGCGACCCGGAGATGGTGGAGTATCCGGCCGGCAGGTCGATGCCGCTGTAGTGGTCCTTGGCCGGTTTGGTCAGGCAGACCCGGACGCCACCGATAGCGTTGCTGATGTCGATGAACTGGAAGAAGTTGACCTCGACGTAGTGGTCGATGTGCAGCCCGGACAGATTCTCGATCGTCTGCGTCAGCAGCGCCGGACCGCCGTCCTTGTGGTCCGCTTCACCGTCCGCGTACGCACTGTTGATCTTGAAGCTGCCGTGGCCGGGGATGTCGACCCAGCTGTCCCGCGGGAACGAGATCATCGTCACCGGGCCGCCGTCGGGGGCGATGTGCACGATGATGATGGTGTCGGTGTTGACCCCGCCGCCGTCGTCGGTGGTGCTGGCCTCGCGCAACTGCTCCGCCGTCGCGCCGACCCGGCTGTCGGAGCCGACCAGCAGGATGTTCTGGCCGCCGTCCTGGACCTTGTCCGGCCGGTGCGCGGTGTAGCCGAAGACATTCACCCGGTGCACGTTCCCGTTCAGCTTCTCGTAGTAGCCGAAGGCGAGCGCGCTGGTGATCAGCACCAGGATGCTCAGCGAACCGGCGGTCCAGGTCAGCCAGCGCGGGACGCGGCGACGGCGGGCCGCGGGCGTGCTGCCACCCACGGTCGCCCCGCCGCCGGACCGGGCTCGCGTTGCCTTGCGGGGCGAGAGCTCAGGGGGGAGGGGCAGCCGACCGAAGCCGTCGTCACCTGCCAACGGTCGCTGCCTCCTGTCCGTCGACCCCGAGCGTGCGCGTGCGCCGGTGGGGGCCTGGGCCGGATGCCCGGACGCCTCCGGTAGATAGACGAACGGGGGCGTCGAAAGGTTGCCGGCCGGTCACGGCGATCGCGCGAAATGCGGGTTGAGCGTATCGGCTCGCTCCGCCCGGGCGGCTGCGACGCGCCCTCCTGATCGGGCCGGGACGGGTGCTAGCGTCCGGGCGCGTGAAGGCACTCGTCCTCGCCGGTGGCGCCGGCACCAGGCTCCGTCCGATCACGCACACTTCGGCCAAGCAGCTCGTACCGGTGGCCAACAAGCCGCTGTTGTTCTACGGCTTGGAGGCGATCCGGGACGCCGGCATCACCGACATCGGGATCATCGTCGGCGACACCGAGGCGGAGATCCGGGCGGCGGTCGGGGACGGTTCGGAACTCGGTATCAAGGCGACGTACCTGCGTCAGGACGCGCCGCGGGGGCTGGCGCACGCGGTGTTGATCGCTCGGGAGTTCCTCGGCGACGCGCCGTTCGTGATGTACCTGGGTGACAACCTGATCATCGGCGGGATCTCCTCCTTGGTGCAGGAGTTTGCCGCGGGCGGTTACGACGCGCAGATCCTGCTCACCCGGGTGGAGCATCCGGAGCAGTTCGGGGTTGCCGAGCTGGACCCGGCGACCGGGGCCGTGGTTCGGCTGGAGGAGAAGCCGCAGCGACCACGCAGCGACCTCGCGCTGGTAGGCGTCTACATGTTCGGTCCGCGGGTGCACGAGGCGGTGCGCTCGATCGAGCCCAGTGCGCGCGGCGAGCTGGAGATCACGCACGCGATCCAGTGGCTGATCGACTCCGGCGCGGACGTCCGTTCGCACCTGGTGACCGGATACTGGAAGGACACCGGCCGGCTCGACGACATGCTGGACACCAATCGCAAGGTGCTGGAGTCCGTTGAGGGCGAGATCCACCCCGGTGCGCAGGTGTCCGCGGACAGCAAACTGGTCGGGCACGTGGTGCTGGAGGACGGGGTGACGGTTCGGGGCTCGACCATTCGGGGCCCTGCCGCGATCGGGCGCGGTACGTCCATCGTCGACTCGTACGTCGGGCCGTTCACCTCGATCTACCACGACTGCACCATCGAGCGGACCGAGCTGGAGCACTCCATCGTGCTGGAGCGCTGCCGCATCCGGGACGCCGGCCGGATCGAGGACTCGCTGCTTGGGCGGGATGTCGAGGTGGTGCCGAGCAATGCCCGGCCGCGGGCACACCGGCTGGTCCTGGGCGACCACAGCACCGTCAGCATCGACCGCCCCTGACCCCGCCCCCGGGCGGGGCCGGGGGAGCCGGCACCGGCCGGGGGGAGCCGGCCCAGGGGGGTTCGGCCGGTTGTGCGACTTGAGGGTTGCTGGGGCGACGCGTATGTCGCACGGCTTGGGTACGTCGGGCGGGGCTCGGCTGGTTGTGCGACTTGAGGGTTGCTGGGGCGACGTCTATGTCGCACGGCTTACGTGCGACAGGCCCGGTTTGGCTGGTTGTGCCCCGGTTCGGCTGGTTGTGCGACTTGAGGGTTGCTGGGGCGACGCGTATGTCGCACGACCCGGAGCCGGTTGCGCTGGACCGGCTGGAGCTGGACCGGCTGGATCTGGACCGGCTGGATCTGGACCGGCCGGATCTGGACGGGCTGGATCTGGACCGGCTGGATCGAGTGGGTGTCAGCGGCGGATCATGCGGCACCGTGGGCATGGTGCGAGCTCGCCCGTCCAGCCGCGCGCCCGCAACGCGGCGCTGACGACGGCGGCTACCTCGCAGGGATCGCTGACGAGTTGCCGCCCGGTGAACCGCAACACCGCCCGCCCAGCCGCGACCTCCGCCTGGTCACGTCGGGTGTCGCGCAACCAACTCTCCGTGTCTAGATGACCCAACTTCCCGTCCAGCTCGAGCGACAGGTCGAAGCCCTCGTACCTGCCGTCGAGGATGCCTCCGCCAAAACGCACCTGGAGGCGGGGCCTTGGCAACCCGTGGCGGTCCATGTCGCGCAGGAAGCCGACTTCGAGCAGCGACTCGGCGCCGGTGCTCGCGTATTGCAGGATGCCGAGCAGCGTCGACCTGTGCCGCAGGAGGCTGTCGTTGCGCAGTAAGTCGTAGATCAGGCCGTTTTGCACGAGACGGCGCTGCATCGTCCCCGCGAGCAACGCTGTCGCGTCGTCGGGGCGTTGGGTGCAGATCAATAAGTCCCGCAGCGTCCGCAACGGCGAGGTGACCGACCTGCCGTCCCGCGTCGCAGTGTCGAGTGGCACCCGCGAACGGTGGACGACGATCCCTGCGGGAACGCGCCGGCCCTGGATTCCGGGAACCGTGAGATGCACCCCGAGGCTGGCGTGCCGGATCGGTGGGAAGCCCCAGTGGGCTGCTGCCGTGTAGTGGCTCAGCGTCGCGTCGGGCCCGGCCCACAGCAGAGCCGCCCATTGCCGCGGGGTTTCCAGTACGGGCCCGGTGTGGAGCGCGTACACCCGGGGCAATACGCGGCGCCAGCGGTATGCCCGCACGTGAGCTCGGACCTCACCGGCCGTGATCCCGGATGCCGCGAGCTGGTCCAGGCCCAGTACGCCGTGTTGGCGTCTGGCCGCCTGCCGGCGCGGCGGATCCAGCGGAGCAAGGTGCACGGCTCCGACCCTGTACGTAGCAGCGCCGCATTGAGGGGGTGGCGCACAAACTGTGGATGACCGGTCTCGGTCCACAGGTCTGCGCCCCCCGGTGGTCGCCCCCGGCTTGCGCTTGGCCTGGGCTGCGCAGGCTTATACCGCGGGCCACGTCTGTTTCAGGCTGTGCGACATGAGGGCTGCTGGGGCGACGCGTATGTCGCACGGCTTGGGTATGTCGGGCGGGGCTCGGCTGGCTGTGCGACTTGGGGGTTGCTGGGGCGACGCGTATGTCGCACACCCGGCCACCCGGCCCCGGCCACCGGGCCCCGGCCACCCGGCCACCCGGCCCCGCACACCCGGCCACCCGGCGCCGGGCCCGGCCACCCGGCCACCCGGCCCCGGCCACCCCGGCCGCCCGGCGCCGCCCCTGACAGACTGTCCGGCATGCGCATCCTCGTCACCGGCGCCGCCGGCTTCATCGGTTCGCACTTCGTCCGTACGCTCGCGACCGGCGGCTACGCCGCGTTCACCGGGGCCGAGATCGTCGCGCTGGACAAGCTGACCTACGCCGGGAACCGGGCCA
>DASZVT010000004.1:0-22328 GCA_035546915.1 Mycobacteriales bacterium | reverse complement strand
CGTACCCGAGGATCGGCGTCAGCGGCGCGCGTAGCTCGTGGCTGGCGTTGGCCAGGAACTCGGTCTTGGCACGCTCCAGCTGCTCGGCATCGGTGACGTCCCGGATCACGTGCACGTGACCGTCTCCGGCCGGCAGCGGTGCGCTCGAGACCGCGACCGGCACCGGCCCGTCGACGGCCTGCACCCACCCCTCGCCCTCTCGCAGCGGGTGTCCGTCCACCGACGCCAGCACCTCGTCCACCGGGCTGCCCACCACGTCCCCGAGCAACGCGACCGCCGCCGGGTTCGTCACCGTGACCAGCCCGTCGCCGTCGCTCACCACCAGCGCGTCGCTCATCGCGTCGAGTACGGTCGCCAGCCGGGCCCGGGTCGCCGCCTCCGCCTCGGCGGTCTGCCGCAGGTCGCCGGTGGTCGACGCCAGCGCCGCCGTCATCGCGCCGAACACCGCCGCGAGCTGACCGACCTCGTCCCGGCCCGACACCGCCGGGCGCGCGGACAGGTCACCGTCGCGGACCGTCCGCGCGGTCCGGGTCAAGCTCAGCACCGGCGCGACCGCACGGCGGCCCAGCCCGATGGCACCAAGCCCGATCACCAGGCCGGTCACCGCGAGCGTGGTGAACAGCAGCTCCAGCACCAGTTGCTGGGTGTGCAGCACGGTGTCGCCCGGCGCGGACAGAGCCAATGCCGCGACCCGCGCCGTCCCGTCGTACAGCGGCGTGTACCCGACGGTGGGTGTCCGCCCCTCGCCGATCCGGGAGATGGCCTGCCCCGCCGGCCCGAGCGCGTCGGCCACCCGGTCGGTACGGCTGCGTTCCGCCAGCACCCCGGCCGCCTGACCGTCGAGGCTCGACGCGAGCACCCGGCCGGTGGACAGGTCGAGCACCGTCGCGTCGAAGGTAGAACGGATCTTGGTGCGTCGCAGTCGCGCGTCGTCGATCGCGGCACCGTAGAGGACCACGATCTGCGGTGCCGCCGCCGGCTGGTCCGGGTCCCGGTGGCTCGCCACCCCGAGCGCGATCAATTGCTCCGGCGCCCCGTGTAACAGCACGAAACCGGATCCGACGAAGCCGGGATCGGCGAGGGCCTCCCGCACCGCGTCCTGCTGCGCCAGGTCCAGCAGAGACGCACGATCGAGCCGCACCGAGCCGCCGACGACCCGGATCGGCGCCCCCGGCGTGGCGACCGCGGTGAAGGTGTTGCCGGCGGCGAAGCTGGTCACGCTCGCAGCGCACGCACCGATCACGGTCGCTTCGGGCGAACAGCCGGACGCGAGGGTGGCGAGCTGCTGCGCGGTCGTCGCATCGGCCTGCAGGTCGGTCGCCGTTCCGGCCGCAGCCCGGCGCAGCTGCGCGGCCTGATCGGAACCCAACCGGTCGGACACCGTAGTCCCGACCACGCCGGCGACCGCGATCGCGGTTGCCAGCACGCCCGCGCCCAGCGCGTACACGACCTTCGACAGGACCGAGCTGCGTGCCAGTTCGGCGACCGCACCGAGAACCAGCACAGCCCCGAGGCAACGGGCCGACAGCAGGGCGATCGCGGCGTCCGAATGGGTTCGGGCGGCCGGGCCGAGCAAGCCGAGCACGCCGAGGATGAGCAGTCCCGACGCGAGCGCCGGCCAGCCCGGTGCCCGCCGGCGGACCGCGCCGAGAGCTCCGAGCAGGCCCCCGACAGCACAACCGACGGCGGCCGGGAGCGCGGCGCCGACCGGTGCGACCGCCGCCATCCCACCGCCCGCGGTGCGGGCGGGGAACCGACCCCCCAGCCCGAGGCCGCCCCATCCAAGTCCGAGCCCTACGGCCGCGAGACCGCCTCCGTGCAGCGCGATCAGGACGTCGTTGTCCGCTGCGCCGAGGCGCGCGCCGGTCCAGCCGTCGGCGACGGCGAGGGTGACGCCCCCGGCGACGATCAGCAGCGATGTCGGCAGGCCGGTGCGCAGCGGCCTGCGCAAGGAACTCACGGCCAGACCTAGCGCGGCGGCTACTGCCAGGAGCTGCGCTGCCGCCAGGAGCGCGAACGGCACGCCCGCATCCACGCCCGCAGTGTAGGTGCGCGATCACCACCGCGATCGCAGCCCGTACGGCGCGGTGCGATCCGGCTGGCGGTCAGCAGTGCGGCAGCCCCGCCGGCTGCCCGGCCTTCACCGCCGCGAGTGCGTGCAGAGCGTCGCTGAAGGTCGAGACCTTGACCACCTGCAGACCGTGCGGAATCGCCCCCTTGGCATCGCTGCAGTCGCCGGCCGGTGCCAGGAAAACAGTCGCGTGGAAGTCGTGCCGAGCGGCGTACATCTTCTGCTGGATGCCGCCGATGGGCCCGACCACGCCGGCCCCGTCGATGGTGCCGGTGCCGGCCACGATCGCCGATCCGGCGAGTTCGCCGGGGGTGAGCCGGTCGTACACCCCGAGGGCGAGCATCAGCCCGGCGCTCGGGCCGCCCACCGCATTCGGATCGAGCGTCACCTTGACTTGCACGCCTGCCGCGACGTCCTTGAGCCCGATGCCGAAGATCAGCGTCCCGGTCTTCGGGTCCGGCTTGCGCTGCAGCACCACCTGCTTGCTGCTGCCGTCCCGGACGATGTCGATCCTGAACTGCTTGGCCGGATCGGTGTTCCGCAGCGAGAGCGCCTGCAGCTGGTCGGCGCTGGTGACGGCCGTGCCGTCGAGTGCGGTGATCCGGTCCCCGACCGCCAGCACCCCTTGGGCGGCGGATCCCCCGGTCACCGATGCGATCACGACGTGGTTCAGTCCCAGTGCCGCTTCCGCCGCCACGACCGCAGAGTCCTGGGCGCCGCGCATCTCGGCGGCCCCCTGCTCGCTGACCTGCTGCTGGCTCTGGCCGGGCGGCACGATCACCTCCCGCGGCACCACCGCCTTGCCGTCGCTGAACCAGGCACCGAGTGCCTCCGCGATAGACGGCTCGCCGGTACGCACGCTCACCGTGGTGGCGCCGAGCTTTGCGGTGGAGGGATGGTCCTTCGACGCGGGGCTGACGGTGATCAGCGACGCGGCGTTCAGCACGGACGGGCACGGTGCCGTCGGGGCCCCCAGGGTGTTGCAGACCGGGCCGGGCGACAAGATCGCGTACGGGACCGGCACCACGAACAGCGCGATGGTCAGCGCCACCACCGCCGCGCCCGCGATGGCCGTGGCAAGGGTGCGGCGACTCACGGGATCGAGTCTCGCACGAGCGGCCCCGCCGGATCGCGGCCGGCGCCGTCAGTCCGAGGATCGGGGCCGGCGGCCGATGCGGTGACGCTGCCGGTGGCCAGCGAGCGCGTTCACCGACTTACGGTAGGCCTCCACCTGGCTGAGCGGGTCCAGCGGCTTGTCCGGCCGACGCGCCCAGTACGTCCACACCAACGCCAGCAGCAACGCCGTCACGGGAATCAGGAAGACGATCACGGGGGTGTCCTGCGCAGCCGAAGGGTGGTGAAGGGACCTTTCCCACTGTAGTCGCCCGGCAGCTGTTGCGGAGCATCCGCGGCAGCGGGACCCGAGCGACCGGTCAGGCGCAGCCGACCCAGTCGCTCGTGCCGTCCGCGTACGTCTGCCGCTTCCAGATCGGCACCGTCGCCTTCAGCTCGTCGATGAGGGTGCGGCACGCGTCGAATGCCTCGCCGCGGTGGTCGGCCGAGACCGCCACCACCACCGCGGCCTCCCCCACGGTCAGTCGGCCCAGCCGGTGCTCGACCACCACCGCGCGCAGCCCCGGACCCGCTGCCACCTGGAGGGCGAGGCGCTGCAGCACGTCCTGCGCGCCGGGGTGCGCCTCGTACTCGAGCGCCACCACCGGACCGCGGCGACCATTGATCGACGCACCGGTGTGACCGCACGGCTCGTCGTGGTCACGGACCGACCCGATGAACAGTGCCTGGCCGCCGGCCGAACGATCCGAGGTCAGCGCCAGCAGGCCGGTGACATCGAGCGGCTCGGTACGCAGCGCGCATCGGCGTAGCACCGCCGGCGCGGCGGCGTTCACGACTACACCAGCGGCATCGGTCCGGATCACGAGGCCACGGTAAGGCCTGGCGGCCCGGCCCGGTAGCTCTTACGCCCTGCGCGATCAGCGCGAGTGCCGGACGCACCCAGGACTACCGTGGAGACATGGCCGCTGGCGACTTCCCCTTCGGTTTCTCCGGGAGCGGCGACCCGGACAAGCCGGACGACGACCTCGCCGCGAAGATTCCGCTGTTCACCGAGCTGGAGAAGCTGCTGTCCTGGCAGGGCGGCCCGGTGAACTGGGACCTGGCCCGTCAGATCGCCATCAAGACCGCGTCCACCTCGGACGCGGCTGTCTCCTCGACCTCCGCGACCTCGGTCGCCGAGGCGTTGCGGCTCGCGGACCTGTGGCTCGACGACGCAACAACGCTGCCGTCCGGCACCAGCGGCGGAACGCAGGCGTGGACCCGGGTGCGCTGGGTGGAAGCCACCTTGCCGGTCTGGCGCACCCTCATCGATCCCGTAGCCGAGCGCGTCTCGGGGGCTATGGGCGAAACGCTCCAAACGGGGCTGCGCGGGATGGCCGAGAACGGCCTGCCGCCCGAGATGCGAGCCATGCTGCCGCCGGAATTGGCCGCCCAGCTGCCACAGGACGCCGCCGGGTTCCAGGCGCTGCTCGGCCCGATGATGGGGATGCTGGGACAGGTCGGCGGCCTGCTGTTCGGCAGCCAGATCGGGCAGGCGCTGGGAACGCTGGCCACCGACGTGCTGGCCTCGTCCGAGGTCGGGTTGCCGCTGGCACCGGACGGCGTGAGCGCACTGGTACCGGCCAACGTCGAGGCGTTCGGCACCGACCTGGACGTCCCGCTGGACGAAATCACCCTCTACCTTGCACTGCGGGAGACCGCGGCGGCGCGGCTGTTCGCACACGTCCCATGGCTGCGTAGCGGGCTACTCAGCGCGGTGGAGGAGTACGCGCGCGGTATCCGGGTTGACCCGGAACAACTGCAGCGCAGCGTCGAGTCGTTCCGGGAGTTGGACCCGAGCGACCCGGAAGCGTTGACCCGCGCCATCGGCGGTGAGTTGTTCGACATCCCGGACACGCCGGAGCAGCAGCGAGCGCTGGCCCGGCTGGAGACGCTGCTGGCCCTCGTCGAGGGCTGGATCGACGCTGTCACCCAGGCGGCAGCGGGTGGCCGGCTGCCGCACGCGGACGCGCTGCGCGAGACCGTCCGGCGCCGGCGCGCGGTGGGTGGGCCGTCCGAGCAGACTTTCTCCGCGCTGGTCGGGCTGACGCTGCGACCGCGCCGATTGCGCGAGGCGGCGGCAGTCTGGGAGGCACTGACCGAGACCGGCGGTGTCGACGAGCGGGACGCCTTGTGGGAACACCCCGATCTGCTCCCCGGACCTACCGACCTGGACGATCCGCAGGCGTTCGTCCGCGGCCGCGAGGCCGGCGGTGAGAACCCGGTCGCCGTCATCGAGGCGCTGGCCGCGGCGCAGCAGCGGGCCCCGGTGGAGGGGGCGCCCCAACCGTCTCAGGCCGAGCAGCCGGGCGACGCTGGCCCGGACAACGACGAGCCGGACGACGCTGGCCCGGACGGGGACGGGCCGGACCCGGCAGGGGCTACGTAGCTGAGCCCGTCCAGAAAACCCCGCGCCCGCTCCGCCTTCGGGTAGCGGGCGACCCACTCCCAGAAGGCCTCGGAGTGGTCCGGCACCAGCAGGTGCGCGAGTTCGTGGATGAGCACGTAGTCGACCACCCAGTCCGGCATGGGGCGCAATCGCGCGGAGATCCGGATGGCTCCGGTGTCGACCGTGCACGACCCCCAGCGGCGTCCCTGCACCGCCGACCAGGCCACGGAGGCAGGTACCGCGCGGCCATCGAGGTAGCGAGCCGAGAGCCGGGTGGCCCGCGCGTGTAACGCCGCGTCGTCACATCCCGCCCCCGACCGGCGACGACCGCCCCCGGTCAGCCGCCGGACCATCACGTCGACCCAGTGCCGCTCCTGCTCGGCGGTCAACCGAGCCGGTACCAGCACCACGATGCGGCCGTCCTCCCGGTACGCGGAGACGGTCTTGCGACGGCGGGTGCTGCGACGGACCTCGACCTCAGGTGCCGGGACCGGCACGTCGCGGGACGACCCGTGCAGCGGTACCGCGGGTTCCTGCATGACTGCACGGTACGGAATAGGGACGACGCGCGGCCGTCCCGACCGCATCCACAACGCTACGCTCGGTAACGCACACGCAGTCCACAGAGTTATCCACAGCTGTGCATTGACGGCCCGGCCCGATGTCCCTACCGTCGCGGTCACCGAGTCCCCGGGTGCCCCGGGTGGCCCGTCCGGAAGGGGAAGCCGGACGGTCCATCCCGTACCCGGGGATTCGCCCATGTCGCCCCCGGACCTCGCCGGCGGGCGCCTGGAGCGGCGTCAGACCCGCCCGACCGGCGTCGCGGTCACGTAGGCGACCCCCGCACTCAGCATGCCTAGCTGGCGCGCGGCGCCACGGGACAGGTCGAGGATGCGGTCGCCCACGTACGGGCCGCGGTCGTTCACCACCACCTGGACACAGGTGCCGGCGCGGCACACCCGAAGCACGGTGCCCAGGGGCAGGGTGCGGCTCGCGGCCGACAGGCCGTCCTGGTCATAGACCGCGCCGCTCGCGGTGCGACGGCCGTCGAAGTAACCGCCGTACCAGCTCGCCATCCCGCTGAAGGATGCTGCGGTGGCCGCCGCTCGCGTGAGCGGGGCCCGCGGCTGCGACCGGCTAGCACGTTCCGGCGTGGCCTGGGCGGCCTTCGCGGTCGGGGTCGGGGCACTCGGTGTCGGACTCGCCGGCTGCGCGGCGCGGCGCATCGTGGCAGCCAGGTCCGGCAGCACCCGCGTCGGTGGAGTCACCGCCGACTTTGCGGTCGGCTGCGACGTCCGCGGTGACGGTCTCTCCGACGACGACGAACCGGCCAGTGCGGCGGAGGCAACCACGCCGACGAGCGCGAGCGTTCCGGCGACGCCGGCGGCGGCCAGGGCCAGCCGCGAATGGCGCGCCGGGAGGGCACTGGGAAGCAGGGAAGCGCTGGGGCGCATCGAGGAATGGGGCTGGAACGCCCCCCGAAGGGATCGCCCCCCTCGGTTTCTCGAACGTAGAGTCATTCGACAGGGTCAAGGCTTCCGGGCCGATGGCGGTCCGGAGCACTCCACGAGCCCGACCGAAATGCGGCAACAGATCAGGTCGGGCTCGAATTGAAGTGCGCAGGCTGCGATCAAACGCCTGCACCAGTGCGGGGTGACCTCACCGTCCTTTCGGGCTTGTCCCGCGGCGACGCGCCGGGATTGGCGGTCGCGGCCGCGTTCGAACGTATGTGTGATCCGGCCGGGAACGCGAACCCGGGGCTGCCCGCCTGCTACGCCAGATGCGCGTCGGCGCAGGTCAGGCCCGGGTCACTCGGCGCACGGCGTGAGACTTCTCACAACGCGCATGCCCCGATCCGCGGCGAGACCGGTCCCCGGGAGGGCGAATACCGGTGGTGTGACACGCCGGGTACGCGGGAGCAAGGCCTGGTTTGGCTACGCTGGAGCGCAACGATCGGCCACACCCCCGTGCGCCGACATCCGCGATCAAGGGAGATCTCGTGGCCGAGAAGTACGAGGGCTACTGCGTGAAGTGCAAGGAGAAGCGCGAGTTCGACGGCGAGGTCAAGGTCAGCGAGTCCGGGCGCCGGATGGCGCAGGGCATCTGCCCGGTGTGCGGCACCAAGATGAACCGCATCCTCGGCAAGGCCTGAGTCCCGCTCTCCCGCCGACCCCGCACCGGGCGTGTCCGCGCCCGCAGGAGTGGGCCGTCGAACTCCCGACCTCGAACGGGGCCGTGCCACCGCTGGTGGCGCGGCCCCGTTCGCTGCTGTGGACAGGCGCCTCTCCACAGGTGCGGCATTTGACACCGTGACACCGGCTGCCGCGTCCGCGGCCGCGCCGCAGTCCGGAGGTGATGCCGTGTCCGTCGTGCCTGCCGAGCCGCCCGGACCCGCCCCCGGCGGCCGGGTGACGCGTGCGCTGCGGCCGCGGCTCAAGTCGGGCCTGGTTCCGTTGTGGCGGGACCAGCAGACGGTCCAGATCGGCCTCGACCCGCGCCGTGCGGTCGTCGTCGGGGGGATCGGTGCGCAAGCGGCAAGCGCTCTGCGTGCACTCGACGGCCGGCGCCGGCGTGAAGAGATCGTGTCCGGGGCGGGTCCGTCCGCCGACGCGTTGCTGTCGATCCTCGATGCGCGCCTGCTGCTGGACGATGCGGACGACCCGCTGCCGGCGGCGGTGCGCAACCTCGACGAGGACGCGCGCGGCCGCTGCGGGCCGGAACTCGCCGCGCTCGCGCTGCTGCATACCGCCCCGGGCGCGGCAACCGCACTGTTCGAAGCCCGTCGCCGCCGCCGTGTCCTCCTGCTCGGTGGCGGGCGGGTCGGTGCCGCAGCGGCACACCTGCTCGCGAGCAGCGGTATCGGACGGGTCACCGTGGTGGACGATGCCCGCGTCGGCGTCGCGGACCCCTGCCCCGGCGGGGTCTCACCCGCTGACGTGGGGCTACGCCGTTCCGCCGCTGTGGAGGCGCTCTGCGTGCGGGCACTCCCGCCGGCGCTCGCCAGCGGACCGCCGGACGTCGCGGTCTGGTGCCAGGACGGGCCGGCGCCGCTCGAGGCGGCCGTCTGGGAACCGCTGCTGACCGCCGGGACCGCCCTGCTCCCGGTGACGATCCGGGAGCTGACCGCGGTTGTCGGTCCGATGATGCTGCCCGACGCATTGCCGGTGACCGGTTGCCCGGCATGCATGGACCTGCACCGTGGCGACCGTGACCCGAGCTGGCCGATCCTGCACCGGCAGCTCGCCCAGGCTGGTCGCGGTGCTCCAGGCACCGCCACCGCCGCTCTGGTCGCGGCAGCAGCCGGGACGGCCACCGGCCAGATCCTCGAACTGCTGGACCGACGCGCCCTCGGCCGCGATCCGACGTCGGCGCCGGACCCGATCGGTACGGCGGGTGCGAGCGTGGAGCTGTCGTTGCCGGGATGGGCATGGCGCCGGCGGTGGTGGGGCGCGCATCCCGACTGCACCTGCACACCTCGCACCCGCGAACAGGCCGGGGGGACCATGATGGGTCGGTGACCTCCTCCCCCGAGCCGCAAGCGCCAAAGGGTCGGCCGGGTGGCGCCGAGATGCCGATCCGTGCCGTGGTGCGTACCGCCAAGCTGGCTGGACTGCCGCTCGGCGTGGCGGGACGGATGACCTGGGGCCTGGGCAAACGGCTCGGGGGACGCCCCGCCGAACTGGTCGCCACCGAGGTCCAGCAGCGCACCGCCGAGCAACTGTTCAAGGTGCTCGGTGAGCTCAAGGGCGGTGCGATGAAGGCGGGGCAGGCACTGTCGGTCTTCGAGGCTGCATTGCCGGAAGAGATCGCCGGACCGTACCGGGCCGCGCTGACCCGGCTGCAGGAAGCGGCACCGCCGATGCCGGCCGCGGCCGTGCACCGGCAGCTCGTCGACCAGCTCGGTCCGAACTGGCGCGAGCAGTTCCGAGACTTCGACGACCAGCCCGCCGCATCCGCCTCGATCGGACAGGTGCACCGCGCAACCTGGTCCGACGGCCGCAAGGTTGCGGTGAAGGTCCAGTACCCGGGGGCCGGGGCCGCCCTGATCAGCGACCTGCAGCAGCTCACCCGGTTCGCCCGGCTGTTCTCGATCATCACCCCGGGGCTGGAGGTCAAGCCGCTGCTCGAGGAACTGCGCGAACGGGTGGTCGAGGAACTCGACTACCGGATGGAGGGCGCCTACCAGCGCGCCTTCGCCGAGGCTTTCCGCGGCGACCCCGATATCCAGGTGCCGGAAGTCGTCCAGGTCGGCGAGCGGGTGCTGGTCACCGAGTGGGTGGACGGCACCCCGTTGTCCGCGATCATCGCCGACGGGACGGCCGCGGACCGCGACCGCGCCGGCCTACTGCTGGTTCGCTTCCTGTACTCCGGGCCGGGCCGCGCCGGGCTGCTGCACGCCGACCCGCACCCCGGCAACTTCCGGATGACAGCCGACGACCGGCTGTGCGTGCTGGACTTCGGCGCCGTCAACCGGCTGCCGGACGGGCTGCCGGAGCCGATCGGGCGCCTTGCCCGACTGGCGCTCGCCGGCGAGGCGGACGCGGTGCTCGTCGGCCTGCGGGAGGAGGGCTTCGTCCGGTCGGAGGTCCAGGTCGATGCCGCCGCCGTATGGGACTATGTGCGCCCGATCCTGGAACCGGTAGCCGGTCCGTCGTTCACCTTCTCTCGCGGCTGGTTGCGAACCGAGGCCACCCGGATCGGCGATCCACGCTCCCCCGCAGCGCAGCTCGGCCGTCAGCTCAACCTGCCACCTGCCTATCTGCTGATCCACCGGGTCGTGGTCGGCACCATCGGCGTGCTGTGCCAACTCGGCGCCACCGGCGCGTTTCGGGCCGAAGTCGAGCAATGGCAGCCGGGATTCGCCGGCCCACGCACCAAGGCCGGTCGGCACGCGCGCGCGGCAAACGCACCCGGACGCCCGCTTCCCGCGCTGGCGTTGCCGGCGACACCGATGCGACCGGAGCCGCGGCGCCGTTGACCGCAGCCGCAGTGTCAGCCCCGGCTGACGAGTTCCACCGTGCCGTCCGGTAGGACGGCGTCGACCCGGTAGCCGCCTGGTCCCCGCCACCCGGCGAGTTCCTTCGGGTGCACGATCCGTTCCGCCACCAGCACCCGAGCCAGCGCACCTTTCACCGCCTTGTTGTCGTGGCTGACCGTGCTGCGCCGGCCACCCTGCTCGCGCAGTACCCGCACTCGCCAGTGCGCGCGGGTCCGACGCACCGGCGCTGCTGCTGCGTGCGCGACCGGCAGCAGATCCCACACCACCCTCCGTGCAGTGCACGGTTCGAGGGCACCGGCCAGGTGCGGCTTCCAGAACGACCCGAGCCGGCCCAGCCCTGGAACCCGAGCCCCGATCGGGAGCTTGTAGTCCGGTACCGGATCGCCGCCGCGGACCAGGCCCAGCAACCCGGACACGATGATCAGTTGGGCATCGAGCCGACGACGCAGCGCGGCCGGCGCGCCGCGGTAGTCGAGCGCGTCGTAGAGCACGCCGGTGTAGCGGCGCAGCGCCGGCATCGTCGGGCACCGTTCCAGTGCGCCGTTCGTCGCACGTGCCGCCACCAGCGCGACACCCTGCACGCCAAGCTGTCCGGCTGCATCGAAGTCCCGGTGCCACAGCGCCTGTCGCACGGCTATACGTGCCGCCGCGAGCGACCCGAAGGTGCCGCTGCCGGGGTCATACGGCGGGCCATTGCCGTTCCCCGCCTTCCCCTCGCTCGGCGGCAGCAGCACGAGCGGGCCGGCAGTACCGCTCAGCGGAAGATCGAGCGGTCGCGCCCAACCATCTCGACCAGCACACCGTCCGGGTCACGCAAGACAAGGATCTGCAGGTGTCCTACGTTCGTACCGCCGAGCTCCAGCTCGTGCAGTTCCGCACCGGCGGAACGCCCCTCGGCGATCAACCGCTCATGCGCAGCAACCGGGTCGTCCACCTGCAGCGCGCTGCGGAACAGACCAGCGTGGTAGGGCTCGGTGTACGGCTGCTGCGGCGCGGAGGACGGCACCTGCACCAGCACCAGCCGCTGCTTCTCGTCCGACAGCTTCAGCGTCGCGTGCCGCACCGGAGTACCGCCGAGCACCCCGTCCGCCGGCTCGCGCACCACACTGAAGCCGATCGCCTGGTACCACTCCACCGACGCGTCGAGATTGCGCACGTTCTGCCGCAGGTGCCGGATGGTGCCCGCCTCTGCCGCGTCCTGCACCAGGTCGACGCCCGACCCGCTCGGGTCGAGAACGGTCACGGTGGGCCCGCCGACGACATCGCTGACATCCGGCCCGGTCGCGTCCTTGCCTCCGTTCGCCCGAGCCAGCGCCGCGGTCGCCGCCGGGTCGTCGACGGCGTAACCGAGCGCCTGCAGCCCCACCGCCCACGGGTCCTCGTACGGCACACCGACCGTCGCCGGCTGGTACCACGCCACGATCTCGTTGGCGCACGCCGTGCGCGGGCCGCGGGAGTCGTAGAAGAATGCCGCCGTGCTCCGCGTCATCCCCGGCACGCTCAGTACGGCACCGTCGGTCTCGGTGTCCCGATCCCCCGAGCGCATCGTCTCGGTGATGCCGACCACGGCGCTGTAGAACGCACCTGCCACATCCACGTCGACCACGTTGAGGTTGCAGTGCAGGTAACGATGGGCAATCGAATTGTCCGGGAGTGCAGCGGCCATCGCGCGACGTCCTTCCTAGCGGGCAGCGAACCACCCGGCGCCAAGCATTTCTGAGGTCTCCGTCACCTTAGCCTGCTGGCTACGCTGTGCGCATGCACCCGCCGACGGGCGCCGACTCGGGAGCGCGCGCGATCCGTCGCGCGTCCTATGGAAGCAATCCGGTGCTCGGTCCGCACGGGAGTCGCGCTCGGCAGGAGATCCTCGCTGCGGCCCGCACGCTGTTCGATCAGCGCGGCTACCACGCCACCACGGTCGAGGCGATCGGCGCCGCGGCGGGGCGCTCGGGCGCCTCGGTATACCAGTACTTCGCGAACAAGAACGAACTGTTCCAGGTCTTTGTCTACGACCTCGGCACCGACCTGCTGCGGCAGGCAGGCCGGCTCGGTCCGCCTGCGCCCACAGCCCGGGGCTTCGACGAGCTCCGTAGCTGGCTCGACGGCATCAGCGCCATCCTGGAACGGCATGCCACCACGTTCCGGTTGTGGACATCGGTCGAGCAGAGCGAGCGAAACCTGCTCTCGCCCGCGCAACGGTTCCTCGACCTGTTCACCCAGCGACTAGAGCCACGCCTGCGCGAGGCCGGCGTCACCGGTGTGGATCACGGCGCGTTGGCACTGGCCATCTTGCGGACGGTGGAGCGCGCGCACTTCATACGGCACACCTGGCGTCCCGACGTCCTTCCGAGCGAGCTCAACGACGCCCTGGCACGGTTCCTGCAGATGGCGTTCTTCCCGTCGGCGGCGGCATCGTTTCGGGCCAACCCGCTGCCGGCCGGGCAGTGGTGCCCGGCCGGACCGGTCGACCATCCCGGGCTGCCGGATCCGACCCGGTCGATGCGCCGGAACCCCGGTGCGCGCAGTCAGCCGACGGTCGACCGGCTGCTCGCGGCCGCGAGCGACGTGTTCGGCGACGAGGGGCTGGTGGCTGCGAGCGTGCCCGACATCGTCGCGAGGGCGGGCGTCGGGCACGGCACCTTCTACAGCTACTGGACCGACCTGTCCGCGATCTTCGCGAGCCTGGCGGCGCGGACGGCGGGCTCGTTGATCCCACTGGTGGACTCCTCGGTCGCCGCCGGTACCGAACTGGAGACTGCGGCCACCGCCGGGCCCTGGTTGGACGACCTGATCGAACGCTGGGTGGGGTTCTGCCAGCACGAACGCGGGGTCCTGCGGGTCTGGAGCCAGGAACGGCTGCCGACGCCGACGGACGAGCAGCTGCGCTCGTCCGTCGCGAGCTGGTGCTCCCGACTGCTGAGCGACGTCATCCGTCGGGCAGGACGCGAGGATCTACTCCCGGAGACGGGGACGCAGCTGACGATGGCGGCGCTGTTGAACTTCCCGCTGATCCGGTCCGAATCCCCCACCTGGGTCAGCGACGAACAGCTGAGCCGGGTGCTGCGGTACCTGATCGGACGCGGCCTGCTGGGTCTCTACGAGACGCCGGCCTGAGCCCAGCCGGGCGTCGCCTGGTTCAGAAGTTGAAGCATGCCTGGCTGTACGCCAACAGCGAACTGAATACGCGTCCTGCGTCCATTGTCACCGTGGCAGTCGTGGAGGCGGTGCGGACCGAACCGGCCGCCTCAGGCGGCGACCCCGGGGCGCTGCTTACGGGGCCGCCCCCGAGGCCGCTTGCGGCCGATCGCCTTGCCTCCGGCGAACCACTCGCCGCCCCAGACGCCCCATGGCTCGCGGCGCTCGATCGCGGCGTTCAGGCAGAGGTCGCGGACCGGGCAGGCGGCACACAGTGCCTTCGCGGACTCGACCTCGTCCGGGCTGTCGGCGAAGAACAGGTCCGGGTCGACGGCGTGACAGGGCAGTGCCACGCCGGCGGCCAAGACGTCCTCGATGCTGGTGCAGTCGGCAAGATCGAGAGTGCGACGGGCCGGACGGACCGTGCGCGCGGGCGCCGGAGGCCGCACGAGTTCGGTGAGTAGAGAAGCGGACACGGAGTCCACGGGAGATGCGGGCGGTGACATTCGATGTGCTCCGAAACGGTGTGGTGGTGCCGGACGGGGTCGGGGCCGGTGGGCTGTGGTGGATGGCGGTCGTACTTGCAGGGTTGCGGTTGGCACTGACAAAACTGTTGACGTCGGCGGGGCCGGAAAAGCAGCGAGGCCGCGGATCCCAATCGGGATACCGCGGCCTCGAAGTGCCGGAACCGGTGTGTGATCACACCGGAGACGGCATTCGAGGCGGGGATCCCGTGGCAGCGAGGTGCAGGGCTGCCAGCTCGGCATCGGCAGTGACGGCCAGCCAACGGGCGAAACCCGCCGCGACGGGCTTGTCGAGCCGATGCCAGGGGCGCATGGCCGGCGTCACGGCACGCATCGCGAGCAGGCCCGAGAGCTTCGTCGCAAACCGCTTCGCTACCAACCGCTTAACAGCGATGATCTTCACCAGGCCCACCTCCTCTGCGTGATCGTCCCGCGGCGTGCGGGGACATTACCCTTCGATGACCGTCAGCAGGCTAGCCCGCCCCACCCGGCACGATCAACTTAATTTCCGTCACGCGCGGACGACGTGCCGTCCGCATCGGCGCGACCGTCCTGCGTGGCCGCCGCCAGCACCACCTCCGGTTCAGCCCCTGCGATCAGTGCTTCCAGGGCAGTGGCGTAACGCGCCAGCTTCGTCGCCCCGATGCCTGGGATCGCCGCGAGTTCGCCGCGGCCCGCGGGGCGCCGCTCGGCGATCGCGGTGAGCGTCGCGTCGGTGAAGACGCAGAACGCGGGCTGCCCGAGTCCGCGTGCGGTGGCCGCGCGCCAGTTGCGCAGTCGTTCGAACAGCGCGTCATCCGCATCGGACGGGCAATTCGGGCAGTGTCCGAGCACCCGCTCGGCACCGGTTGCCAACGGTGTGCCGCAACCGCGGCAGCGCGCCGCGCCGCGCCCCTTGGTCCGGGCCGGCGGCCGGCGTGGCGGCGCGGTCCCGCCGGGCAGGTCGTCGAGGAAGCGGGAACGCTGCCGGCTGCGCCGTCCCCCCTCGTGACGGGCGGCCGCCCAGGACAGCGTGAGGTGCTCGCGAGCTCGCGTCACCCCGACGTACAGCAGCCTGCGCTCCTCCTCGATCTGCGCCGCGGTCTGCGCGTGCACGAGCGGGACGGTGCCGTCGGCCAACCCGACCAGCCAGACGGCGTCCCACTCCAGACCCTTGGCCGCGTGCAGCGTCGCCAGGGTCACACCCGGCACGGTCGGGGCGTGCTGCGTCTCAGCGCGATCGGCCAGGTCGGCGACGAACCCGGCGAGATCCTGATGGCCGTCCGCGAGCGCCACCAGCGCGGCGATGTTGTCCCACCGTTCCCGGGCGGCGCCGCCGCCGGGAGGCGGCGCATCGGCACGCCACCCGTCCCGTCCGGCGGCCCGCAGCACCTCGGCGGTCTGAGCGGCCAGGTTCTCGCCCGGCGGTGGCTCCGCGGCACGGGCCGCACCGCGCAGCAGCACCATCGCCTCGCGGATCTCCGGCCGTTCGAAGAAGCGGTCGCCGCCGCGCAGAACCACCGGAACACCTGCCGCCGCGAAGGCCGCCTCATAGGTCTCGGACTGTGCGTGGATGCGGTACAGCACCGCCATCTCGGCGTACGGGACACCCGTGGCGGCCAGTGCTTGCACACCGGCGACAGCGGCGCGCGCCTCCTCGGGTTCGCTGTCGTACCCGGTACAGCGCGGCGGCGGACCGTCGGGGCGCTGCGCGACCAGCGCGAACCGAGCAGCGGCAGGCACGCCCGCCGCTTTCGCGATCACGGCGTTCGCACACCCGACCACTTGGGGGGTGGAACGGTAGTCCCGGGTGAGCCGCACCACCTGTGACCGCGGGAAGCGTTCGGCCATGCCCAGCAGGTACGCGGGGGTGGCACCGGTGAACGAGTAGATGGTCTGTTGCGCGTCGCCGACGACGGTGAGGCTGTCACGGTCCCCCAGCCACGCGTCCAGCAGTTGCTGCTGCAGCGGGGTGACGTCCTGGTACTCATCGACCACGAAGTGGCGGTACTGGCCGCGAACCGCGGCGGCCACGTCCCGATGCTCGACCAGGATTCCGGTGAGCAGCAGCAGCAGATCATCGAAGTCGATCACGCCGGCGCGGGTCTTGACGTCGTCGTAGCCGCGCAAGAGCGCGGCGATCTGGTCCGCTGGGCGCGGCGGCTCGCGGTGTGTCTGCGCCGCGCGCTGCGGGTACGCCTCCGGCGTGGTCAGCGTGGCCCGGGCCCACTCGATCTCGCTCGCCACGTCCCGCAGCTCCGCGCCCTGCAGCGAGAGCCGGCACCGTGCTGCCGCCTCGGCGACCAGCCGCAGCTTCGAGTCGACCAGGTTCGGCATCGAACCACCGATCGCCTGCGGCCAGAAGTACGCCAGCTGTCGCCGGGCTGCAGCATGGAAAGTCCGGGCTTGCACACCCGCGACACCAAGCGCGCGCAGCCGGGCCCGCAGCTCACCGGCGGCCCGGGTGGTGAACGTCACCGCCAGTACCTGGTCACCGGTGGCTGCACCGCTCGCGACCAGGTGCGCGATCCGGTGCGTGATGGTCCGGGTCTTGCCGGTCCCGGCACCGGCGAGCACGACAACCGGGCCGGGTGGCGCGGCGGCCGCGGCCCGCTGGTCCGGATCCAGCCCGGCGAGCACCCGTTCGAGAGCGTCTTCGTACACCGATCCATCGATACCGGTCGGGAGGCCGACCCGGGAGACACTCACGGCCGTCATCCTTCCAGCCCGCGCCGACAGCGGGGCCGGCGCGGCGGGAACGTCCGGTGTGCCGGTGCGGTTGAAGCTGGCATGACGCAGCCCACCGCCGAGAGCACGAGCACCGAAAGTACGACCACTGAAAGTACGAGCACCGCGCGCGACGCCGTCACCATGTACACCACGGTGTGGTGCGGCTACTGCCAGCGCCTGAAGGGGCAACTGCAGCGGGCCGGGATCGCCTGGACGGAGGTTGACATCGAAACGGATCCGGCCGCGGCGGAGCGAGTGCGAACCGTCAACGGCGGCAACGAGACGGTCCCGACGCTGGAGTTCGCCGACGGCAGCGCACTGACCAACCCGAGCCTCAAGCAGGTCGAGGAGAAGCTCGCCACCCTCCGCTGAGGCGACGCCGTCAGTGCTCGGCGAGCCAGGTGTCGACGAGGTGCCGGGCGATAGAGACCGGAGGCGGCAGCATCAGCCCTTGCGCGATCACGTCGACGACATGCTGGCGGGGAAACCAGCGGGCGTCCTCGAGCTCGGTGCCGTCGACCACGACCGGCTGGGCCGGATCCGCTTCGGCCCGATAGCCCAGCATCAGGCTCGCCGGGAAAGGCCACGGCTGGCTGGCCACGTACCGGACCGCGCTGACGGTAACACCGGTTTCCTCCGCGGTCTCCCGCGCCACCGCCTGTTCCGCCGACTCCCCGGCCTCGACGAAACCGGCCAGGCACGACCACCGACCCGCAGGCCACGCGGCTTGCCGTCCGAACAGCACGTGGTCTCCGGGCTGGTCGGTGATCAGCATGATCACTGCCGGGTCGGTCCGCGGGAAGTGCTGGCTGCCGTCCGCCGGGCACCGCCGGGAGTGCCCGGCCTGCTCGATCTCGGTCGGCGTGCCGCAGCGCGGGCAGTGCTGGTGGCTGGCGTGCCAGTTGGCCAGCGCCACCGCGTGCACCACCAGACCCGCGTCCCGATCGTCGAGTTCGGCGCCGACGTCACGCAACCCGGCGAGCCGGCCGCGCGGTGGTGTCTGCACCACCTGCGCGAACCACTCCCCGTCCGCGTCGGCGCCCAGGTAGAACGCGTCCGGCGGGCGCTGCCGGGAATCCGGCGGTGCGGTCGCGAGCGTGCCGAAGCGCAGCGGGACCAACCCGTCTTGCGTGATCGGGAGCACCCGGGCCGCCGGCGAGTTCCAGGCTGCGTCCAGCGCATCCGGGTCGTCCCGGATCGCAGCCCCCCGCGCCACCGCATGCCGCGATAACACCGGGACGGCGGCCGGCAGCGTCATCGGCTCAGTTCACCTGCACCACGTCGACGGTGTCGAGCGCCGACACCGACCGGCGAATGCGCTCGGCGTCCCCCACCAGCACCGTCCCCGCTGCGGCCGGCGCCAGCCACCGTTGCGCCGCCTCGTGGGCGCTGTCCACGGTGACCCGGCCCAACGCGGCAGGATGGCTGCGCAGCCAGGTCGCGTCGAAGCCGGCGTCCAGCAGTCTGGCGAGCGTGCTGGCCAGCCCGGCCTGGGATGCGGTCGACAGCGCGAGTGTGCCGACGAGGTATCGGCCGGCGGCATCCAGCTCGTCCTGGGTCACCGGTGCGGCCGCGATCTTGGCCATCTCGTACCGGGTCTCCACCAGGGCGGGGGCCGTCACCTCGGTTGCCACATCCGCCGTGACGGCAAGGTAGCTGGCGAGGTCGGCGTGCATGATCCCGGCATGCGGCGAGTAGGTATAGCCCTTGTCCTCGCGGATATTGGCCACCAGCCGGGAGGAGAAGTAGCCGGCGAAGACGGTGTTCACCAGCGACAGCGCCGCGTAGCTGGGATCGTCCCGGGGCGGAGCGGGAGCGACGACCCGCAGCGACGTCTGCACCGAGCCGGGACGGTCCACCAGGGCGATGCCACCCGGTACGAACGCCGGCACCGGAGGCAAGGTCACCGGCGTGCGCGCGTGTGCGGTCCAATCCGCGAAGGTCTGCGCGGCGAGATCGAGCGCCCGGGTCGGCGCGACATCGCCGACAATGACGAGCAGCGCCCCGACCGGCGAGACCTGCTGCGCGTGCAGGGTGCGCAGCGACCCGGCGGTAACGGCCGCCACCTCGGTCACGGTGGGCAGGTCACGACCGTACGGGTGCCGCCCGAACAGCCGGTGGGACACCGCCTCGTCGGCCAGCGCGGACGGGGTGGTGCGCGCGATCGCCACTTCCTCCGCCACCCGGTCGCGTTCACCGGCGACCTCGTCGGCCGGGTAGGTGTTTCCGGTCACCGTGCTGGCCAGCAGTTCGAGCAGGGGGCGGAGGTTCTCCGCGAGCGCGGATCCACCGACCGCAAGCCGGTCCGCGTCGGTGCTGGCGCCCAGCGAGCCGCCGAGCCCCTGGATCGCCTCCGCGAGCTGCTGCGCATCGTGCGACGCGGTGCCGGTGAAGAACGACTCGCCGAGTACCGCGCTGCGCGCGAGGTGCGACTTCGCGGTGCCGGCGAACGGAACCCGTAACCGGATCTCGACCAGCGGGACGCCGCGGCGGCGGACCGCGGCGACCCGCAACCCGCTGCCGAGGGTCCGCTCAGCGACGGTCGGCACCGCGATCTTCGGAGCGGGTCCCAGGGCGGGTCGCGGCGGCAACGCGGCGCTGCGTAGCGCCGATCGCTTCGGACTCATGAGGCGGCCTCAAAGCGAGGAAACGGCCGGTGGGGCCGGTCCGGAACCAAGCAGCGGCCGGGAAAGTCGCTCATGCCGCCGCTCCCGCCTGCAGCACAAGCACGCTGGCACTGTCCGCGGACAGGCGCGCTGCAGCGGCGCGGACGTCGTCAGGCGTGACCGCGGTCAGCAGGTCCGGGAGCTCCCAGACCAGTTCGCCGCGCCCGTGCTGCTGCTCGAACATGGCCAGCTGAAGGGTCCGGGCGAGCACCTGATCCACCTGCCGCAGTAGCTGTGCCCGCAGCCGCGCGTGCACCCGGGCCAGTTCGTCCGCCGGCACCCCGTCCCGCGCGATCCGGTCGACCTCGTCCTGGATCGCGGCAAGGACGGTGTCGACCGGCACCGCGCTCGGGTGCACCGCGGTGACGGTCAACAACGCCGGGTCGCGCTGCTCGAACGGATCGCCGAAGGTACCGAGGTAGGCCTCCACACTGATCGCACTGCGATCCCGCAGTACCAGCCGCTGGATCAGCCGGCTGGCGTCTCCCTCGGCGAGCAACTCGGCCAGGACCACGGTGGCGAGGTGCAGCTGACGCTGCTTCGCGGGATCGGGCGCCCGCCAGCCGATCGCGACGGCCGGCGCGGTGGCCATCGGGTCGAGGTGTTCGGCCCGTCGGGCAGCGGTCAGCGGCGGCTCGGCGAACGACGGCCGCTTCGGCGTGCGCCGGGCGGGAATGTCTCCGAAATGCTTGAGCACCAGCGCAAGTGCCGCCTCCGGGTCGGTGTCGCCGGCGATCGCCAACACCGCGTTGCCCGGCGCGTAGAAGCGGCGGAAGAAGTCTTCGGCATCCGCCACGCTGGAGGATTCGAGTTCGCTGAAGTCGCCGTACCCGTTGTGTGCGTTGGCGAAGCTGTCGAAGGCGACCGGTGGCAGCAGGATCCACGGGAAGCCGCCGTAGGGACGGTTCATCACGTTGACCCGGATCTCGTTCTGCACCACCGCGACCTGGTTCGCGAGGTTCTCGTCGGTGACCGCGGGACTGCGCATCCGATCAGCCTCGAGCCAGAGCGTCAGCTCCAGCGCGTTGCTCGGCACCACCTGGAAGTAATTGGTGAAGTCCGGATGAGTCGAGCCGTTCATGGTGCCGCCGGCACCTTGCACCAGCCGCGGGTGCTCCATCTTGCCGACGCGCGCGGAGCCCTGGAACATCAGGTGCTCGAACAGATGCGCGAAGCCGGTACGCCCTTCCGGCTCGGAACGGAAACCGACGTCGTAGTAGACGGCGACGCCGACGACCGGGGCCGCGGATCGGCCGGTATCGGGCGCGACCACCACCCGTAACCCGTTGTCCAGCGTGGCGCGATGCAGGGGCGGCGGAGTCACGGCGTCACGAGCAGGCACCGGGACAACCTACTTCAGCGGGAGGGTGCGAGCTGCCGAACCGGGGGACGCCGGATAACGACGCCCCGGATAACGTCGTGGCGTGCGTCTCGTCTCGTTCAACCTGCTACACGGCCGCTGCCTGACGGATGGAGTGGTGAACGCGGACCGCGTCGCCGCCGCGGTCGCGGACCTGGGGGCGGACGTGATCGGTTTGCAGGAGGTGGATCGCGCGCAGCCGCGGTCGAATCGGCTGGACCTGGCCGCGATCGCCGCGGATGCGCTGGGAGCCAGCGACTTCCGGTTCGAGCCGGCCCTGGTCGGCACCCCCGGTGGACACTGGCGCACGGCCGCCGACGGGGAGCACGGGCCGTCGGGGCTGCCGATGTACGGCGTCGCACTGCTCAGCAGGCTGCCGGTGCGATCGTGGCACTGCCTGCGGCTGGGCCGCGCGCCGATGAGATCGCCGGTGCTGGCACCCGGAACCCACCGGCCCGTCTGGGTGGCCGACGAGCCGCGGGTCGGCCTTGCCGCGGTGCTGCAGACGCCGGGCGGCGCGATGACCGTGGCGACGACACACCTGTCCTTCGTCCCGGGCTGGAACGTGGTGCAACTCCGGCAACTCGTCGCGTTCCTGCGTGCGCTGCCGGCACCGCGGATCCTGATCGGCGACCTGAACCTGCCCGGAAAGGTGCCCAGTGCGGTGAGCCGCTGGCGCTCGCTCGCGCGAGTGCCGACCTACCCGCGCGTCCAGCCGCGGGTGCAACTCGACCACGCGCTGGGGGACGGCGGGCCCCCGCCGGTGGTGGCGGCCCGGGCAGTGCCGATGCCGCTGTCCGACCATCGCGCCTTGGTGCTCGACCTCGCAGACCGCCAGCGCGCGTTGCGGTAGCCGGCGGGACAGCGGCGGACGATCCACACGTTGCCGCCCCAGGCTCATCCGGCGGCTGCCGCGCCGGCCGTCAACAGGATGTCCAGCGCGGTGCCGTCCGGCAGGTCCGCTGGGGTGAGCAATGCACCGGTCCGGACCGTCAGGAACGAGGCACGGACCTGTTCGGGCGGGCAGCCGCAGCGCTGCGCCCAGGCCGCGCGGTAGATCGCGAGCTGCAGCGGGTCGGCCGGTTCGCTGCCCGTCTTCCAGTCGATCACGTGCCAACGGCAGCCGTCCGGTTCGCCGGGCGAGAGCTGATACACCGCGTCGATGCGCCCACGGACCGCGCGCCCGCCGAGCACGACTGCGAACCCGACCTCGACCGCGTAGGGGACTCGGTCGGACCACGGCGTCGCGAGGAAGGCCTGCTTGAGCTCACGCAACGCGTGGTCGTCCAGTCCCTCATCTGCAGCACCGATGAGCGCGTCGTCGTCCAGCAGCGGGGCCAGCGCGAAGTGCTCCTCCACCCA
>DASZVT010000003.1:0-13119 GCA_035546915.1 Mycobacteriales bacterium | reverse complement strand
CTCACACGCTGCCCGGGGGGCTGGTACTGCGCGGGATCATCGACCGGCTCGACCAGGCGCCCGACGGTGCACTGCGTGTCGTCGATTACAAGACCGGCCGCGCGCCGTCGGAACTCTGGGAGGCCAAGGCCCTGTTCCAGCTCAAGTTCTATGCGCTCGTGCTGTGGCGTACGCGTGGCGTGGTACCGAGCGTGCTGCAACTGCTCTACCTCGCGGATCAGCAGCGGTTGACTTACTCCCCCGATGAAGCCGAGTTGCTCTCCTTCGAGCGGCAGCTCACGGCGCTGTGGCGGGCGGTCGAGCAGGCGACCCGGACCGGTGACTTCCGCGCGAACAAGGGACCGCTATGCCGCTTCTGCGCGCATCAGCAGCTGTGCCCGGAATTCGGCGGCACTCCGCCGCCTTACCCCGGGACTACCGTGAACCAGGCTGCCGTCATCGCTGCGGCGCCCGGTGGAGGTGGGACATGAACGCCGAATGGGCCTTCCCGCAGCCGCCGTCCTTCGCGTCAGCGGCCGACGAGCGCCAGCACCGCAAGGTGCGGCTGGCCGCAGGCTTCCGGCTGTTCTCCCAGGCGGGCTTCGACGAGGGCGCGGCCGGTCACATCACCATGCGGGACCCGGAGTATCCGGAGACCTTCTGGGTTAACCCGTTCGGCATGCATTTCTCCCGTATCCGCGCCCGGGACCTCGTCCGGGTGGACCACGCCGGGAACGTGGTGGAGGGCGCGGCACCGGTCAATGCCGCCGCCTTCGCCATCCACTCGCAGGTGCACCAGGCGCGTCCGGACGTGGTGGCCGCGGCACACTGCCACTCCCTGCACGGGAAAGCATTCTCGACACTCGGGGTGCCGCTGGCGCCGCTCACCCAGGACGCGTGCGCGTTCTACCAGGATCACGCTGTGTTCCAGGACTACACCGGCGTCGTGCTGGATCTCGCCGAGGGCAAGCGGATCGCGCACGCGCTCGGCGAACACAAGGCCGTGATCTTGCGCAACCACGGGCTGCTCACCGTCGGCCAGAGCGTTGACAGCGCTGTCTGGTGGTTCATGACCATGGATCGGTCCTGCCAGGCACAGCTGCTGGCCTGCGCGGCCGGCACGCCGGTGCACATCGACGCCGAGAACGCCCGGCTGACTCATAGTCAGATCGGCGCTGACTTCGCCGGCTGGTTCCAGTTCCAGTTGCTGTTCGACCGAATCGTCCGCGAACAGCCTGATCTGCAGGACTGAGCTCGCGGGGCCGATGCAGCTACTTCCGCGACATCAAGCCGCGGAAATCTCAACCCAGCCAGCTGCGCAGACCCGCCAGGGACACGTCCGCGAGGGTGTGCACAGGACGCCAGCCTTCTTCGGCCGGGGGTGACTGCGGCACGGACGGGCAGTAGACCACCCGTGCTCCGGCAGCAGTCCCGGCCCGCGCCCCCGCCGGGCTGTCCTCGAGCACGACGCTGCGTGCGGCCGGCGCATCGAGCCGGGCGATTGCCAACTCGTACGCCTCCGGGTCGGGCTTGCTGCGCGCGACTTCGTCGCCGGCGACCGAAGCGGCGAACGGGTGGCCGGGCAGCTGCTCCAGCACGGCGTCGACCAGCACCCGGTACGAGCTGGAGACCAAGGCCTGGGGCACACGGGCCGCGGCCAGTTCGTCCAGCAGATCAGCTGCGCCTGGCATCAGTACCACGTGCCCGTCGAAGAGCTCGACCATCCGGGACAGCAGCCACGCCGAGATCTCGGCGACGGATTCACCCGCCGCGGGTGGGCCACCGAACTCGATCATCATGGGCACCGCGCGATCCAGCCGGTTCCCGACGATCGAGGCCTTCATCGCGGGGGTGAACGGTCGTCCCCAGCGCCGGAAGAGCTCCTGCTCCGCGACAGTCCACAGCGGTTCGGTGTCGACGAGTAGCCCGTCCATGTCCCACAGCACCGCCGCGGGGCCGGTCGGCGCCGGCCGGCGGGCGAACAGCCCGCGCAGGATCGACGGCCCACTGCCGCGGGACCACGCCTGCGTGCTCACCGGGCGTTGAAGTACTTCGCCTCGGGGTGGTGCACGATGATCGCGTCCGTCGACTGCTCGGGATGTAGTTGGAACTCCTCGGAGAGCGTCACGTTGATGCGTTCCGGTTCGAGCAGGGTCACGATCTTGGCCCGATCCTCCAGGTCCGGACAGGCCGGGTACCCGAACGAGTACCGGGATCCCCGGTAGGCCTGGTGTGCCAGCACCTCGCCGAGGTCGTCGGAGTCCTCTGCCACCAACCCGAGCTCCTCACGCACCCGCTTGTGCCAGTACTCGGCGAGCGCCTCGGTGAGCTGGACTGACAGGCCGTGCAGCTCGAGGTAGTCACGGTAGGCGTCCCGGGCGAACAGCTCCGCGGTGACCTCGGCGACCCGCGGGCCCATGGTGACCACTTGGAACTCGACGACGTCGAACCTGCCGCTGGCGCCCACGTCCTCCTTAGACCGGAAGAAGTCGCTGATGCACAGCCGCCGGTCCCGCCGCTGGCGCGGGAAGGTGAACCGCGCCCGCTCGGCACCTGCGTCGTCGCAGACCACCAGGTCCCGGCCTTCCGACCAGCAAGGGAAGTACCCGTAGACGACAGCCGCCTCCAGGATGTTCTCCCGGTGCAGCCGGTCCAGCCAGGCGCGCAACCGAGGCCGGCCGTCGGTCTCGACCAGTTCCTCGTAGCTGGGCCCGTCGCCCTTGCGTGAGCCGCGCAGCCCCCAGCGACCCATGAAGGTCGCACGCTCGTCCAGCATGGAGGCGTAATCCGCGAGCTGGATGCCCTTCACTACTCGACTGCCCCAGAAAGGCGGCGTCGGGATCGGGACGTCGGTGGCCACGTCGCTGCGGCCGGGGTCCTCCGGCTCGGCGATCTCGACCTTGCGCAGCGGGCGGCGACGGGGCTTCTCCGAGGTGCGGTCGGTCGCGTTGTCCGGCACGCCACCCCGGCGGATCGCCATCAGCGCATCCATCAGGTGCAGGCCGTCGAATGCGTCCCGGGCGTAGCGCACGTCTCCGTCGTAGATATCGGCGAGGTCGTGTTCGACGTACGCACGGGTGAGTGCGGCACCGCCCAGCAGCACCGGGAACTTGTCCGCGATCCCGCGGGCGTTGAGCTCCTGCAGGTTCTCCTTCATCACCACAGTGCTCTTCACCAGCAGCCCGGACATCCCGATGACGTCAGCACGATGCTCTTCCGCCGCCTCCACGATCGCGGTGATCGGCTGCTTGATACCGAGGTTCACCACTGTGTAGCCGTTGTTGGACAGGATGATGTCGACCAGGTTCTTGCCGATGTCGTGCACATCGCCCTTGACCGTCGCCAGCACGATGGTGCCCTTGCCGGTGTCGTCTCCCTCGACCTTCTCCATATGCGGCTCGAGGTGCGCGACGGCGGCCTTCATCACCTCCGCGGACTGCAGCACGAACGGCAACTGCATCTCGCCCGACCCGAACAGGTCGCCGACGACCTTCATGCCCCCCAGCAGCGTGGTGTTGATGATGTCCAGCGGGGACCGGGTCTGCATCGCCTCGTCGAGGTCGTCGGTCAGGCCGTTGCGCTCGCCGTCGATGATGCGCCGGGCCAGGCGCTCGTCCAGCGGGAGCGCGGCGAGTTCTTCGGCCCGGGTCGGACCGCTGGTCGCCTCGACGTCCTCGAAGATCTCGAGGAACTCGGTCAGCGGGTCGTACCCCTCCCGTCGGCGGTCGTAGATCAGGTCGAGCGCGGTGTCGCGCTGCTGCTGGGGGATCCGCGCCATCGGCACGATCTTCGCGGCGTTGACGATGGCCGAGTCGAGACCGGCCGCCTGGCATTCGGCGAGGAAAACCGAGTTCAGCACTTGCCGGGCGGCGGGCTTGAGCCCGAACGAGATGTTCGAGAGTCCCAGCGTCGTCTGCACCGCCGGGTGCCGAGCCTTGAGTTGCCGGATCGCCTCGACGGTCGCCGCGCCGTCGAGGCGCGACTCCGCCTGGCCGGTACCGAGCGTGAACGTCAGGCAGTCGATGAGGATGTCCGACTCGCTCATCCCCCACCGGCCGGTCAGCGTGTCGATGAGTCGCTCGGCGATCTGCACCTTCTTCTCCGCGGTGCGGGCCTGGCCCTCTTCGTCGATGGTCAGCGCTACCACCGCCGCGCCGTGCTCCCGGATGATCGGCATCACCCGGGCGAAGCGGGAGTCCGGTCCCTCGCCGTCTTCGAAGTTGACGCTGTTGACTATGCATCGGCCGCCGAGAAGCTCCAGGCCGGCTTCGATCACCGGCGGCTCGGTGGAGTCCAGCATGATCGGCAGCGTCGAGGACGTGGCGAATCGGCTGGCCGCCTCGTTCATGTCCGCCACGCCGTCCCGACCGACGTAGTCCACACAGACATCGATCACGTGCGCGCCTTCGCGGACCGCGTCCCGGGCGATCTCCACCACGTCGTCCCACCGCTGCTCGAGCAGCGCCTCCCGAAATGCCTTGGAACCGTTGGCATTCGTGCGTTCGCCGATCACCAGCACGCTGTTGTCCTGCCGATACCCGACTGCCTGGTAAAGGCTTGAGCAGCTGGGCTCGGGGTGCGGGTCGCGTGGGGCGAGCGGGTGGCCGCCCACCGCGTCGACGATCGCGCGGATGTGGTCCGGGGTGGTGCCGCAGCAGCCACCCACCAGCGCCAGCCCGTAGTCCCGGGTGAACTGGACATGGGCCGCGGCCAGTTCGTCCGCGGTCAGCGGGTACGTCGCACCGTGCGGTCCGAGTTCCGGCAGGCCCGCGTTCGGCATGCAGGACAGGCCGATCCGTGGCTCGGCGAGTTGCGCCAGCGTGCGCAGGTGTTCGCTCATCTCGGTCGGCCCGGTGGCGCAGTTCAGACCGATCAGGTCGATCCCGAGGGGCGCCAGGGCAGTCAACGCGGCTGCCGTCTCGGTGCCCAGCAACATCGTGCCCACCGTCTCGACGGTGATCTGGGCAATCAGGACTGCTTCGACCCCGGTGTGTGCCATCGCGCGCTTGGCCGCGACCAGCGCGGCCTTGACCTGCAACAGATCCTGGGCGGTCTCGACCAGGATTGCGTCCGCACCGCCCTCCAGCATCCCGCGGCACTGCTGCTCGTATGCGTCTCGGAGATCGGCAAATCGGGCGTGTCCCAGGGTGGGAAGGCGCGTCCCCGGCCCCACCGAGCCGAGCACGTACCGCGGTCGGTCCGGCGTGCTGGCGGAGTCGGCCGCCTCGCGGGCGATCCGGGCGCCGGCGAGGGCGAGCTCGTGGATCCGGTCCGCGATGTCGTACTCGGACAGGTTGGCGAGGTTGGCTCCGAAGGTGTTGGTCTCGACGGCGTCCGAGCCGGCGGCGAAGTACGCGGCATGGATGTCCCGCACGATGTCGGGGCGTGACACGTTCAAGATCTCGTTGCAGCCCTCGAGGCCCTGAAAGTCGTCGAGGGTGAGATCGCCACGCTCGGTCGCCGCCTGCAACATCGTGCCCATCGCGCCATCGGCGACGACGACACGGCTGGACAGGGCGGCGCGTAAGGATTCCGACACGGAGCAAGGATAGGCGGCGCGAGCGGACCGTTTCCCGGGCGGCACCAGCAGACACTCCTGCGGGTGTCTCCGTGACGGGCTACGCGGGGCATCGGCGATCGCTAGGGTGGCCGCTACGACCGCGTGACGATCGGTGCACGGGAGCGACAGAAGGGGACACGTCGTGGCCAGCTACACCCAGGTCCTAGTGGGGACCGACGGATCCGAGTCAAGCTTCCGCGCGGTTGATCGCGCCGCCCTAATCGCGCACGACGCAGGTGCCACCCTGCACCTGGTCTCCGCCTACCGCCCGTTGACACCGCGTGATCGCGAGCGCGCAGCCGCCGAGATCGGGGAGATCGCCTACCGGGTCGCCGGGTCCGGACCCGCGGACGACGCGCTCACCGCCGCCGCAGACCGCGCCGGAAAGGTGGGCGCAACCGACATCCAGAAGCACGCGATCGAGGGCGACCCGGTGGACGTACTGCTGGACGCGGCGGGCACCGTCCACGCCGACCTGTTGGTTGTCGGCAACCGTGGTCTGAACAGCCTCGCGGGCCGTTTGCTCGGTTCGGTGCCACAGAACGTCTCGCACAAGGCACCGTGCGATGTCCTGATCGTGCACACCACGGGCTGAGCCATCAGCACCGCGGCACCCACGACCGCTGCGCGGTTCCCTCGGTGGGGGCGCCCGTCCGGTGCCGGCCTGTTCCGACGGACGCTGCCGACTCCGCACGGTCGGTCGCGTCCCGGTCCGGAGACTAGGCTGGATCAGGTGACCGGTCCTGCCACCCCGCTGGCGCTGCCGCCGATGCGCGACACGTTGGTGCTCGCCGCGTTCCAGGGCTGGAACGACGCCGGGGAAGCCGCCAGCGACGCCTTGGTCCACTTGGCCCGGCTCTGGAGTGCACGCATCTTCGGCGAGCTCGATCCGGAGGATTACTACGACTTCCAGGTGAACCGGCCACTGGTCGGACGGACCCAGGAGGACGACACCGGCAGCCGCCAGATCACCTGGCCGACGACCCGGCTGGCGGTCGCGCGGCCCGCCGGCTTCGGGCGGAACGTCCTGCTCGTGCACGGCCTCGAGCCGAACATCCGCTGGCGGCACTTCTGCGCAGAGCTGGTGGACATTTTCCGGGCCGCCGACGCCTCGTTGGTGGTGACCTTGGGGGCGCTGCTCGCGGACAGTCCGCACACACGGCCGGTCCCGGTCACCGGCTCCGCACACGATGAGGCGACCGCGCGCCGACTCGGCTTGGAAAGCTCGCGATACGAAGGCCCGACCGGCATCGTTGGGGTTCTGCAGGACGCGTGCGTGCAGGCCGGGCTGCCGTCCCTGTCCCTGTGGGCGGCGGTTCCGCACTACGTCGCGCAGCCCCCCGCGCCGAAGGCCACGATGGCGCTGTTGCGCCGGATCGAGGACCTGCTCGATTTGGCCGTCGACCTCGGCGATCTCGAACAGCGGGCCCGGGACTGGGAGCGCACGGTGAACGAGCTTGCGGCCGAGGACGGCGACGTCGCCGAGTACGTGCGCTCGCTCGAGGAACGCGACGTCACCGACCTTCCGGAAGCCAGCGGAGAAGCCATCGCACGCGAGTTCGAGCGCTTCCTGCGTAGGCGAGGCGGGGACTGATCCGCGTGGTCGACCGCGGTCCGCGGTGGTTGCGCCACCCCGAGCTGCTGGTCCCGGTGCTGTGCGCCGCGCTGCTGCTCGCGATCACGCTGCGCTGGTCGCTGAGCCCGGGCTGGCGCCGACACGAGGAACACGACCGGCTGGTCCGGTTGCTGCGCAGTTGGCCACACCCCGAACATTCACGGCTGCTGCACGCTCTCACCTTCTTCGGTCAGTGGTGGCTGCTCGTCCTCGTCGCCATGGTCAGTGCCGGCATCCTTGTCGCGGCCGGTGCCCGGTACCGGGCACTTTTGTTCGCGGCGTCCGCGGCGGTGGTGCTCGCTGCCGTACTGGCCGGCAAGTTGACGCTGGTACACAGCAGCGCGATCCACAGCTTCGGCCTGCGTCTCGGCGGGTTTCCCAGCGGTCACACCGCTGACTCGACGGTCCTGTTCGGCGTCGGTGTGCTGGCCTGGTCGCCGCGGCGGGCCGCGTGGGCCGGGCTGGGGGTCGGCGCGGTCGCGGGTGCCGCGGTCGGGTGGTCCCGGTACGCACTCGGACTGCACACCACGGCAGAGGTGGCCGGAGGGTGGCTGCTCGGCATGTTGGTGCTCAGCCTCGCCACCGTATGCGTCGTGCGCACGGAGACGGGCCGGACGCCGCCGACGTCAGAGCCGGATGCCCAGCAGCGCGTCGACCAGGTCCCGTACCAGGCGCGGCGCACCGGTGTCCCGCCCTCGGTGGCGGGCAGTCTCGTCAACCCAGCGGTCGACCGCCCGTAGCGCCCGTGGGCTGTCCAGGTCGTCGGCCAGCGCGGCACGGACCTCGCGCAGTAGCGGTTCGGCCGACGGCCCGGTGGCGGCGTCGACGGCCCGGCGCCAGGACGTGACGCGTTCGGCCGCCACGGTGAGTTGTTCCGGAGTCCACTCCCAATCGGCGCCATGACGGTGCGCCAGCATCGCGGCGCGGATCGCCATCGGGTCGTGACCTGCGGCCCGCAGCCGGGAGACCAGCTCGAGATTGCCGCGGCTCTTGCTCATCTTGTGCCCGTCGAGCGCCACCATCGCCTGGTGCACGTAAGCCCGAGCGAACGGCCAGTTGCCGGTACAGACCTCGGCGTGCGCGGCGCTGAGTTCGTGGTGCGGGAAGGCCAGATCGACACCGCCACCCTGGACGTCGATGGTCGGCCCCAGGTGGTGCACCGCGATCGCGGCGCATTCGACGTGCCAACCCGGGCGGCCGGGGCCGAACGGTGATTCCCAGGACGGCTCGCCCGCGCGTTCCGCGCGCCACATCAGCGCGTCCAGCGGGTCCTTCTTCCCCGCTCGCTCCGGGTCGCCGCCGCGCTCGGCGGACAGCGTGAGCATGGTCGCGCGGTCGGCGTGGCTTACCTGGCCCAGTCGGGAGCTGCTCGAGACGGCGAAGTAGACGTCCCCCTCCAGGGTGTACGCGGCACCAGCGTCGAGCAGCCTCGTGATCATCTGCACCACCAGCGGGATGGATTCGACGGCGCCGACGTAGTGCTCCGGCGGGATCACGCGCAGCGCCGCCATGTCGCGCCTGAACAGGTCGGTCTCGCGCCGAGCGAGATCGCGCCAGTCCTCTCCGGTAGCGGCGGCACGTTCCAGCAGCGGGTCGTCGACGTCGGTGACGTTCTGCACGTACCGGACCCGATGGCCGCCGTCGCGCAGCACCCGGCCGAGCAGGTCGAAGGTGAGATAGGTGGCCGCGTGGCCGAGGTGGGTAGCGTCGTACGGCGTGATCCCGCAGACGTACATCGTCGCATCGGCACCGGGCGCCAGCGGCCGGACCTGACCGGCTGCGGTGTCGTACACGCGGAGCGGAACGCCGGTCCCGGGAAGCTGCGGGATACGCGGGCTTTCCCAGGACTCCATGCAGCGCAGCTTAACTGCGGGCAATCCGGCGGCCGCCGCCGCAGGAACGACCCTTCCGACTCAGAACAGTCCGAAGATGGCGGTGCCGCGCGGCAAGTGCTGCTGCGCGCGGGTCCAGCCGGCAAGCGACTCTCGTCCGCCGGTCATCGCCTCGAAGAGTTCCTCGGCGCGTTCCTGCTCCCCGTGCTCGAACCAGGACTGGTGGATCCAGTGGGCGAGCGCGGAGCGCTCCTGCGGGGACAGGCTGTCCCAGGTGTCGCGGGCCGGTGGCGAGCTGTCCAGATGCCGCGCGAGCGGCTCCGGAAGGTCGGGTTCCCGGTCAGGGGTGTCCATGGCAGCACCGTACGCGGCACCTCCGGCACATCGGTACCCGCTCAGAACGGGGGCCACGGCACCGCGGGCCAGTCGTCCGACGGCTGCGGGAACGATCCGGTCCGCAGCAGCCGCCGCACCCGCCACGCGGTGCGTTCGAGTTCATGGTCGGTCAACTGGTCGGCCAGCTCCGCGCGCAGCGTGCCAGCCGTACCGAGCGCCGCCTCGAGTTGCTCGAGGACGGTGACCTCCGCCGCGCTGAGTCGCACGCCACGCCACTGCCACAGCACCGTCCGCAGCTTGTCGTCGGAGTGGAACGTCAACCCGTGGTCGCAGCCGTAGACGTGCCCGTCCACGACCGGAAGCAGGTGGCCGCCCTTGCGGTCGGAGTTGTTGACCACCGCGTCGAAAAGGGCCATCCGGCGCAGGTCCGGCAGGTCGGCCCGGATCAGCTGGCCGAGATCCACCCGCTCGTCGACGTCCACCCACCACTGCACCATGCCGAAGCCGAACGGGCCGTCCCGCAGCACGGTCGGTGGTGCGATGCGCCAGCCGGTCGCCTCGGAGAGCAGGTATGCGGCGTACTCCCGGCCGGCGAGGGTGCCGTCGGGGAAATCCCACAGTGGCCGCTCACCCGACACCGGCTTGTATACGCAGCGCGCGCGGGCGCGCTCCCCCACTACCGTGCACAGCAAGGTCGCGTTCGACGCGTCGACCAGGCGTCCCTCGACCACGAGCTCACCATGTAGCAGCAGCGCGCGCATTTCCCCGACGTCGAGCCCGGCCAGCCGGCGGGTGTCGGCCCGCTCGTTCAGTGACGGAATCCGTTCATCCGCGGGCAGATGTGACCGCCCGGATCCAGCGGCAGTCCGCACAGTGGGCACGGCGGCCTGCCTGCGTCCACCACCCGCCCGGCGCGAGCCGCGAACGCCAGCGCCTCGCGCGGGCTCAGCCGCACCCGCAGCGTGTCGGGCCCGTCTTCGCCGTTGTCGTCGAGCTCGACCGGCTCGTGCTCACCCTGGGCTTGCGCCTCGATGATGACCTTCACATCTCCGACCTCGAAGCCGAGGGCGAGCGCGGCCACGCGGAACTCCTCCTCCACCGGGCTCTCGAGCGGAGCGACGTCCTCCAGGTCGCGCGGCACGCCGAGTGGCACGTCGATCCCGCGCCGACGTACTTCCTCCAGCAGTTCGCGCACCTTCTCGGCGAGCAGCGCTACCTGCGCCTTCTCCAGGGCGACGCTGACGGTTCGGCCGCCACCGGTTGCCTGCAGGTAGAACGTGCGGTCCCCGGGCACGCCGACGGTGCCGGCGACGAACCGGTCCGGGGGATCGAACAGGTGGATCTGCCGCGCCATGCGGCCAGCCTATGCGGGCGGTACGCGGAACCGAATCCGCCGCAGCAGCGAAGCGAGATTCGTCACGATCAGCCGCCGCCGACCGCAGCGTCGCTCGATACTCGGCGGCGGCGACGGCGTTTCGGTGGGATCAACGCGCGCAGGTCGCCCCCGACGTCATTGACCCGGACCACGAACGGCCGCATCGCCGTGTAGCGGATCACGGTCGCTGAGCAGGTATCGACGGTGATCCGTTGGAACAAGTCCAGGTGTAGCCCGAGGGCGTCCGCGACCACCGCTTTGATCACGTCCCCGTGGCTGCAGGCGAGCCAAACCGCGTCGTCGCCGTGCTCGGCGGACAGGCGGGCGTCCCAGTCGCGCACCGCCGCCACGGCGCGTGCCTGTACGCCGGCGAGGGATTCGCCGCCGGGAAACGTCACCGCGGACGGGTGCGCCTGCACCACTTTCCAGAGCGGATCCTTCGCCAGTTCCTTGAGCGGTCGTCCGGTCCAGGAGCCGTACCGGCACTCGGCGAACCGCTCGTCGGTGTGCAGTGGCGTACCGCTCCTTCCCTCGACGATCGCCTCGACGGTGTCCTGGCACCGCTCCAGCGGGCTGCACACCAGCGCCGTCAGGGGTACCGGAGCCAGTCGTTGCGCCAGCGCCACCGCCTGCTCGCGGCCTTCGTCGTTCAAGTGCACGCCAGGCGTCCAGCCGGCGAGCACCGGACCGGTCATCGCGGTGCGGCCGTGCCGGACCAGTACCAGGGTGGTCACCGGGCGACCGTACCCCGGCACGCGGCCGGACCTGGCGTCCGGCGCACGCCGGGCGCCGTAGGCTCGGCGCCATGGAGACCCGACGGTTGGGTGCGACCGGGCTCGCGGTGTCCCGGTTGGGGCTTGGCACGATGACCTGGGGCGGCGACACGGACGCCGACGAGGCCAGCGCGCAACTCGACGCGTTTCGTGATGCCGGCGGCACGCTGGTCGACACCGCGTACGTCTACGGCGACGGTGCCGCCGAAACGATCCTCGGCGATCTGCTCGGCGGACGGCACGACCGCTCCGAACTCGTCATCGCAACCAAGGCGGGGGTGACGCGCTCCGCTGGCACCATCACGCGAGACGCGTCCCGCCGCAGCCTGCTGGACGCGCTGGACACGTCGCTGCGACGGCTACGGCTCGACCACGTCGACCTGTGGCAGCTGCACGCGTGGGATGCGGCGGTACCGCTGGAGGAGACGCTGGCCGCGCTGGACGCCGCGGTGGCGTCCGGCCGGACCCGCTACGTCGGCGTCAGCAACTACGCCGGCTGGCAGTTGGGCAGCGCCGCCGCCTGGCAGCGAGCCTGGCCTGGTCGCGCGCCGCTCGCGTCGGTCCAGTCCGAGTACTCGCTATTGCGCCGGGCAGTCGAGTCCAGCGTGCTGCCTGCGTGCCGACATCACGGCCTCGGCATGCTGGCCTGGTCACCGCTCGCGGGCGGCGTGCTCACCGGCAAGTACCGAGGCGGGGTGCCCGCCGATACGCGGGGAGCGAGCGGTCTGTGGACCGAGCAGGTCGCTCGGTACCGCGCGGATCGGGGTAGCCATGTCGTGGACGCCGTGGTCACCGCTGCCGACGGGCTCGGTGTCTCGCCGCTCGCGGTCGCGCTGGCCTGGGTGCGGGACCGCTCAGGTGTCACGGCAGCCGTGGTCGGCGCCCGGACTCCGGCGCAGCTGGCGGCCAGTCTGGACGCCGAGCGGCTCCGCCTGCCCGACGAGATCCGGCAGGCGCTGGACGACGTCAGCACTTGAGCGTCGAGGAGGGCATGCTCGCCCGATTTGCCGCGGCCGGGCTCTGGCCCGGCTTCCCGCGTCGGGCGCTGGACGAGCTGCGGCGTACCGGCTTCGCACGGATCGACGATGTCGATGCAACGGCACTGCTCGCGCTGACGGGGATCGGGCCGGTCACCGCACCGCGCCTGGTTCGGGCGTTGACCGACCGGACAGACGCGTACGACATCGCGGTTTTGCTCGACGCGGCCGGGATGCCACTACGCGGTGCGGACCGGCTCGCGAAGGAACTCGGCGCGGGGGCCGGCGAAGCCTTGCGCGGCAATCCGTGGCGGCTGCTGGCGGCGCCCGAGCGCAGCCTGTCCGATGCCGATCGGCTGGCTGCCGGGCTGGGCTTGACCCGCGATCACCCGCTGCGCGGTCCAGCTGTCGTCGGCTATCTCCTGACGAGGGTCGCGGTGCATGGACACACCGCGTGGCCGGTCGACCAGCTCTGCCGGGAGGCGGCAGCCCACGGCGTAGCGGACCCGGCTGCCGCGATCGAGCAGGCCGTTGCTACCGGAGCCGTGGTCACGGTGACGGACACCGCTGCCCTCAACCGCTACGACGGCGCCGAGCGGACGCTGGCCAACGACCTGATCCGGCTGGCCCGCACCGCGCAGGACTGGTCGCGCCCTGGTGGCACCCGGCGCC
>DASZVT010000002.1:0-6247 GCA_035546915.1 Mycobacteriales bacterium | reverse complement strand
GCGGTCTGCGGGTGGCGGGTGCCACCCGCAGAGAAGGCGCGTCTGAAGGGAGGCAAACGCCGGCTGAAGGCGCACCCCGAGGGCGAAGCAGCGCGGGCAGCCGCAGCGTCAGCCGGGCTCGGAGTGATCGAGTTCCTCGATCTGGATCCGGTCCGGGTAGAACGCGACGTAGCCGGCGATCTCGGCAACGGCGTCATGCGGGTGCCGGTACGACCAGGCGGCGTCGGTCAGCTCCAGGTCCGGTGCGGCTGCGATGCTGTAGTAGCTGGCGTCGCCCTTGTACGGGCAGTGCGTGCTGGAATCGCTCGCACGCAGCAGCGCTTGGTCGACGTCGGCCATCGGGAAGTAGTGCACGGCCGGGTAAGAGGCCTCCGCGAGCGACAGTGTCCGGCTGCTGTCGGCCACCACCTGGGTGCCGGCGCGCGCGACAACATGCGCGCCGGTCCGCGTGATCGTGATCGGATGGTCGGGGCCGGGAATCAGTACGTCCGCTGCCATGTGGGGCTCACCCCTTGCCAGTGTTGATCTTGTCCGGTGTGACCACCAGGATGATCCGGCCTCGCGGCCCGACCGTCGCTTGGTAGTCGGTGCCGACGTACTTGTGGGACAGCTCGTCGATGTGCCGGCGGGCGCGGTCGCCGTCGATCGTTGCGGTGACCTTGCCCCGCACCTCGGCCCAGTCCCACGGGTCCTCGTTGGAGTGGATCAGCACCGTGATGCGGGGGTCCCGCGCGATGTTCTTCGCCCGCTGGCGCTGCGGCTCGGTGTTCACCAGAACGTGCTCGCCGTCGGTATCGACCCAGGTGAGCAACGCCTGCGGCTGCCCGCTCGGCATCAGGGTCACCACGGTCGCCAGGTTCTTGCCCCGGGCGAGCCGCACCACGTTTGCGTCCAGCGCCATCGCCCCACTCCCTCCGTGGACTGCGGGACGGATTCCCACTCCCACTCCCACTCCCACTCCTGTGCGTCAACGCGGAGCGCCGCTCACCGATTCCGGCGGGATACGTCCACCACGTGCGCGTCCGGTCCGGGGTAGGTCAGCCCGTCGTGGCCGTCGTCCCAGTGGACCCAGTACGGCGGCTGCCCTTCCGGTGAGCGCACCTCCAGGATGGTCCCGTGCCGCGCGCGCCGCCCGACGGTGTTGCCTTCGACGACGAGTTCGTCGCCTACGTGTGCCTGCATGGTGACCTCCCGCCATTCGCGCTGCTCCGTAGGTACCGGCTGGCCGGTACCTACCAGGATGCAAGGCGCGTGGCCGCCCGTACAGCCCCCGCGGGCGTCCACCCGGAATCGGCGTCCGCTATGAATACGGGATGGCGGACGAGACTGCGCGGGCCGGCGAGGCCCCGGCGGAACCCCTGCTGGCGGACCTGCGCGTCATCGACCTGTCGATGTGGCAGCCGGGCCACTACACCACCCAGCTGCTGGCGGACCTCGGCGCGGACGTGCTCAAAGTGGAGCCGCCCGGCGGGGACCGGATGCGCAAGTTGCCGGACCGGTTCGTGAATTTCAACGGCCGCAAGCGCACCGTGGCGCTCGATCTCAAGTCCGGCGCCGACCTGGTCCGGCTCAAGGAGTTGGTACGCGACTGCGACATCGTGGTGGAGGGATACCGACCTGGGGTTGCCGACCGCCTCGGCGTCGGCTTCGAGGCCCTGCGCCGGGAGAACCCGGCGCTGGTCTACTGCTCGATCTCCGGCTTCGGCCAGTCCGGTCCGTTGGCCAGCGCACCCGGGCACGACTGGAATTACCAGGCGTACGCCGGCGCGATGGCCAGCGACGACGAGACGGTTGCGCCGGCCCCGGCCTATCTCCTGGTAGCTGACCACGGCGGCGGGATGGCGGCGGCCTTCGGCATCCTGGCGGCGGTTCACGGCGCGCGCCGCACCGGTGTCGGCGAACACGTCGATGTCTCGATGACCGACCTGGTCGCGAGCTGGGTCGCGCCGATGGATGCGGTCGACCCGCGGCGGGCGGCGACCGGCCGCCACATCGACCCACCGGCGCACGGCGCGTTCGCGGTGGCGGATGGGTACGTGGTGGTCGGGATCTTCTCCGAGGATCGGATGTGGGACGAGCTGTGCGCCGAGCTCGGTCTCGACCAGTACATCGGGCTCGACCTGCACCAGCGGACCGAGATCGCCCCCACGCTGCGCGCGGCCGTCGCCGCCAAGCTCGTCGGGTACGAGCGGGATGCGCTGGTCGCCAGGCTAGGTCTGCGGCTGCCGATCTCGCCGGTGCTTTCTCGCGCCGAGATGCTCGATCATCCGCATTTCCACGCCCGCGGCACGCTGGTCGCTCAGGGGCCGGACGGGATGCGGGCTGTCGGCCACCCGGTGCGCTTCCTGGTGCACCCGGCGCTTGAACCGGGGGCTGCCCCGGCGCTGCCGGACTATCCCAGCTGCTGACCGGCCACGGTCACGCACCGGCTAGCTCCGGTCACCGCGGACCTGCTCCGTTACCCTCGCGACATGCCTTCCGGTGCGGCCCGCCACGTGCCTGAACGCAGCCCGGGACGGCTGCCACGGGGCACCCTCGACCCGGGTGTCATCGTCGAGGCGGCTTTCGCGTTCGCCGAGGAACACGGCGTCGAGGCGATCACGGTGCCGGCGCTGGCTGAGCGACTCGGGGTCCGCACGACCGCCATCTACTGGCATTTCCGGCGCAAGGATGACCTGATCGCCGCGCTGAGCGCGGCCGCGGTCGAACGGTTCAACGCGCTGTTCCCTCCGCCGTCGGTCGGGTCCTGGCAACAGCAGGCGCGCAGCTACTGGTCGGAGTACCGGCGGATCGTGCGGCAGAACCCGGTGCTGTTCGAGTTCATGGTCGCGCGCTGGGACATCGCGGTGGCGTCTGCGGAAGCAGTACGTCGTCACCACGACCGGATCGACCGCGCAATGGCGCCACTGCTGGCCGCGGGGATGTCGCCGGATCGGGCCGCTCGCGCGTACTACGTGCTGTCCACGTTCGTGCACGGCAGCCTCAGCAATGAACGGAACGGGCGGCGCGCGCTGCATCGGGCGAGCGCGGGCCACGGCGACCCGGCCCCAGGGCCGACCGATGGCCTGCCGGCGCTGGCCGCGACCTGGCCGTACTGGAACTGGCCGCAGACGTCCGACGCCGACTTCGACGCAGGTCTGGCGACCATCCTGGCGGGGCTGGGTGCCGAACTCGACATGCCTCGGGAGAGGGGTTGACAGGCGGTACTGAACCGTCGACAGTACGTCCTGTGAGCTACATCACGGCTGACATGAGGCCGGCCCGCGGGTGCGAAGAGGCGGGCACCCCGTGACCGGGAGCCAGGCGACCAAGATCTGGGCCCATTCGGGCGATTCCCACTTCCTGGAACCGGACGACCTGTGGACCGCGAACCTGACGCCGGAGTACGCCGCGCTGGTGCCGCGGTCGGTGGCCGATCCGGACGGTCAGTACGAGACGGTGTACGTCGACGGCCAGAGCTTCCGGCGCCGACTGCCGTCGCCGTCTGCGCTGGAGTTCGCGGCCGCCAGCAGCCGTCCCGCCGGCGCCCGCGATGCGACGAGGCGGCTGGCGGACCTGGACGGCGAGGGCATCTGGGCCGAGGTGGTCTTCCCGTCGCTGGGCATGTGGAACTCGTCGTTCCGGACCCCGGAGGTACTCCGCGAAGCGCTTCGGGTGAGCAACGACTGGGCTGTCGAGCAGATCATGAACGTGTCGCCGCGGCTGCTGCCGACCGCGCAGGTCTCCACTCTGTCGATCGAGGACGCGATCGACGAGATGCAGCGCTGTGCGGGGCTGGGCTTCCGGTGCGTGTGTCTACCGACCCGGCCGCATCCGAAGCAGGAGGACTACAACCGGGACGTCTGGGAGCCGTTCTGGTCAGCGGCCGAGGAAGCGCGCATGGTGCTGGCGTTCCATATCGGCACTGATCCACTCGACCTGGCCGCCGGCGACAAGATCGGCGTCGTCTACCGCGGACCCGGTGGCGCAGTGCTGAACCACACCGAGTCGGGCCTGTCGGGCCAGCGAATCGCGATGAAGATGGTCGCCTCCGGCGCGCTCGACCGGCACCCCGGCCTGAAGGTGCTGATCTCCGAGGGCGGCGCGACCTGGGTGCCGTTCCTGGGTGACCGGATGCTGGAGGCGTACCGGCAGCACCACATGGCGGTGCAGCCGAAGCTGTCACGCAGCCCCAAGGAGATCCTGTTCGAGCAGGTGTATGCCTCGTTCCAACACGATCAGTCCGCGGTTGCGGCGATGACGGCGATGGGGTACCGGAACGTCCTGTGGGGCAGCGACTACCCGCACCTGGAGGGGACGTTCGGGCACACCCAGCAGACGCTGCACGAACTGTTCGACGACCAGCCCGCCGCGGTGCGCGAGCGCATCACGGTCGGCACCTTCACGGAGTTGTTCCCGGGTGTCGGTGCACCGCCGGTAGCGCCCGTGCTTGCCGCCAACTGACCTCATGTGGACCGCTCTGGAAAGGCCGATGCCATGAGTGACCTGCCCGCCGACACGCTCCCGCTGGACGACATCCGGGTCGTCGACCTGTCCACCACGGTGCCGGGTGCCTCGGCGACCCGATTCCTCGCCGACTACGGCGCGGACGTCATCCACGTCGAGCCGCCCGGCGGGTCGGGACTGCGGCAACTGCATGGCTACCCCTACCTGGGTAGGGGTAAGCGCAGCATCGTGCTGGACCTTCACGACGCTGCGGATCTCGACACCGCACGCGCGCTGGCTGCCGACGCAGACGTGGTGGTGAGCACCTGGCGGCCCGGCGTGGCCGAGCGGCTCGGTCTGGACCACGCGGCGCTGTCCGCCGCGAACCCGGGTCTGGTCAGCGCCGAGATCAGCGGCTTCGGTAGCGCCGGACCGTGGCGGGATATCAAGGGCTACGAGGGACTGGTGATGGCCAAGCTTGGCCTCTTCAACAGCTCGCGGCGGATGGTCGAGCGAGACGGCCCGGCGTACGTCGCAGTCCCATACGGGAACTGGGGCGCGGCCATGGGCTGCGTGCAGGGCGTCCTGACCGCACTCATCGCACGGGAGGACTCCGGCATCGGGCAGCGGATCGAGACGAACCTGGTGCAGGGGCTGGACGCGAACGACTGCTGGAACTGGTACACGCACCTGGTCGGCACCCGTTATCCGGATGCCTACCGCAACGTCGAGATGTACGACGACAATCGGGAGCCGGCCGGCTACTTCGTCTATCCGCTGCTGGTTGTGCCCACGGCAGACGGGCACTGGTTGCAGTTTGCCCAGACCCAGACGCACCTGCTGAAGGCGTTCATCGAGGAACTCGGCCTTACCGAGATGCTCGCGGAGCCGTACTGGGAGGGATTCCCGCACTTCGAGGACAGGGAGCGCCGGGTCAAGCTCTGGGAGATCATGCTGCAGCGGGTCAGGCAGCGAACGCTGGCGGAATGGGACCACGTCTTCGAGACCAATCTGAGCGTGTCCGCCGAGCAGTTCCGGCACGGCCGCGACGTGCTCTCGCATCCGCAACTCGTTTTCGACGGCCGGGGCGAGACGATCGAGGATCCGGAGTACGGGACCGTCCAGGTGCCGTCCACCCTGGTGCACGCGGACGAGCGGCCATACACCAGCGGGCAGCTGATCCCGCGGCTCGACGAGCACGGCGAGCAACTGCGCGCCACCGCTGGTACCCGCGCGGCTCCGACGGCCCTGCCCGCAACCGACGGGGCGGCCGGTGCCGACCGGCTGCCGCTGGAGGGGGTGACCATCGTGGATCTCGCGATGATGTTCGCTGCGCCGCACGGAACCACGATGCTCACCGACCTCGGCGCCCGGGTGATCCACGTCGAGGCGCTGGAGGGTGACCAGATCCGCTACCTCGTGGAGTTTCCGGAAGTCGGCGGTGCGCGGGTGATGCAGGGCAAGGAGAGCATCTGCGTCGACGTGCGCACCGACGAGGGCAAAGCCATCGTGCAGGAGCTGCTACGCCGGGCCGACGCGGTGATGTGCGGCTACCGGGCCGGTGCCGCCCAGCGGCTCGGCATGGACGAGGTATCGGTCCGGGCAATGAACCCGGGCGTGGTCTACCTCAACGCCCCGGGGTACGGCACCGGCGGTCCGTTCGGGGCCCGGGCCGCGTATGCGCCGTCCATCGGCGCCGCCGCCAGCTTCGCGCTCGCCAGCGTCCCGGATGCCGCCGAAGGAACCCGGGAGATGGATCTCGACCAGGTCAAGCGCGCGGCCGTCCGGCTGACATCCGGTTCGGCGTCCGCGAGCGTCACCG
>DASZVT010000001.1:0-10098 GCA_035546915.1 Mycobacteriales bacterium | reverse complement strand
CGCGACGAACCGGTCCACGAAATCGGAGAGCGGTTGAACCAGCACCGCCTCGAACAGCATTTCCTTGCGTCCGAAGTGGCGGAAAATCGCTGCCTGGGTGACGCCGGCGGCGTCGGCGATCTCGCGAGTCGTGGTGGCGGTGTATCCCTGGGTCGAGAAGCTTTCCCAGGCTGCCTGCAAGATCAGCCTGCGAACTTCCGCCGACGATCGCCGCACATTGCCGGACACGACGGACAGTATGGGGCACGAGCACCCCAAGATCCGGAACCGGACGCACGGATCCGTGCGGATTCGCCCCGAAAGCCTGGCCTCAGGCCGCCATCGCCGCCCGAGCAGCCGGGAACAGCCGCTCGAAGTTGCCGCGAAGGATCCGCTCGGCCACGTCGGCATCGACGCCGTCGAACAGCTCGTGCAACGTCTGCTGCGTGTGCCCGTAGGTGCCCTCGAGATGCGGGTAGTCGTCCCCCCACATGACGTTCTGATACCCCATCGCGGTCACCGCCGGGATGGCGCTCTTGTCGTGCTGGAAGCTGGCAAACACCTGCCGGTAGATGATCTCACTGGGCAGCTGGGAGAGCTTGGGCTGCACGTACATGCCGTGCTGCCGGTAGCCCTCGTCCATCCGGTCCGCGAGTGCCGGGACCCAGGACGCGCCGCCTTCGGCGATGAACACCTTCAGGTTCGGGTGGCGGTCGAGAGCGCCACTTGCGACCAGATGCACCACGGTGCGCTGGCCGGGGAAGAACGTCTCGGCATAGTTGATCACCGCGCCTCCCGGCCCGCGCACCATGCGCGGATCTGCACCCGTACCGACGTGGAAACTCAGCGCGATATCGGCCTCCTCGGCGGCCGCCCACACCGGCTCCCAAACCGGGTTGTTGTAATCCCTACCCTCCGGCGGCGTGGTCGGCAGCATGACGGCGTGCATGCCGTTGGCCGCGACGCGCTGCAACTCGGCGACCGCGTCCTCGGTGGACAGCGCCGGCAGGATGGCGACGCCGACGAGCCGTGGCGAGACGGTCATCACATCGTTGCGCAGCCAGTCGTTGTAGATCCGGCCACACTCGCGCCACAGATCCGGGTCAGTCATCCGCGCCACCCACAAGCCACGAGACGGGAACAGGACCTGCCCCCGGACCCCCTCACCGTCCATGTCGTGCAGTCGCTTCGTGACGTCGTCCGCGCCCGGAGCTCTCGAACTCGCTTCGGCGAACGCGACCAGGGTGCGGAAGACCACCTGACCGTCGACGTAGACGGTCTCCGACTTCTCGTCCCGCTCGGTGCGCGGCGCACGCTCGGCAAGCCGTGCGGGAAGGTTGCTGGTCCACAGGTCCGCGGGCTCGAGGACATGGCTGTCACCCGAGTCCGCCCAGATCTTCTCCATCACGACACCTTCCCGAATCCTGCGAAAATGTTGTTTTCATTATGCGCGATGCCGCAGCTCAGGTCAACCGAGCTTGATGACTCCGGCGTCGGCTAACTGCTGCACCTGCGCCTCGCCGTAGCCGATTTCGGCCAGCACCGCAGCGGTGTGCTGGCCGAGCAAGCAACCCGGGCGCACGACCGTCGCAGACCGGGAGAAGCGCACCAGCGGCGCCAGCCGTACGTGCTCGTCGAACAACGGGTGCACGGTCTCGGCGACATACCCGTGGGCGCGGCCGATTTCCTCCGACATCAGCACCTCCTCCACCGGACGCGACGCGATCGCCACGCAGCCGACGTCCGCCGCCAACAGTTGCTGCTCCCAGGCGACGGCCTCCCGGCTCGCAAAGACTTCTGCGAGCCGCGCCGCCAGCATCGCATCGTTGTCCCGGCGGTCCTGCGGCGTCACAAAACGCGGATCAGTGGCCAGTGCCTCGCCACCCGGCAGCGTCGCGACCAGGCGCTGCCACTCCGGCTGGCTCGGTGCCGCGAGGAACACCCAGTCCGAGGCAGTCTCGTACATCCGGTACAGCGCCGAGATCCCCAACAGGTCCGAGTCGACCATGGCGGTCGGGGCCCGCCCCGGATAGTCGACCATGTCCTCCGCCAGCGCGTATGAGGCCGTCGCCAGCATGCTGGTATTCACGGTGACCGGCGCAAGCCCGCGGGCCCGTCGCCATAGTCCGAGCAGGATCGCGGTCGCGACACCGAGCGCGGAGACCCCGTCCGCCTGCGCCGAGACCGGACCACCTGCCGCGAGCAACCGGGGAGCCACGCGCTTGATGTCGTCGAGGGTCAGGTCAACGCGCGCCGGAATGCCCGGGCCCGCGTTGCGCATCGCCATGCCGGAACCGGCGCCGATCGTCGGGGCGAAGGCGGGGCGATGCCCGCATGGCCCGCCGGAGCCGTATCCAGGCGCGCTGACGTAGACGAGATCGGGGTTCACCGCGCGCAGCGCCTCGGCATCGATCCGGTGTCGCTCGGCGACGCCGGCGCGGAAACACTGCAGCACCACGTCGGCACGGCGGGCGAGTTCGTGGATGATCCGTAGCCCTTCGGGAGCGGTCATGTCGACGGCGACGCTCTCCTTGCCCTGCAGGGACTTCGCCGCACCGGTCTCCGGAAAGTGCAGGATCAGCCGCATCGGTTCCCCGGCAAGCGGCTCGATCTTCACCACCCGGGCACCGAGGTCGGTGAGCAGCGTCGATCCATACGGGGCTGCGAAGAAGCTGCCGAGTTCGAGGATCGTGACCCCGTCCAGTGGCGGTGCCGACACCTCACCGTCGGCGGCGGCCGGCTGCTGCGAACTGACCACAGCGCCGACTCCGGTCGAACTGGCTCGGACGTCCCAGTCCGCCGTGTGCACGCCGAGTCGCGGCGCAGGGCGCACCGGTCCCGCAGGCACGCCGCCGAGACGAATCATCGGACCCGGCTGACGTACCGGCCCACGCTCAGGGTCGTGCACGGTGACGACCTGGTCGTCGTGCACGAGTTGCGGGTGGTCGAGCAGCTCAGACCCATGCCGGAAGATCTCCGCCCATACGTCCGGGTCCCGCTCGAACACCTGCTTCCACTCGGCGGTGGTCTTGGTGCGAGCAGCCACCAGCATCCGCTCCCAGAGCCCGATCCGACGCTCCCGATCCTCGAAGTTCGGCAAACCGGCCCAGTACGGGTCCGCGAACATGCCTTCGAGCCCGAGCGCCCGCATCAACGCGAGGAACAGGCGGGGCTGGACCTGGGAGAACTGCAACCACCGGCCGTCCGCGGTCAGCGCGATGAGCAGTGGATAGACCATAGGACTGTTCGGGCTGCCGTCGTCGTCGAATGGGTCCACGGCGACGTAGGCGTCGGGGTAGCGCGACGCGATGAGCTGGCTGTACCAGTTCCATGGATCCAACGCGGCCAATCCCTGAGCCAGGTTCGCCTCGACCTGCTGACCACGACCGGAACGCTCGCGCTCGAGCAGCGCCGCGATCGTCCCGTGCAAGCCGGTTTGCGCGGCGGCGAAGGAGCAGTACGGGACGCTGACGTGCGCCGGCCCCGGCCGGGCGCCCATCGCACCGAACACGGTCTGCCCGCCGAGTTTCGCCATCACCAGCGCCTCGTGTCCCGGCACATCCGCGAGTGGTCCCACCGTGCCGAACCCGGTGATCGAACAGTGCACCAGCCGGGGGTTCGCCGCGGTCAGATAGTCGGCGTCGAGCCCGAACCGACGGACTGCCCGCGGACGGAACGTGCTGACGACCACGTCGACGGTCCGGGCCAGCGCCCGGGCGGTCTGCCGCCCCGGCTCGGTGCCGAGGTCGAGCTCGATCGACTGCTTGCCACGGGCCAGGAACGGGAACGCCGGCAGCGCGCGCAGCGGGCTGCCGCCCGGGCGCTCCACCAGCAGCACGTCGGCCCCGTAGTCAGCCAGGAACCCCGAGAGCAGGGCGCCGGGGAACGTCTGCGAGACGTCGAGCACGGTCAGACCCTGGAACGACATCGGTTCCATCCAGGCTTCTCCCTGTCGGGGTGTGTCGGGCTGAGCGGCTCGAGGACACGCGGCGGAGGCGCGAAAATAGCATTTTCGCGCCTGTGTGTCCACCGTCACACCGGCGCGAAGACGCGAGCGGTGCGGTCAGGACCCGGTGTAGCCCAGCGCGCGCCGAGCCAGACTCATGGTCAATCGCTCCGCCTCGGGGGCCGTCAACGTGGTCGCGCCCCAGGCGCGCTCCATCAGGAACATCTCCGTGACCGCGTTCAATGCGCGGGCGTCGATGCCCGGCTCGGCGGTCGGGAACTCACCGGTGTGCAGCCCGTCGGTGAGGATCTGTTCCAGGATCCCGCCGAGTTCCTGTGCAACCCGGGCCCGCTCCTGCGCGTATCCCTCCGCGCCCTGCACCTCAGCACAGGTCATCACGTTGAACCGTTGCCGACGCTTGTCGTCGAACGCGAGCGCGATCATGTGCGTGACCCACGCCTCCAGTGCCGCGACCGGGCTCGTCGTCTGCGCCAGCCGCCGGCGCAGTTGCTGCAGCGACGTCTCGAAATCAGCCCGGAACATTGCCAGCAGCAGCTCGTCCTTGGACGCGAAGTGTCGGTAGAACGCGCGCGTCGACAGGCCGGCCTCGGCCAGGATCGCGGCGACGGAGATGCTCGCGCTCCCGCCCCGCAGCAGGAATCGGTACGCCGCCGTGATCAACTGCGATTCCTCGAGCTCGGTAGCGCTTGTCGATGCGGCGTCCCGGCGCGCGGTGGGCGCAGCTACGGACGCAGCGGGCGCCGCTCCCGCCGACAGGGCCGTTCGCTTCGCCATGCGCGCATGCTACGCACGGTGGCGACGATCAGCGGCCGGCGCCGAGCGGGCCGTCCAGCTTCAGCGACCGCCCGATGATCTCCTTCATGATCTCGTTGGAGCCGCCGAGGATCCGGCTGATTCGCACGTCCCGGTACATCCGCGCGATCGGGTACTCCTCCATCCAGCCGTAACCGCCGTGCAGCTGTACCCCGTTGTCGACGCAGGCGAACTCGATCTCGGTCGCACAGAGCTTCGCGGTGGCCGCGTCTTCGATCGTGAGATCGCCGGCCAGCTGGGCGGCGATGCAGTTGTCGACGTAGGCGCGCGCCATCGACGCCTTCGCGTGCAGATCGGCAAGCACGAAGCGGGTGTTCTGGAAACCACCGATCGTCTGTCCGAATGCCTGCCGGTTGCGGACGTAGTCCTTGGTGAGGTCGAGCGCACGGAACGCGCTGGCGACCGAGGAGATCGCAATGGACAGCCGCTCGTGGGCGAGGTTGCGCATCAGGTAGTGCAGTCCCTCGCCCTCCTCTCCGAGGAGGTTGGCGACCGGCACCCGGGCATCGTGGAAGAACAGCTCGGCGGTGTCCTGGCTGCGAGCACCGACCTTGTCGAGCTTGCGGCCGCGCTCGAACCCCGGGGTGCCTCGCTCGACCACCACGATAGAAATGCCGGAGCTCCCCTGAGCTCCTTCGACCTTGCAGCACAGCAGCACCAGGTCGCTGATCAGGCCGTTGCTGATGAACGTCTTCGCGCCGTTGATGACGTAGTGGTCGCCGTCCCGGACCGCGGTGGTGCGCATGCCGCGCAGGTCGCTGCCGGCACCGGGTTCCGTCATCGCGATCGCGGTGACCAGGTCACCACTGCAGAAACCGGGCAGCCACCGCTTCTTCTGCTCGTCGTTCGCGAGGCTGAGCAGGTACGGCAGGATCAACTCGTTGTGCAGCGTGAGCGCGAGTCCACTCACCCCATGCCCGGAGAGCTCCTCGTTGATGACCATGTTGTAACGGGGGTCGGAGATGCCGGCGCCGCCGTACTCCTCGGGCACCTGCACGCCGAGCAGCCCCACCGAGCCGGCCTTGCGCCAGACCTCACGATCGACGATCCCGTTCGCCTCCCAGGCGTCGATGTTGGGCAGGCATTCCTTCTCCACGAACGTTCGCGCCAGCGCGCGGAACTCCTCGTGTTCCGCGGTGAAGATGGTCCTGCGCACGATGCCTCCTGCTGAGTCGACGGATGACCGACGCCGCCGCCTCGCGGACGTCTCGACTGACATAGTGCACTGTTGACGCGCTGCCGTTGTCCGCGGGTGGCCGCGCGGAAGCAGTCTCAACTGCGCACGCGCACAGGGCCGGTGTTAGCTTCGACGCCGTGCCCCTGACCCGTGGTGACCGCGCACTGCGCGCCGGGGTCTTTGCGCTCGTGGCCACGTTGCTGGCGGTCGGCGCGCACTGGCTGGGGTCCGCGATGGTGCCGCGCGGGCCGGTAATCGCGATCGCCGCAGTCGCGTTGGCCGGAATCGGCTGGGTCCTCAGCGCGCGGCCCCGCGGCATGACTGTGCTCATCATCACCACGGTGGTGTCGCAATTCGCGCTCCACACCGCCTTCGCCGCCAGCATGGCGCGCGACGGAATGCCCGCGATGTCGCTGATTCTCTGCGGTCACGACCAAGGCGCCAGCACCGCGCTCACAGCCACACCGCACCTCGACGTCGTCCATCACGGCGGTTCCGCGATGACCTCCGATGTGACCGGCCACGGTCTGCTGATGCTGGCCGCGCACATCGCCGCCGCGGCGCTGGTCGGACTCTGGTTGCGGCTGGGTGAGCGCGTGCTGGTCCAGCTCGGTGCGTTGCTGGTGGCACTCCGCCGCGCGCTGCTCCGGGTGTTCGGCTGGCTGCTCCCGGCCACAGCCGGACCGGCCCGCTGCCGTGCCGCCGCGCCCGTCAGCACCCGGCTGCAACCGGGCACGCGTGTCATCGGCGCCCTCGGCCTGCGCGGCCCGCCGTCGCTCCAGCCCTGCTGACTGGCGTCACAGGGTTCCGTCCACCAGGGTCACCCGCGACCCTTCATCCGGCAACGCATGCCTCCCGTCGCGTAGCGCGTTGCCCAGGGCGAGGAGCTTCCGTCATGTCTGCCCGCATCCCCCGTGCCCGCGCGCGCCCACGGTTGTCCGCGCGGCAACTCGCTGGCGGCCTGGTGGCCGTCGTCGCAGTCGGCGCCCTCGTCGCCGCACTTGTCGTCCGCGACGGTTCTGGTTCCGCCGCATCCGGGGACCCACCGGCCTTCGCGACCGCGTCCGCCACAGTCGGCGCCCTACGCGTCACCGGCGGATACCTGCCGCAGCCGGCGAGCCCATCCGTCGCGGCGGCGTACTTCACCGTGACCAACGGCGGTTCCGTGCCGGATGCCCTCGTCAGCGCTTCATCCGACGTCAGCAGCGAAGTCGGTCTGCATGACACGGTGTCCCATGGCAGCACCGCCTCGATGGTCGCGATCAGCGCGCTGACCGTGCCGGCGCACGGGGACGCGGTGCTCACGCCAGGCGGTCGCCACCTGATGCTGATGAACCCGACCCGAACCCTGGTCGTCGGCGACCACGTCACCTTGCACCTGCGCTTCCGCAACGCGGGGACTGTGGACCTACGGGTTCCGGTGGTGTCGCTCACTGCCGCGGCAGCGCATGAACACGGCTAGCCGTCGCGACCGCGCCGGAACCCGGCGGTGCTGGCGCCGCTCCGCGCGCGCTCTCGCCGTGCTGCTGCTCGCGGTCGTCGTACCGATCGTGGTCGCGGCACCGGCGTCCGCGCACGCGGTGCTGGAATCGACCACGCCCGGCCAAGGCGCCGAAGTGGACACGCTCCCGGCCGCAGTCACGCTGACGTTCTCCGAGTCGGTGACATCGGATGACGACTCGCTGCGCGTCCTGGACCGAGCCGGCAGCCGGGTCGACGCAGGCCGGGTGACGCATCCGGGCGGGCAGGACGACCGGATCTCCGTCGCACTGCCCCCGGACCTGGCTCGGAATTCGTACACCGTCGCCTGGCGCGTCATCTCCGCCGACAGCCACCCGGTCAGCGGCACCTTCACGTTCGGGTACGGGGTCGTCGCCGGAGACGCCGCCGCGGCGGCGCCGCACGGCAGCGCCTGGGTGGGATTCCTCAACGGCACCGCCCGGTTCGTGGGCTACGCAGGCGCCGTGCTGCTGCTCGGCGTGCTGGCCTTCAGCGCCTTCGTCTGGCGGCAACTGTGGTCGCGACAACGGGCTCGGCAGCTCGTCGTCGCCGGCGCCGGGCTGCTTGCGGCCTCGTCGCTGGCGCTGCTCGCGCTGGCCGGTCCGTACGACTCCGGCCGCGGCCTCGGACAGCTGCTGTCCGGCCCGCTGTGGGACCAGACCGTGCACACCCGCTACGGCCGGATGCTGCTGGTCCGACTGGCGGTCGGGCTGCTGGCGGCCGTCACCGCGTGGTTGCTGCTGCCACGGCGGCTGACCGGTTCGTGGCGTCGGCCGCGCCCGGACGTCACCGCGCTGTCCGTCGTCGGACTCGCCAGCTTCGCGCTCGCCGAGCACGCCGGGACCGGCAGCCAGGCGCCGCTGGCAACGGTCGTGGACGGGCTGCACCTGGCCGCCGTCGGCGCCTGGGTGGGCGGCCTACTCGTGCTCACGGTGCTGCTGCTACCAGCAGCAGCCCGGCCGTCCGCCGCGACGCTGGACCGAGTCCTGCCGCGCTGGTCCAACCTCGCGTTCGGCTGTGTCGCCGTCATCGTCGGCACCGGCGCCTACCAGGCCTGGCGCGAGATCGGGACACTGCCGGCCTTCACCGCCACCGCGTACGGACGGCTGGTCCTGATCAAGATCGGCGGCCTGGTGCTGCTGCTGGTGCTCGGGTTCTACGGTCGCCGCCGGGTCGGCGGTGGACGATCGCGCCCGGCGCCGGCTGCCACGGATCCGGTCGCGCTGCCCGGGCTGCGGCGCTCGGTCGGCGCCGAGGTGCTGCTGTCGGTGGGCGTCATCGCGGTCGCCGCGATCCTGGTCGACGTCCAGCCCGGACGCACCGCCTACGACCCCGCCTGGTCCGCATCGGTGACAGCCCACGGCATCGTGCCGCAGGACACCCTCGCGGTGCGCATGCAGGTCGACCACACCCGGCCCGGACCGGCCACGGTCGAGATCACGGTCCGCGATCCGGACGGGAAGCCTGTTGCGTACCAGGAGGTCTCGGGCTTGCTGACCGAACCCCGACGCGACCTGGGACCGGTCCGCTTCACCCTTCCGGCCAGTAGCACCGGCCACGGCGGGCAGCGCGTCGTCGTCCCGCAGAGCGGGCACTGGCAACTGTCCGTCCAAGTCCGCACCTCCGCCACCACGTCCTATGCCGCCACGTCCACCTACCTCGTCCGCTGACCGGTTCGAGCCATCCGAGGAGCACCCCATGCATGTCACGTCCGCATCGCCACGCCGATGGCTTCGCCTAGTCGTGGTGACGATCACCGCGGCGACGGCCCTGGTCGGCGCCGCAACCAGCGCGCAGGCTCACGTCAAGGTGGTGAGCTACACCCCCGCGGTCCAGGGCAGCTACGGCGTGCTCGTCTTCCGCGTCCCCACCGAAGAGAACGCGAACACCGTCGAACTACAGGTCCAGATCCCGACCGACACGCCGTTGTCATCGGTCGACACCCAGCCGGTGCCCGGTTGGACTGCGAGCCTGACCACCACCAAGCTGGCCACCCCGCTGAAGACCAGCCACGGCACCATCGACGAGGTGGTCTCCAGCATCACCTGGAAAGCGGACCCCGGCGGGGGCATACCGCCGAACCAGTTCCAGGAGTTCGCGATCTCGGCTGGCCCGCTGCCGGACGTAGCCACCATGGCGTTCCCCGCGGTCCAGACCTACTCCAACGGCGACGTGGTCCGCTGGATCGAACCCACCCCGGCCGGCGGACCAGAGCCGGACCACCCGGTGCCGACCTTGCATCTGGTCGGCAAGAACAGCACGAGTACCGCGGCCGACAACGCGCCGGACGCGGCGACCCCGGACGCCCCGTCAGTCGCCGCGGCCGCCCCCTCCGAGAGCGACGACACGGCACGCGCGCTGGGCATCGCCGGCATCGTCCTCGGCGCACTCGGCCTGCTTGCCGGCGGCGCCGTGCTCGCCCACCGTCGCCGCACCTCGGCCCCCTGAACCTCCCTACCCGCAAGGAGTTCCCGATGAAGATCTCGCTTCGACCGCGCCGGCTGCGAACGGCCGCGCTCGGGCTGGCCGGGCTGTCTCTGCTCGCCGTCACGGCGTGTGGTGGCGGTGGCAACACGGCGTTCCACGGCCTCGCACTCGCCAAGCCCCTGACGATGCCGGCCGGCACCTTCACCGACACCGCCGGGCAGCCGTACGACCTGGC